>NZ_JOBX01000037.1:0-67678 GCF_000720645.1 Streptomyces sp. NRRL S-378
GCCCGCCCCCGCACCACCGCGCCGCCACCCCGGCCGCGTCGCGGCCGCCACCCTCTGCCTCATCCTCGGCGGCGGCCTCCTCGGCGGCGCCGCCGTCACCACCTGGGCCGAACACCGCGCCGCGCACCGCCCCCTGCCCGCCGACGCCGCCCACCGCAAGGCCGGCTCGCTCTGGCGCTCGGCCCCCGTGGACAGCCTCCTCCCGCCCGTCCTCGCCGGCCGCTCGGCCGGCCCCGGTGGCGCCGACCGCACCTGGACCCGCATCGCCCTCGCCCCCGACGCCGACTGTCCGGCCGCCCTCGCGCCGGACTGGCAGGCCCTGCTGGCCCCCACCGGCTGCACCCGCGTCCTGCGCGCCACCTACACCGACGCCACCCGCAGCTCCCTGATCGCCGTCGGCATGGTCTTCACCCCCGCCGACGGGCCCACGATGAAGACGCTCGACGGCCGCCTCACCGCCCCGCCCGCCTACGGGTTCAACGACAGTCAGCGGGCCGCCTGGACGGCCTCCGTACGCACCGAGGCCCCCGTCGTCGTCTACGCGGTCTCCGCCTTCGCCGACGGCCGCACCCAGGACGCCCCCCGCCCCGCCGAGGACCTCGTCAAGAAGGACGCCACGGGCGCGGCCGCCCAGGCCGGCCTCGGCCACGACGCCAAGGCCCTCGCCGACCGCCTGGGGGCCGGCCTGGCGGCCCTCGCCGCACCACCCGCCACAGACGCCACCGACGCCACGCACGCCACCGGCGCCACCGGCCTCACGGACGCCGCACCCGCCCCGAAGGCCGCACGATGACCCCCGCCTCCGCCCCCGCCCGCGGCGCGGCCGTGCTCGCCGCCGTCGCGCTGCTCGCGACCGCCACCGTCGCCCCGGCCGCCGCCGACACCATCCGCGACCGCCAGTGGGGACTCCTGGCCCTGCGCGCCGAGGAGGCCTGGGGAACCACCCGCGGCGACGGCGTGACCGTCGCCGTCCTCGACACCGGCGTCGACGAGTCCCACCCGGACCTGTCCGGGCAGGTCCTGACCGGCACCGACCTCATCGGCATGGGCGCCGGCCCCGGCGACCGTGCCTGGGCCCGCCACGGGACGGCCATGGCGAGCATCATCGCCGGGCACGGCCACGGCCCCAGCCGGAGCCAGGGCGTCCTCGGCATCGCCCCCCAGGCACGGATCCTGCCGGTACGGGTGATCCTCGAAGAAGGGGACCCGGGCCGCGCCAAGGCCCGCGAGAGCAAGGGCGGCGCCCTGGCCGAAGGCATCCGATGGGCCGTGGACCACGGAGCCGACGTCATCAACCTGTCCCTCGGCGACGACAGCGACTCCGCCCACCACGAGGCGGGCGAGGACGAGGCCGTGCAGTACGCCCTCTCCAAGGGCGTGGTCGTCGTCGCCTCGGCGGGCAACGGCGGCGAGTCGGGCGACCGCGTCTCCTACCCGGCCGCCTATCCGGGGGTCATCGCCGTGACCGCCGTCGACCGCCGCGGCCGGAAGGCCAAGTTCTCCACGCGCAACTGGTACGCGACCGTGAGCGCCCCCGGCGTCGACGTCGTCATCGCCGACCCCGACCGTTCCTACTACGAGGGCTGGGGCACCAGCGCCGCGGCGGCCTTCGTCTCCGGGGCGGCGGCACTCGTCAGGGCCGCGCACCCCGACCTGTCCCCGGCCCAGGTCAAGAAGCTCCTGGAGGACACGGCCTCCGACTCCCCGGCGGGCGGCCGCGACGACGCCCGCGGCCACGGCATGGTGGATCCCGCCGCCGCCCTCCAGGTCGCGGAGGCGATGCGGCCGGAGGCCCCGGTGCCCGCCCCGGCCGCGGCCGGGACCAAGTACTTCGGCCCGGGTCCCGAGCCGGTCCGCCCGCCCGAGCGGTCCGCCCGGCTCGGCGCCCCGGCCGCCGCGGTCGCGGGAGCGGCGCTGCTCGTCCTGGCCGCCGTACTGGCCCGGCGGCCGCGACGGGGTACCCGGGGCGGCGACGCGCACCGGGCACAGTAGGGTCGGGTAACTGTGGCGAACAAGAACATTCCCGACCCGGGCTTCTCCGACGACGACGGCTCCGCCGATCCCGAGCTGACCGCGGCCCTCGCCGCGTGGGCCGAGGACCGCAACCAGGAGCCGCGGGTGCTGGCCGCGCTCAAGGGCGCCCGGCTGCTGGTCCCGGTGGTCGCGGTGCTCGGCGAGGTGGAGACCGACCCGGAGACCGGCCTCAAGCGGGAGAAGACCAGCGACATGGCCGTCCCGACCCTGCGGGCGGGCGACCGCCGGGCGCTGCCCGCCTTCACCTCGATCGCCTCGCTCGCGCTCTGGGACCCGGCCGCCCGGCCGGTGGCCGTCCCGCTGCACCAGGCCCTGGCGGCCGCCGCCCACGAGAAGGCCGACACCGTGGTGCTGGACCTGGCCGGCCCGGTCGCCTATCAGCTGACCGGTCCCGCGCTGCTCGCGCTCGCCGAGGGCCGCACGGACACCGACCCGCTGGCCGACCCCGCTGTACGGGAGGCCGTACGGGCCGCCGTGTCCGGCGAGCCGGCCGTACTGCGCGCCCACCTCGGCCCGGGCGGGGCGGACGCCGACGGAATCCTCGCGATCGTCCTGGCCGCCGACGCGCAGGCTCCCGCCGCGGCCCGCCGCGTGGCCGAGGCCCTGGCGGCGGACACCACTCTGCGGGCACGCCTGGTGCGCGGCCTCAACCTGGCGCTGCTGCCGGCGGACGCCCCGGTCCCGCCCGGCGAGCCGCTCTTCACCCGCTGAACGACGGAGGAGGGGCGGGCCGTGATCCACGGCCCGCCCCTCCTCCGTCGTTTTCCGGCACGGGGCCGGCCGGGGATCAGCCGAAGACCGGGCCGGTGAACTTCTCGCCCGGGCCCTGGCCCGGCTCGTCCGGGACGATCGAGGCCTCGCGGAAGGCCAGCTGCAGCGACTTCAGGCCGTCGCGCAGCGGGGCGGCGTGGAAGGAGCTGATCTCGGTGGCGCTCGCGGTGACCAGACCGGCGAGGGCCGTGATCAGCTTGCGGGCCTCGTCGAGGTCCTTGTGCTCGGAGTCCGGCTTGTCCAGGCCCAGGTTGACCGCCGCGGCGCTCAGCAGGTGCACGGCCACCGTGGTGATCACCTCGACGGCGGGCACGTCCGCGATGTCGCGGGTCATGGCGTCGTAGTCGGGGGCGCCGTCGGCAGCGGAATCGGTGGGGGTGGAGGGTGTCGCGTCAGTCATGCGCCCCACGATATGCCGTGCGGCGGGCTTGCATCGCGGGTGCTAGTATGTACATCGACCGGCCGGATGCTGTGGTGTCCGGCCCACAAGTGGAGGCTCCGTTCTCCCACCTGACCGCCTTCCGGGGCGGCGGGTCACCGGTCAGGCGGCATCCATCGTTCCGTACGGACGATGGAAAGCCGCCCGAGTATGCGCCCCGCGTCTCGCATGCGGCGGTGCTCCGGTTGTATTGGAGCCCCTGCCTGTGCCCGGCGGGGCTTTTTTCATTCTCCCGCCGTGGTCGGTCTGACGGAAATACACGTCAGCGGCTGTCTGCCAGGCAGTCGTGTGGTGCTACCGAGGAGGATCCATCAGCACCGAGCCCCGCATCAACGACCGGATTCGCGTTCCCGAGGTACGACTCGTCGGTCCCAGCGGCGAGCAGGTCGGCATCGTGCCGCTTGCCAAGGCGCTTGAGCTCGCGCAGGAGTACGACCTCGACCTGGTCGAGGTCGCGGCGTCCGCACGCCCGCCGGTCTGCAAGCTCATGGACTACGGCAAGTTCAAGTACGAGTCGGCCATGAAGGCCCGTGAGGCGCGCAAGAACCAGGCGCACACGGTCATCAAGGAAATGAAGCTCCGGCCGAAGATCGACCCGCACGACTATGACACCAAGAAGGGTCACGTCGTTCGGTTCCTCAAGCAGGGCGACAAGGTCAAGATCACGATCATGTTCCGTGGTCGCGAGCAGTCCCGGCCGGAACTCGGCTACCGACTGCTGCAGCGTCTCGCTTCGGACGTCGAGGAGCTCGGCTTCATCGAGTCGAACCCGAAGCAGGACGGCCGAAACATGATCATGGTCCTCGGTCCGCACAAGAAGAAGACCGAGGCGATGGCCGAAGCCCGCGAGGCGCAGGCCGCCCGCAAGGCCGAGCGCCAGGGTGCCGCCGCTGCCGACGAGGCGACTCCTTCCGAGGAGGCCGCCCCGGTCGAGGCGACGGACACCACGGATGCCGAGGTCACCGAGGCCGACGCCGGTGAGGCGAACGCCGAGGCCTGATTCCGAGGCACCTGTCTCGAATCACCTACACACCATGACGCTCCCACCAGCCGGTCCGGTCCGGACCGGCGAGGGAGCGCCACCGACGAGGAGATAACGGCGCCATGCCGAAGAACAAGACGCACAGCGGTACCAAGAAGCGCTTCAAGGTCACCGGCTCCGGCAAGGTGCTCCGCGAGCGCGCCGGCAAGCGCCACCTGCTCGAGCACAAGTCGTCCCGTGTCACCCGCCGCCTCACCGGCAACGCGGAGATGGCTCCCGGCGACGCCGCGAAGATCAAGAAGCTTCTCGGCATCTGACATCCACCGCTCCCCCTGCCGGGAGCGGATGCATGTCGAGACCGGGACCCCATCGAATTTCCGGGTCGTGTGAAGACACCCACGGCCCCGCTACAAGGAGTTAAAAAGTGGCACGCGTCAAGCGGGCAGTAAACGCCCACAAGAAGCGCCGGGCGATCCTCGAGGCGGCCTCCGGCTACCGCGGTCAGCGTTCGCGCCTGTACCGCAAGGCCAAGGAGCAGGTCACCCACTCGCTGGTCTACAACTTCAACGACCGCAAGAAGCGCAAGGGCGACTTCCGTCAGCTGTGGATCCAGCGCATCAACGCCGCTGCCCGCCAGAACGGCATGACGTACAACCGCCTCATCCAGGGTCTGAAGGCCGCCAACATCGAGGTGGACCGCAAGATCCTCGCGGAGCTGGCCGTCAACGACGCCAACGCGTTCGCCGCGCTCGTCGAGGTCGCGCAGAAGGCGCTCCCGGCCGACGTCAACGCCCCCAAGGCCGCCGCGTAAGGCCTGGCCGGCCGCTCGATCGGCCGGCACCCTCGGACCCGCAGGCGAACCGCCTGCGGGTCCGAGTGCTTTCCCGCCCCGCAGGGGCGCGCCGCCCGCGTTCCGCGCGCTCCGCACCGCCCGCGCTCCGCACCACCGCGCCCTGGGCGCCCGCACCCCGAGAGAGAACCGCAGAGACCATGGCTGACCTGGGTCACCCCGCCGAGCTGATCTCCCCCCGATCCCCGCGGGTGGCCGCCGCCAGGCGACTGGCGCGGCGCAACTTCCGCACCAAGGAGCGCCGGTTCATCGCCGAGGGACCCCAGGCGGTCCGCGAGGCCGTCGAGCACCGCGGCCCCACGGGCTCCTCGACCCTGATCGAGCTGTTCGCCACGGTCGAGGCGGCCGGGCGTTACCCCGAGATCATCGGCGCGGCCCTGGACGCGGGCGCCCGCGTGCACTACGCCTCCGACGAGGTGCTCGCCGAGGTCTCCCAGACCGTGACCCCGCAGGGCCTCGTCGGCGTCTGTCACTTCCTCGACTCGCCCTTCGAGGAGATCCTGGCAGCCGGGCCCAAGCTCGTCGCGGTCCTCGCGCACGTCCGCGACCCCGGCAACGCGGGTACGGTGCTGCGCTGCGCGGACGCCGCCGGCGCCGACGCGGTGGTGCTGACCGACGCCTCCGTGGACCTCTACAACCCGAAGTCCGTACGGGCCTCCGTGGGCTCCCTCTTCCACCTCCCGGTCGCCGTCGGCGTCCCGGTGGAGCAGGCCGTCGAGGGGCTGCGCGCGGCCGGCGTACGGATCCTGGCGGCCGACGGAGCCGGCGAGGACGACCTCGACGCCGAACTGGACGCGGGCACCATGGGCGGCCCCTCCGCCTGGGTCTTCGGCAACGAGGCCTGGGGCCTGCCGGAGGAGACCCGGGCCCTCGCGGACGCCGTCGTGCGGGTCCCGATCCACGGGAAGGCGGAGAGTCTGAACCTGGCCACGGCCGCCGCCGTGTGTCTCTACGCATCCGCGCGTGCACAGCGGGCGCCCGGAGGGTGCCGCTCCGTGACCCCCAGCTAGTAATGTGGCGGCCCGGAGGGGCCCACTGCGCTACTCGGAGATGTGGGGTACGGGGACATGACCGTCGGTACGAACAGCTCACCCGGAGCCGCTGACGCGGCCGAGGAGCGGTTCCGGGACGCCCCCGAAGCCCCGGCCGCGGCCGTCGACGGGCTGTGCGGGGTACCGCCGCAGGCGGTGGACTCGGGCCGCGCGCGCGGCGCGGGACGGCCGGTGGTCCGGACCGACCGGCCGGGCGCCGAGACCCCGGGCGGCGGCCCCGGCTTCGCGGTGGACCCCGACAGCCTGCCCGACGGGCTCGTCGTCGCCGACGACAGGGGCCGGGTGGTCTGCTTCAACGCGGCCGCCGCCCGGATCACCCGGCTCGCGCCGGAGCGGGCGCTCGGCGCCCCCATCGACCGGGCCCTTCCGCTGGAGGACCTCGAGGGCCGCCGCTGGTGGGCGCTGACGGACCCGTACGGGGGCCTCGCCACCCGCCGCGGGCAGCCCGAGCGCAACCTGCTGCTCCCCGGCGGCCGCGAGGTGCTCGTCTCCGCGAGCTACGTCCGTACCCACCCCACCGGCCCGCTGCGCCGGCTCGTGGTCACCCTGCGCGGTACCGAGGCCCGCCGCCGCACCGAACGCAGCCACGCCGAGCTGATCGCCACCGTCGCCCACGAGCTGCGCTCCCCGCTGACCTCCGTGAAGGGGTTCACGGCGACCCTGCTCGCCAAGTGGGAACGGTTCACGGACGACCAGAAGCGGCTGATGCTGGAGACCGTCGACGCCGACGCCAACCGCGTCACCCGCCTCATCGCGGAGCTCCTGGACATCTCGCGCATCGACTCCGGCCGGCTGGAGGTGCGCCGCCAGCCGGTCGACATCGCCACCGCGGTGGGCCGGCACGTACAGGCGCTCACCGCGAACGGCCAGGACCCCGAACGCTTCCTCGTCAGCGTCAGCCGCCCCCTGCCCGACCTGTGGGCCGACCCGGACAAGATCGACCAGATCCTGGGCAACCTCCTCGAAAATGCGGTGCGCCACGGCGAAGGAACGGTCACCATCGGGGTATCGCCGCATGAGAAGGGAACCGCCGTCACCGTGTCCGACGAAGGCCCCGGAATCCCCGAGGAGTCGATGGCCCGCGTCTTCACCCGCTTCTGGCGGGGGAGCAAGCGCGGCGGCACCGGCCTGGGCCTCTACATCGTCAAGGGCATCGTGGAGGCGCACGGCGGCACCATCACGGTCGGCCGCGGCCCCGGCGGCGGCGCCGAGTTCCGATTTATCCTGCCCGTGAGCGCCCCGGCCTATCTCACGCAGTAGTCCTGCGGAGGGTCTCGCCGGGCGGCCCACGGGCTCCTTCACCCCCAGCGACCTTTAGACTCGTCCTTTGGCACCCTTGTGTCCTTGTGCCGATCGTGTCGTACGGGGACCCACCAGCCAGCCATCGGAAGTACGGGAAGAGATGTCGGCACCGAACAAGTCGTACGACCCTGTCGAGGTCGAGGCACTGAAACCGGAAGAGATCGAGCGCATGCGGGACGAGGCGCTCGCCGCCTTCGCGTCCGCCGGCGACCTCGACGCGCTGCGCGAGGCGAAGACCGCGCACATGGGCGACCGCTCGCCCCTGGCGCTCGCCAACCGCGAGATCGGCGCCCTGCCCCCGCAGGCCAAGGCCGATGCGGGCAAGCGCGTGGGCCAGGCCCGCGGCGCCGTGAACAAGGCCTTCGGGGCCCGCACCGTCGAGCTCGAGGCCGAGCGCGACGAGCGGGTGCTGGTCGAGGAGGCGGTGGACGTCACGCTGCCGTACGACCGCACGCCCGCCGGCGCCCGCCACCCCCTGACCACGCTGATGGACCGCGTCGCGGACATCTTCGTCGGCATGGGCTACGAGGTCGCGGAGGGTCCCGAGGTCGAGGCGGAGTGGTTCAACTTCGACGCCCTCAACTTCACGCCCGACCACCCGGCGCGCCAGATGCAGGACACCTTCTTCGTCAAGGGGCCCGAGGGCACCGAGGGCGATGAGTCCGGCGTCGTGCTGCGCACCCACACCTCCCCGGTGCAGGCGCGCTCGCTGCTGGAGCGCAAGCCCCCCGTCTACATCGTGTGCCCGGGCCGCGTGTACCGCACCGACGAGCTCGACGCGACGCACACCCCGGTCTTCCACCAGGTCGAGCTGCTCGCCGTGGACGAGGGCCTGACCATGGCGGACCTGCGCGGCACCATCGACCACATGGTCAAGGAGCTGTTCGGCGAGGAGACCACCACCCGGCTGCGCCCGCACTTCTTCCCCTTCACCGAGCCGTCCGCCGAGATGGACATGCAGTGCTACGTGTGCCGCGGCGAGTCGGTGGGCAACCCCGACCGTCCGTGCCGCACCTGCTCCAGCGAGGGCTGGATCGAGCTCGGCGGCTGCGGCATGGTCAACCCCAAGGTGCTGACCGCCTGCGGTGTGGACCCGGAGAAGTACAGCGGGTTCGCCTTCGGCTTCGGCATCGAGCGGATGCTGATGTTCCGTCACAACGTTGAAGACATGCGAGACATGGTCGAGGGTGACGTTCGTTTCACCCGGCCCTTCGGGATGGAGATCTGATGCGGGTCCCGCTTTCGTGGCTGCGGGAGTACGTCGACCTCCCCGCCGGTGAATCCGGTCGCGACGTCGCGGCCAAGCTCGTCGACGCCGGCCTGGAGGTCGAGACGGTCGAGCAGCTCGGCGCCGGGCTCAAGGGCCCCCTCGTCGTCGGACAGGTGCTGACCATCGAGGAGCTCGAGGGCTTCCGCAAGCCGATCCGGTTCTGCACCGTCGACGTCGGCACCGCCAACGGCACCGGTGAGCCGCAGGAGATCGTCTGCGGCGCCCGGAACTTCTCCGTCGGCGACAAGGTCGTCGTGGTCCTGCCCGGCGCCGTCCTGCCCGGCGACTTCGCGATCGCCGCGCGCAAGACGTACGGCAAGACCTCGCACGGCATGATCTGCTCCGGCGAGGAGCTCGGCATGGGCGACGACGGCACGCACGGCATCATCGTGCTGCCGCCGGAGCACGAGACCGGTACCGACGCGATCGAGCTCCTCCAGCTCGTCGACGAGGTGCTGCACATCGACGTCACCCCGGACCGCGGCTACTGCATGTCCCTGCGCGGCATCGCCCGCGAGGTGGCCACCGCCTACGGCCTGCCGCTGCGCGACCCGGCACTGCTCGACGTGCCCGGACCGAACTCGTACGGCTACCCGGTCAAGATCGACGACCCGGCCGGCTGCGACCGCTTCACCGCCCGCACCGTCACCGGTCTCGACCCCGAGGCCCGCTCCCCGATCTGGCTCCAGCGCCGCCTGCAGAAGGCCGGCATGCGCCCGATCTCGCTCGCCGTCGACATCACCAACTACGTGATGCTCGAACTGGGCCAGCCGCTGCACGCCTACGACCGCTCGCGGATCGACGGCACCATCGGCGTCCGCCGCGCCGAGCAGGGCGAGAAGTTCACCACCCTCGACGGCGTCAAGCGCACGCTCGACGCCGAGGACCTGGTGATCACCGACAACAGCGGGCCGATCGGTCTCGCCGGTGTCATGGGCGGCGCCAACACCGAGATCGCCGACTCCGTCACCGACCCGGAGACCGGCGCGGTCACCGGCACCACCGACGTGGTCATCGAGGCCGCGCACTTCGACTCCGTGTCGATCTCGCGCACCGCCCGCCGCATGAAGCTCTCCTCCGAGGCCTCCAAGCGCTTCGAGCGGGGCGTCGACCCGCTGGCCGCCGCCGCGGCCGCGCAGCGCACCGTCGACCTGCTCGTGCTCCTCGCGGGCGGCACGGCCGAGGCCGGGGTCACCGAGGTCATCGCCCCGGGCGCGCCGCGCACCATCGCGATGGCCGCCGACCACCCGGACCGGGTCGCGGGCATGGACTACGGCCGTGAGACCGTCGTGCGCCGCCTCCAGGAGATCGGCTGCGACGTCTACGGCCAGGACGAGCTCGTCGTCACGCTGCCCTCGTGGCGGCCCGACCTCGCCGCGCCCAACGACCTCGCCGAAGAGGTCATCCGGCTGGAGGGTTACGGGAACCTCCCGTCGACCCTGCCGCAGGTCCCCTCCGGCCGCGGTCTGACCGCCCGCCAGCAGCTGCACCGCCGGGTCGGCCGCGCGCTCGCCGGCGCCGGCTACGTCGAGGCGCTCAGCTACCCCTTCCTCGGGGAGGGCGTCTTCGACCAGCTCCAGCTGCCGGCGCACGACGCCGCCCGTCAGGTCGTCAAGCTGGTCAACCCGCTCTCCGACGAGGAGCCGGCGCTGCGCACCACGCTGCTGCCGGGTCTGCTCGGCGCGCTGCGCCGCAACGACAGCCGGGGCAGCCACGACCTCGCGCTCTTCGAGACCGGTTCGGTCTTCCGGGCCGCCGCGCAGCCGGGTGTCGCCGTACGGCTGCCCGTCGACCGGCGTCCCACCGACGAGGAGATCGCCACCCTGGACGCGGCGCTGCCCGCGCAGCCGCGGTACGCCGCGGTGGTGCTGGCCGGTGCCCGCGAGCAGGCCGGCTGGTGGGGCAAGGGCCGCCCGGCCGACTGGGCGGACGCCGTACAGGCGGCCCGCGCGCTGGCCGTCGAGGCCGGCACCGAGCTCGTCGTCCGCCAGGGCCAGTACGGCCCGTGGCACCCGGGCCGCTGCGCCGAGCTGGTCGTCACCGTCGACGGTGTGGAGCAGGTCATCGGCCACGCCGGCGAGCTGCACCCGCGCGTGGTCAAGGCCATGGGCCTGCCGGCCCGCACCAGCGCGATGGAGCTCGACCTGGACCGCCTCGCGGCGGCCGGCGGAGAGGCCGTCCAGGCGCCCCGGATCTCCTCCTTCCCGGTGGCGACCCAGGACGTCGCGCTGATCGTGGACGCGTCCGTCCCGGCGTCCTCGGTGGAGGCCGCGCTGCGCAAGGGCGCGGGCGAACTCCTGGAGTCGCTGCGCCTGTTCGACGTGTTCACCGGTGAGCAGGTCGGCGAGGGCAAGAAGTCCCTGGCGTACGCGCTACGCTTCCGCGCGAGCGACCGGACGCTGACCGCCGAGGAGTCCACGGCCGCGCGCGACGCGGCGGTGGCGCTCGCCGGCGAGCGGACCGGGGCGGTGCTCCGGGGCGCGTAGCCGCACGGTCCTCGGACCCGTTCGAGGCCTGGTGAGGGGCCTGTCCGCCATCGGACAGGCCCCTCACTCGTTCGGGTGAGAAGCTCCGCGGCCCATGTCGGTGGCTGCCGACGGGTCGCCACAATCGACCCGGCCGGGCGGCGTCCCGCTGCGGCCCACCGGCGGGAGACTCGCCGACGACGTCGCCCTGCTGGGTGCTCCGCAACGACCGGCACTGACCACGCACGCCGGGCCCGGTGGATGGGCCCGGCGCGCGTCCGGTCCGGTCGACCGCCGGGCCCGGCGACCAACCGGGCGCCGGCGGAACCGGAAGGCGCCGCCCGCCTGCCATGGAGTGTCGGGCAGACAGCAGGACGGGCGGCGCGGTGACGGGTCGTCGCACTGTACGAGGGGGAGCCGACGACCCGAGCTCCTCTTGGCGAGGGTCTTCAGTGAAGCGCCTCCAGGGGTCCGTGCGGCAGAGTGCGGAACGCATTTATGCGCGTACTCACTTCACACCCCGTGTGAACCGCGCACCCACTAGCCTGATACCGACGAGCTCCGGGAGCGGCCCCATGCAGCCCAATGTCCTGCTCGACGCCCTCCTCGCCGAGGCGGGCATGTCCCACGCCGGGCTCGCCGCCCACGTGAACCAGGCGGGGCGCACCCGCGGGCTGGCCCTGCGCTACGAACACACCGCCGTGACGAGGTGGTTGAAGGGGCAGCGGCCGCGCGGTCAGGTCCCCGACCTGATCTGCGAGGTGCTCGGCGGCCGGCTGCGGCGGCCCGTCGGGCTGGACGACATCGGCCTCGGGGTGCCGGACCAGCCGGTCTCCCTGCACGCCTCCCCACTCAGCGGGTTCGTGGACCGGGCCGCCGCCCTGTGGCGCTCCGACGGCCAGGCCCGGCCCCAACTGCTCACCGCCGAGGCGGTCACCGGCACCCCGGCCGTCATCCCGGTCTGGGAATGGGAGAACCCGCCCGAGGACGTCGACGTCTCCCGCGACGGGCCCCTGCGGATCGGTCCCGAGCACGTCGAGATGCTGAAGGCCGCCCGCGTCCACTACGAGCTGATGTACCGCCGGGCCGGCGGCATGGCCACCCGCGACCGGATCGTCCGCTTCCTCGGCACCGAGACCGCGCCGCTGCTGCGCGGGAGTTACCCCGACGACCTCGGCCGCCGACTGCACCGGGCCACCGGCTCGCTGGTCGCGGTGGCGGGGATCTGCGCGTACGACTCGGACGCGCACGGGCTGGCCCAGCGCTACTTCCACCAGGCGCTGCGGCTGGCCAAGGCGAGCGGCGACCGGGGGCTCGGGGCGTACGTGATCGCCCTGATCGTCAACCAGTCCCTGCACCTGAGGGAGTACCGCCAGGCCGTCGCCTTCGCCGAGGCCGCCCTGCGGGCCGCGGGACGGCACACCACCCCGGCGCTCGCCGCCGACCTGCACGCCATGCAGGCCAAGGCGTACGCCCAACTCGGCGACGCGCAGGCCGCGCTGGCGTGCATCCGGGGCGCCGAGGCGGCCGCCGCGCGGATCCGGCCGGGCAGCGAACCGGACGAGACCGGCTACGTCCAGCCCGGCCTCGTCAACGTGCAGGTCGCCGAGGCACTGCTCAGTCTGGGGGATCTGGAAGCGGCGCGGGTCCAGGCGGCCGCCGCCGTGGGGACCCCCGCGCACGACCGCGGCCGGGTGCACCGGCTGGCGATGCTCTGCGAGATCCAGCTCCGGCAGGGGGAGGCCGACAGGGCCGCGGCGGGTGCGGCCGAGATGGCCGAGCGGGCCCGGGGGATGGAGTCGCTGAGGCTGCGCGACCGCCTGTGGGCGGTCCGTGAACAGCTGCTGACCAGCGGTTGTTCGGACGCACGGGAGACCGTACGGCTCATCGACGGGGCATTGCGCGTTCCCCTGTGACAGGGCAGCTGCTGCGATGTTTGCCACCTACTCGAACGGAAGGTGGCACAGCCGTGCAGTGGACGAACCTGAGTGAGCAGACTGTGTACAAGAACCGCTGGTTCGATGTGAATCTCGCCGATGTGGAACTTCCCGACGGCCGGCACCTGGACCACTTCGTGATCCGGCTGCGCCCGGTGGCCGTGGCCACGGCCGTCAACGAGGCCAACGAGGTGCTGCTGCTCTGGCGGCACCGCTTCATCACCGACAGCTGGGGCTGGGAACTGCCCGCGGGGGTGGTCGAGGACGGCGAGGACGTCGCCGCCGCGGCTGCCCGCGAGATGGAGGAGGAGTCGGGCTGGCGGCCCGGCCCCCTCCACCACCTGATGACCGTCGAGCCCTCCAACGGTCTGACCGACGCCCGCCACCACCTGTACTGGGCGGACGGGGCCACCTACACCGGCCACCCCGAGGACGACTTCGAGTCCTCGCGCCGGGAGTGGGTCCCGCTCAAGCTCGTGCCGGACATGATCGCTGACGGGGAGATCCCGGCCGCCAACATGGCGGCCGGGCTGCTCCTGCTGCACCACCTGCGGCTCGGCAGGTAGGTGCGGCTCACCCGGGCGGTCAGCCGTACGGGTAGAAGCCCGCGCCCGTCTTGCGGCCCAGGCGGCCGGCGTCGACCATCCGCTGGAGCAGCGGGGGAGCGGCGTACAGCGGCTCCTTGTACTCGGCGTACATCGAGTCGGCGATCGAGGCGATGGTGTCCAGACCGATGAGGTCGGACAGCTTCAGCGGGCCCATCGGGTGGGCGCAGCCCAGCTCCATGCCGTTGTCGATGTCCTCGCGGCTCGCGATGCCCGATTCGAACATCCGGATCGCGGACAGCAGGTACGGGACGAGGAGGGCGTTGACGACGAAGCCGGAGCGGTCCTGGGCGCGGACCGCGTGCTTGCCGAGCACGTCCCGCACCAGGGCCTCCGCCCGCTTGATCGTCTCCTCGCCCGTGGTCAGCGCCGGGATCAGCTCGACGAGCTTCTGCACCGGGGCCGGGTTGAAGAAGTGGATGCCGATGACCTGGTCGGGCCGCGAGGTCGCGACGGCCAGCTTGACCAGCGGGATCGAGGAGGTGTTGGAGGCGAGGATCGCGTCCGGACGGGTGATCACCTGGTCGAGGACCTGGAAGATCTCCGTCTTGACCTGCTCGTTCTCGACGACCGCCTCGATGACGAGGTCGCGGTCGGCGAACTCGCCGAGGTCGGTGGTGAAGGTGAGGCGGACCAGGGTGGCGTCCCGCTCCTCTTCGGTGATCTTGCCGCGCTCGGCGGCCTTGGTCAGGGAGTTCTGAAGCCGGGTACGGCCGATCTCCAGGGCTTCGCCGGTGGTCTCGGCGACCTTGACCTCAAGGCCGCTTCGGGCACACACCTCGGCGATACCCGCGCCCATCTGGCCACAGCCCACTACGCCGACGCGTGTGATGTCGGAAGGGAGGTCAGTCACTTCGTGCCTTTCGCAGCTCATCCGTCGGCGGGTCCCCCGTACGATTCCGGCGCCCGCCACGCCCCCCGACGTTACTCCCGACCTTGCACGGCACGGCGGGCCGGGGCGGGCATGCTGGGCGGGCACCGCGCATCGTCACTCAGCGAAACGGAGGCGTCACATGGCGCACATCGGCCGACGGGCACTGCTGGCAGGAGCGGCGGGGGTGATCGCCGCCGCGACGGGGGGACCGGCGTTCGCCGGGCCGCGCTGGTCCGGCCCGCTCCCCGCGGGGGGCGCCGGCACCCCCGAGTTCCGGGGGATGTGGATCGCGACCGTCTCGAACGTGGACTGGCCCTCGCGCAGCGGGCTGTCCGCCTCGACCCAGCGCAGGGAGCTGATCGCCCTGCTCGACACGGCCGTCCGCCGCCGGCTCAACGCCGTGGTCCTCCAGGTCCGGCCGGCCGCCGACGCGCTGTGGCCGTCCCCGTTCGAGCCCTGGTCGCAGTGGCTGACCGGGCAGCAGGGGGTCGATCCGGGCTGGGACCCCCTCGGTACGGCCGTCGCCGAGGCGCACGCCCGCGGTCTGGAGCTGCACGCGTGGTTCAACCCGTACCGGGTGGCCAACCACACGGACTTCGACCGGCTGGTGCCCGAGCACCCGGCGCGGCAGGACGGCTGGACGGTCGAGTACGGCGGGAAGCTCTACTACAACCCCGGGGTGCCCGAGGTGCGCCGGTTCGTGCAGGAGGCCATGCTCGACGCGGTGACCCGCTACCCGCTGGACGCGGTCCACTGGGACGACTACTTCTACCCCTATCCGGTCGAGGGCGAGTACTTCGACGACGACGACGCCTACGAGGAGTACGGCGGCGGTTTCTCGTCGCGGGCGGCCTGGCGCCGCGGCAACACCGACACCCTGGTGCGTGAGATGTCGCAGCGGCTGCGCGCCCTGCGGCCCGCGGTCAGGTTCGGCATCAGCCCCTTCGGGATCTGGCGCAACTCCGACCGGGACCCGGCCGGCTCGAAGACCCGGGGCCTCTCGGCCTACGACGACCTGTACGCGGACACCCGCACGTGGGTGCGCGAGGGCTGGATCGACTACGTGGTGCCGCAGGCCTACTGGCACATCGGACATCCGACGGCCGACTACGCGACGCTCGTCCCCTGGTGGGCCCGGACCGTCGCGGGTACCGGCGTGGACCTGTACGTGGGGGAGGGGCTGTACCGCTGCGACGCGGACAGCCCCACCGCCGCCTGGCGGGATCCGGCGGAGCTGTCCAAGCACGTGCGCTTCGCCCGCGGATACCCGGAGGTCCGCGGCCACGTCTACTTCTCGGCGAAGCAGGTGGCCGCGGACCCCAACGGGGCGATGGCACGTGTGGTCGCCGACCATTACGGCTCGGCCGTGCCGCCGCGGTGACTCAATGCCCGTCAGTGCCCGTCAGTGCCCTCAGTGCCCGGGCTCTGCGGGGTGGCGGACCACACAGTCGGGTCCGGGAGCCATCAGCGCTTCGTGTCCGTCCTGGAAGCGGACCCGGTACGGGGGCGTCCCGTTCTCGCCGAGCACCTGGGTGATCTCGCCTACTTTGTCGGGTTGTCCGACGATCCTGCCGTGCTGCACCAGCTGGTCGCCCTCGGTAGCTCGCATGTCTGACCTCCTCGGTGGCGCTCCGATCCGGTGCTAGCAGTTTAGGTCGTTCCGAGGCTGTTTGACCCGTTGGGTCACCACGATGCAGACGAGAACCGCGCAGGCCGCGGCCGGTGCCGCGGGGGCGAGGTGCTCCCCGAGGAGCGCCACGGACCAGACCAGGGTCAGCAGCGGCTGCGCGAGCTGGAGCTGGCTGGCCCGGGGCGCTCCGATCTCGGCCATGCCCCGGTACCAGACGTACAGGCCGAGGAAGGTCGAGCCGGCCGCCGCCCAGACCAGTCCGGCCAGGCCGTGACCGGTGAGGTGGACCGGTTCGTACGCGAGCCCGAGCACCGAGCCGGCCGCGCTGAGCGGCAGGCAGAGCACCAGGGCCCAGCCGATCACCTGCCAGCCCGGCAGGACGCGGGCGAGCCGCCCGCCCTCGGTGTACCCGGCCGCGCACACCAGCAGCGCGGCGAACAGGCAGGCGTCGCCGGCGGAGAGGGAGCCGCCGCTCTGCGCCAGGGTGAAGCCGAGCACCACCGCGGCCCCGGCCACGGCGGCGGCCCAGAAGGCCCGCGGGGGCCGGGTGCCGGTGCGCAGCGCGGACAGTGCGGCCGTGGTCAGCGGAAGCAGGCCGACGACGACGGCGGCGTGCGAGGTGGTGGACGTCTGCAGCGCCAGGGTCGTCAGCAGCGGGAAGCCGACGACCACACCGCCGGCGACGACGGCGAGCCCCGCCCAGTGCTCGCGGGCCGGCGGCGCGACCCGGCGGGCCAGCAGGAAGACGCCCGCGACCGCGGCCGCGAGGACGCTGCGCAGGGCCACGAGCGACCACGGACCGAAGCTCTCCAGGCCCCAGGCGGTGGCGGGGAAGGTCAGCGAGAAGGCGACGACGCCGAGCGAGGCGAGAGCCGTACCCCGCAGCAGCGGGTTCTTCACCGCTATCGCGTTCGGGAGAGTAGCGCTATTCTGTGCTGTCATGTATGAGCGTAGCAGTGTCGCGGAGCTGGCAGATTCACTGAGGTCCGAACTGAACCGCTACTCAATAGGCGGGAAGCTGCCGTCGAGCAGGGCCCTGGTCGAGCGCTACCGGGTCAGCCCCGTCACCGTCTCCCGGGCCCTCGCCCAGCTCGCCGCGGAGGGTCTCGTCGTCACCAGGCCGGGAGCCGGCGTCTTCCGCGCAGCGCCCCGCACGCCGCTGCCGGCGGCCGGGGACACCTCCTGGCAGGAGGTCGCCCTCAGCGCCGAGGGGGCCGGCGACATCGTTCCGCGATCGGTGGACGCCTCCGGGGTGCTGGCCTGCCTGGCCGCGCCGCCGCCTTCGGTGATCGCCCTCAACAGCGGGTACCTGCACGCCTCCATCCAGCCCGAGCGGGCCATGGCCGCCGCGCTCGCCCGGGCCGGGCGCCGCCCCGGGGCCTGGGACCGGCCGCCCGTGGAGGGGCTGCCGGAGCTGCGCGACTGGTTCGCCCGCGAGATCGGCGGCGTGGTCGCGGCCGCCGACGTACTGGTGACCGCGGGCGGGCAGAGCGCACTGACCACCGCCCTGCGGGCGCTGGCCCCGCCCGGGGCGCCGGTCCTCGTGGAGTCCCCGACCTACCCCGGGCTGCTGGCCATCGCCCGCGCCTCCGGGTGCCGGCCGGTGCCCGTGCCGGTGGACGCCGACGGGGTCCGGCCGGACCTGCTGGCCGCCGCCTTCGAGGCGACCGGGGCGCGGGTGTTCGTCTGCCAGCCGCTCTTCCAGAACCCAACCGGCGCCGTCCTGGCCCCCGGGCGGCGCCCGGAGGTGCTGCGGATCGCCCGGGCCGCCGGGGCCTTCGTGGTCGAGGACGACTACGCCCGCGCGCTGGGCCACGACGACTCCGGGCCGCTGCCCGCGACCCTGGCCGCCGAGGACCACGACGGTGTCGTCGTGCACGTCAGGTCCCTGACCAAGGCCACCTCGCCCAGCCTGCGGGTCGGCGCACTGGCCGGCCGCGGCCCCGTGGTGGAGCGACTGCGCGCCGTCCAGGTCGTGGACAGCTTCTTCGTGCCCCGGCCGCTCCAGGAGGCGGCCCTGGAACTGGTCGGCGCGCCCGCCTGGCCGCGCCACCTGCGCACGGTGGCCGCCGAACTGCGCCACCGCCGCGACGTGCTCGCCGGCGCGCTGCGGCGGGAGCTGCCCGGCCTGACCGTGCCCCATCCGCCCCTCGGGGGCTACCAGCTGTGGGCCAGGATGACCGGTGGGGGCGACGACGCGTCCTTCGCGGCCGCGGCCCTGCGCGCCGGTGTCGCGGTGGCCCCCGGCCGCCCCTACTTCTGCGCCGAACCGCCCGCTCCGTACGTCCGGCTGAGCTTCGCCGGGGTCTCCGGCCCCGCTGAACTGGTGGAGGCCGTCCAGCGGCTGAGGGCGGGCCTGGGCGAGGAGCCGGGCGGCGGCCTGGCCTTGGACGCTTGACCCACCGCTACCGCGCGGCCCACCATCACCAGATGCATGTTCGGGTCTCGCTCGTTGCCGCAGCCCGTAGTTCCTCGCTGCTCGCCGAGCGCTTCGACGACGACCGCCCGCTGGACGGAGCCGGCTGGCGGTCGGTGGAGTCCGCCGCGCAGGGCCTGGTCCCCCTGGCGGCGGCCGAGTTGCGCTACTGCTCGCCCACCCCGCGCAGCCGGGCCACCGGTGAGGCCCTCGGGTACGCGCCCCTGGCCCAGCCGGCGCTGCGCGAGTGCGACATGGGCCGCTGGCGGGGGCTGACCCTCGGCGAGGTGGCCGCCCAGGAGCCCGACGCGGTCGACCAGTGGCTCAGCGACCCGCTGGCCGCCCCGCACGGAGGAGAGTCGCTGCTCGCCTTCATCTCGCGGATCGGCGGGTGGCTCGACACCCGGCCGGCCGAGGACGGCGGCGCGATCGTGGCGGTGGCGGAGCCCTCGGTGGTCCGCGCCGCTCTGGTCTACGCCCTGCAGGTGCCCCCGCTGACCTACTGGAACGTGGACGTCCGGCCGCTGTCGACGATGACCCTCACCGGCTGCCCCGGCCAGTGGCACCTCTGCCTGCAGGCCCCGGCGTGACCTGCTCCTTGTGAATGGCCCCGGCGTGCCCCGCCCCGGCGTGAACGGTTCCTCGCGAACCGCCCGGCGGCGGACCCGGCCCGGGCCTGAAGACCGGCTCCCGGCGCCACCGGCGGATTCGCCGCCGGGCGGGGGCCTTTCCTGCTAGACATCTTCCGGGGGGCGCGTGCCGCGCCCCCGTCCCGCGCGTGACCCTCCCGCCGAGATCGACGACATTGCATAAACGTGCGGACCTACGTATAGTCATGCCATCGATGAGGAGGGTCCGATGGTGGTACGTGCAGCGGTGGCCGGAGCGAGCGGGTACGCGGGCGGAGAAGTCCTGCGCCTGCTGCTCTCGCACCCCGAGGTGGAGATCGGCGCGCTGACCGGCAACTCCAACGCCGGACAGCTCCTCGGCTCCCTGCAGCCGCACCTCGTGCCGCTCGCCGGACGCACCCTGGAGGCGACCACCCAGGAGGCCCTCGCCGGCCACGACGTCGTCTTCCTCGCCCTCCCGCACGGCCAGTCCGCGGCCGTCGCCGCCCAGCTCGGCGACGACGTCCTCGTCGTCGACATGGGAGCCGACCACCGCCTCAAGGACGCCGCGGACTGGGACCGGTTCTACGGCGCCCCGCACGCCGGGACCTGGCCCTACGGCCTCCCCGAACTGCCCGGCGGCCGCGCCGGACTGGAGGGCGCCAAGCGGATCGCGGTCCCCGGCTGCTTCCCCACCGCCGTCTCCCTCGCGCTCTACCCTGCCTACCAGGCGCAGCTCGCAGAACCCGAGGCCGTGATCGTCGCCGCCACCGGCACCTCCGGCGCGGGCAAGGCACTCAAGCCGCACCTGCTCGGCGCCGAGGTCATGGGCAACGCGACCCCGTACGGGGTGGGCGGCGGCCACCGGCACACGCCCGAGATGGTGCAGAACCTCAGCCCGCTCGCGGGCGAGCGCGTCTCCGTCTCCTTCACGCCGACCCTCGTGCCCATGGCCCGCGGCATCCTCGCCACCTGTTCGGCCAAGGCCCGGCCCGGCACCACAGGGGAATCGCTGCGCGCCGCCTACGAGAAGGCGTACGCCGACGAGCCCTTCGTCCACCTGCTGCCCGAGGGCCGGATGCCGTCCACCAAGTCCGTCCACGGTTCCAACGCCGTCCACATCCAGGTCGCCCACGACGAGTCCGCCGGGCGGATCATCGCCGTCAGCGCCATCGACAACCTCACCAAGGGCACCGCCGGCGGTGCGGTGCAGAGCATGAACATCGCCCTCGGGCTGCCCGAGCAGCTCGGGCTTTCGACGATTGGAGTCGCGCCGTGACGGTTACGGCTGCACAGGGATTCACGGCGGCGGGCATCGCCGCCGGAATCAAGGCCAACGGCAACCCGGACCTGGCCCTCGTGGTCAACAACGGGCCGCGCCTCGCCGCCGCGGGCGTCTTCACCTCCAACCGCGTCAAGGCCGCGCCCGTCCACTGGTCCGAGCAGGTCCTGCGCGGCGGCACCGTCAGCGCCGTCGTCCTCAACTCCGGCGGCGCGAACGCCTGCACCGGGCCCAAGGGCTTCCAGGACACCCACGCCATCGCCGAGAAGGTCGCGGCCACGCTCAACGAGAACGGCCTCGGCGGCGAGCACAACGCCGGCGAGATCGCCGTCGCCTCCACCGGCCTGATCGGCGTCCTGCTGCCCATGGACAAGCTGCTCCCCGGCATCGAGACCGCCGCCGCGGCCCTGTCGGAGGACGGCGGCGAGGCCGCCGCCATCGCCATCAAGACCACCGACACCGTGCACAAGACGGCCACCGTGTCCCAGGACGGCTGGACGGTCGGCGGCATGGCCAAGGGCGCGGGCATGCTCGCCCCGGGCCTGGCCACCATGCTCGTCGTCCTCACCACCGACGCCGACGTGGACTCGGCCGTCCTCGACAAGGCGCTGCGCTCCGCCACCCGCACCACCTTCGACCGGGTCGACTCCGACGGCTGCATGTCCACCAACGACACGGTGCTGCTGCTCGCCTCCGGGGCGTCCGGCGAGGTCCCCGCGTACGCGGACTTCGCCGACGCGGTCCGCAAGGTCTGCGACGACCTGGCCCGCCAGCTGATCGGCGACGCCGAGGGCGCCAGCAAGGACATCCGCATCGAGGTCATCGGCGCGGCCAGCGAGGACGACGCGGTCGAGGTCGGCCGATCCATCGCCCGCAACAACCTGCTCAAGTGCGCCATCCACGGCGAGGACCCCAACTGGGGCCGCGTGCTGTCCGCGATCGGCACCACCCGGGCCGCCTTCGACCCGGACCGGCTCAACGTCGCCATCAACGGCGTGTGGGTCTGCAGGAACGGCTCGGTCGGCGAGGACCGCGACCTGGTCTCCATGAAGGACCGCGAGGTCCGCATCACCGCGGACCTGTCCCACGGCGGCGAATCCGCCGTCATCTGGGCGAACGACCTGACCGCCGAGTACGTCCACGAGAACAGCGCCTACTCCTCATGAGCGACGACAAGGCCGGCCGGCCCGGCACCGCCCGCAAGCACACCGCCCTGCCCAAGGCGCAGATCCTCATCGAGGCCCTGCCCTGGCTCCGGCGCCACAACGGCAAGGTCGTCGTCATCAAGTTCGGCGGCAATGCCATGATCGACGAGGACCTCAAAGCCGCCTTCGCCCAGGACGTCGTCTTCCTGCACCAGGCCGGGCTCAAGCCGGTCGTCGTGCACGGCGGCGGCCCGCAGATCAACGCCCAGCTCGACAAGCAGGGCCTGGTCAGCGAGTTCAAGGCCGGCCTGCGCGTGACGACCCCGGAGGCCATGGACGTCGTACGGATGGTCCTGGCGGGCCAGGTCCAGCGCGAACTGGTCGGGCTGCTCAACCAGCACGGGCCGCTCGCCGTCGGCATGACCGGCGAGGACGCCCGCACCATCACCGCGACCAAGCACAGCCCGGAGATCGACGGCGAGCTCATCGACATCGGCCGGGTCGGCGAGATCACCGACGTCGACACCGGCGCCATCGAGGCGCTCCTGGCCGACGGCCGGATCCCGGTCATCTCCTCCATCGCCCGCAGCGCCGACGACCACCACGTCTACAACGTCAACGCCGACACCGCGGCCGCGGCCCTCGCGGCCTCCCTCGGCGCCGAGACGCTGATGGTCCTCACCGACGTCGAGGGCCTCTACGCCGACTGGCCGAACAGCGACGAGGTCATCAGCCGGCTCACCGTCAGCGAGCTGGAGAAGCTGCTGCCCGAGCTGTCCAGCGGCATGGTCCCCAAGATGGAGGGCTGCCTGCACGCCGTGCGCGGCGGCGTCGGCACCGCCCGCGTCCTCGACGGGCGGATCCCGCACTCGATCCTGCTGGAGATCTTCACGGACTCCGGTATCGGCACGATGGTCGTGCCCGACCAGCAGCCAGGGGGAGCAGCATGACGCAGGGCACCGGCAACCAGGAGTACGGCGCACGGTGGCGGGACGCGCTGACCGACAACTACGGCACGCCCGCCGTCGCCCTCGTACGCGGCCGCGGCGCCCAGGTGTGGGACGCCGACGGCAAGCAGTACACCGACTTCGTCGGCGGCATCGCCGTCAACGCCCTCGGCCACGCCCACCCGGCGATCGTCACGGCAGTGACCGAGCAGGTCTCGACGCTCGGCCACGTCTCCAACCTCTTCGCCTCCGAGCCGGTCATCGCGCTCGGCGAGCGGCTGCTCCAGCTCTTCGGCCGTCCCGGCAAGGTCTTCTTCTGCAACTCCGGCGCCGAGTCCGTCGAGGCCGCCTTCAAGATCGGCCGGCTGACCGGGCGGACCCACATGGTCGCCACCGACGGGGGCTTCCACGGCCGGACCATGGGCGCCCTCGCGCTCACCGGCCAGCCGAAGAAGCAGGAGCCCTTCCTGCCCCTGCCGGGCGACGTCACCCACGTCCCCTACGGCGACGTCGAGGCCCTGCGGGCCGCCGTCACCGAGGAGACCGCGCTCGTCGTCATCGAGCCGATCCAGGGCGAGAACGGCGTCGTCGTACCCCCTGCCGGGTACCTGACGGCCGCCCGCGAGATCACCCGGGCCACCGGCACGCTGCTGGTCCTCGACGAGGTCCAGACCGGCATCGGCCGCTGCGGACAGTGGTTCGAGCACCAGGCGCACGAGGGCGTCGAGCCCGACATCGTCACCCTGGCGAAGGGGCTGGGCGGCGGCCTGCCGATCGGCGCCGTGGTCGCCTTCGGGCCCACCGCCGACCTCCTGAAGCCCGGGCAGCACGGCACCACCTTCGGCGGGAACCCGGTCGCCTGCGCCGCCGGACTCGCCGTCATCGACACCATCGCCGCCGAGGACCTCCTCGACCGGGTCAAGGCGCGGGGCGAGCGGCTGCGCTCCGGAATCGAGTCCTCCGGACACCCACTGGTATCCCACGTCCGGGGCGCCGGACTGCTCCTGGGTATCGTGCTGACCCAGCCGCTCGCACCCGAGGTGCAGCAGGCGGCCCAGGACGCCGGCTTCCTGGTCAACGCGCCCGCCCCGGACGTCGTACGGCTCATGCCCCCGTACGTGCTCACCGAGGCCGAGGCGGACGCGTTCGTCCGGGCACTGCCCGGCATTCTCGATGCAGCAGGCGGGGACGGATCCGGAGAATGAGACGACGATGAGCCAGGCGCAGGACAACGAGCACGGCGGGCAGGCCGTCCCGCAGACCCGCACGGCGCGTCATCGCCGGATCGTGGACATCCTCAACCGGCAGCCGGTCCGCTCGCAGAGCCAGCTGGCGAAGCTGCTCGCCGACGACGGGCTGAGCGTCACCCAGGCGACGCTCTCCCGGGACCTCGACGAGCTGGGCGCGGTGAAGATCCGCAACACCGGCGGCGAGCTGATCTACGCGGTACCCAGCGAGGGCGGCTTCCGCACCCCGCAGGCCCCGCTCGGCGAGTCCGCGAAGGAGGAGCGCATGCGGCGCCTCTCCGGTGAACTGCTCATCTCGGCGGAGGCCTCCGCGAACCTCGTGGTACTGCGCACCCCGCCGGGCGCCGCGCAGTTCCTTGCCTCGGCCATCGACCAGGCCGAGCTCCGCGAGATCCTCGGCACGATCGCCGGCGACGACACCCTGATGCTGATCAGCCGGGACCCGTCGGGCGGCCAGGCCCTCGCCGACCACCTCCTGCGGCTGGCGCAGAAGGAAGGCTGAGGGGGCGGGCAGGTCCGGGGTGGTCCGGTGCGCGGGAAATCCCGGTGCCGGGCCGGATCCCGCCCGCATAGCCTCGGGACGTGCGCCAATTCACCCTCGCCCTACTGGTGTCCGCCGTGACCGCCGTCGTCTACGCGCCGATCGGCCTGCTGTGGTGGCGCCGTGCCCGGGTCCGCAGCCGGACGCTCCGGCTCGTCGCCGCCGTCGAGCCAGAGCCGTACCACGCGGCCGTGCTGCGCAACGAGGCGACCGAGGCGGCCGCCGCCGAACTCGTCCTCGACGGATACCTCCGGATCGACGGGGAAGGGGCGGCGTTCCTGACGGAGCAGGGCCGCGACCCCGCGTGCACGCCCGCCCATCCGCTGCCCGCCGCCTTGCTGGAGGCCGTGCGCCGGCACGATCCCGAGCCCGTTTCGATCGGCTGGATCCAGTGGTGCGAGGAGGACTACCTGGAGCGCCTCAGAGGCTACCGGCGCGAACGGGACGCCCTGCTGCCCGGCATCCCGCGGATGCCCGACGGTGAGGGGAACCTGCTGCTGGCCTGCTGCAGTTGTGCGGGCATCGCCCTGGTGATGTTGTTCTGGCTCCTGGCGGGCGCACTTCTGGTGACCGGTCGCCCGCACGGTCTGCGGGAAGGGGCCTGGACCGTAGTGGCCGCCTTCGGTCTGGCGGCGCTGCTGCTGGCCGAAAAGGCCCGCAGGGTGGTCCGGGCGCGCACGGAGCCCGGCGACCCGCTGGGGGACCTGGTGCGCTCCGCGGTGCACCCGGCCTTCGCAGCGCTGGACGAGGAGCAGCGCGTGCGGGTGCTGCGGAGCGTCGGCGACCGCTGCACGTGGCGCGGGGTCGACGCGGTCGTCCACGAGGAAGCGGACGACGAGGGTGACGACCAGTGGCTGGACGACAAGGTCTGGTGGGAGGACGCGTACGAGTACCGGGCCTCCGACGAGGAAGAGCCCGACGCCGCGCCCGGTTCCGCCTCCCCTAGTAGCGGGTGATCGCGAGCGGCCCGTCCTGCGTGCCGATCGCGATGTGCGGGCGCCGGTCCGGGTCCGCCCAGCGCAGGATCGCCCGCATGTCCCGCTCGGGCACCGAGACGCAACCGGCCGTGGCGCCCTTGCCGTTGACGTGCAGGAAGATCCCGGCCCCCCGGCCGCGCACCGGCCGGTCGTAGTTGAAGGCGATCAGCAGCGCGTGCGCGTACTGCTTCTCGTAGGTGACCAGGTGCTCGGCCTCGCCGGGCGCGCAGTCCGCGGGCAGCGGCTCCACCCAGCGGTTGTAGGCGGCCGAGGCGTTGTCCTGGCACCACCAGGAGTCCGCGGTCACCCGCCGGTAGCCGTACTCCGTCCCGGCCGGCGCCCTCCGGATCCCGAAGGCGTACGGCAGTGCGTACAGGCCCGTCGGGGTGGTGCCGGTGCCCTGCGTACGGGTCGGGCCCTCCGTGAGGCCGCCCGCCCCGAACCGGGCGGGCGCGCTTCCGGCCTCGTACCAGCGCCCGGCCCGCCGGTCCCACCAGGTCAGGCGGCCGGTCGTGGAGCCGGGCGCGGGCGCCACGGCGGTGATCAGCTGACTGCCGCCGCCGGTGTCGGCGAGACGCGCGGGCAGGGGCCCGGGCGCGGCCCCGGCGCCCTGCGGGAGCAGGGTGGTGACGATCAGTGAGCCCGTGACGAGAGCGGTACGCAGCACGTCCCCGACGGTACGCGCAGGAAGGGGCGGGGGCGGTGCAGGCAGGCCGTGCGGGCCGGCTGCGATGGGCCCGGGCGGGGGAATTCACCCCTTGACGCCCAACCGCTTGCGGCGCAGGCCGAGGTCGTGGTCGTGGAAGAGCTTCGCCGACCGCTTGAGCAGGGCCGCCAGTTCCGCGGTGTCCGCCTCCCCGGCGAACCGGGCCGGATGCCACGGGCAGGCGCGCACCGCGGCCCGTGCCGTCTCGCGCGTCCTCGGGTGCCAGTCGTCGATCAGTGCGACGGACGCCCGCAGCGCGTGGATCCCGCCCCGGGCGCGCAGCAGCCGGAAGGCGGCGCGCCGGACGTGCAGCGGACCCCGTACGTCCAGCCGCTCGGCGAGGTGCGCGGGGTCCAGGCGCCGGATCGCCGGCAGCAGGGCCAGGCTCGCCTCGCGGGCCACGGACGGCGCCGGGTCGTCGAGCAGCGCCAGCAGGACGGAGTCCGCCACGACGGCCTCGCGGCGCCGCAGCCCGGCCAGAGCGGCGGCCCGGACCGGTCCGGCGGGGTGTGCCACGAGCCCGCGCAGCAGGTCCGTGTCCTCGCCGCGGCCGCACTCGGCGAGTCCGGCCACCGCGTACGGGGACGGTCCTGCCGGGTCGGACACCAGCCAGCGGTAGTGCTCGTGGGCGTCGCCGCCGTCCTGGGCGACCAGCCAGCGGGCGCACGCCCGCACGAACCCGGAACGGTCCGCGAGGTGCCCGACGCCTTCGGCGGCGCGGCCGGCCCGGCGCAGGGCGGTGACCCCGGCGGCGCGCACGGCGGGGACACGGGCACCGGTGAGGAGGTCGATCACCGCGTCGTCCCCGGACCCGCGCGCGGCCATGGCGGCGTCGGTCCACAGTGCGGCCGTCGCCGGGTCGGGCTCGGCGGCGGCCCGCCGGGCGCATTCCAGGGCGTCGGCCCGGCCGGGGCCGGTGAGGGCGAGCCGGACGGCGAACTGCCGGGCCCGCCGGTCGGGGCTCCCCAGCAGGCCGGTGAGGACGGCTTCCGCCGGGCCGGCCGGCGGGGCCGACGGCCCGGGCAGGTGCCACCAGGACGGCGGGGCGGCCTCGGCCTGCCGGCGCAGGTTCTCCTCGAACAGGTCCAGGATCCATCCGCCGCGGTCACGCCGTCCGAGCCGCAGCGCGAGCGGGGTCACCGCCCGGAGGGTGGCCTCCGGGCGGGCGTGGAGGGTGCGTTCCAGGAGGGCGCGGGCCCGGTCCCTTACGGGAGCGGCCCAGTCGGTGGTCAGGACGGCGACCAGCTCCACGGGGGCGTCCGGCTCGGCGAGGGCCGCCTCGCGGATCCACCCCCGGGGGTGGCAGAGCCGCAGCGCCGGGGGCGCCGGCACCGGGAACCGCCGCCCGCCGTGGCCCGTACGGCGAACCTGCTCCGCGAAGGACAGCCAGACGTCCGGACCCGCACCCGGCGGCGGCACCGAAGCGGCGCACCCGTCCATCAGCCCGTCGGCCAGGGCGCGCCCCGTCGCGGCATCGGTGCCGGGTGTGCCGGGTCCCCCGCGGATCATCTGTCGCCACCTCTCCCCAAGGCCGTTCGAGCCCTGATCGTAGGCGGCGGCCGAGGTCGCGGGCGCGGAATATCCGCTCTGCGCGCAGGGGGGAGACGTCGACATCGATTGACGAAACATACGGAGCAGTGCATAGTTATGCCTGTCGTTGTAAGCCCCGCACGGACGAGGAGGAGTCCCATGACCGAGCGCGTCGTACTCGCCTATTCGGGCGGCCTGGACACCTCCGTCGCCATCGGCTGGATCGCCGAGGAGACGGGCGCCGAGGTCATCGCCGTGGCCGTGGACGTCGGCCAGGGCGGCGAGGACCTCGACGTCATCCGCAAGCGCGCGCTGGCCTGCGGCGCCGTCGAGGCCGAGGTCGCCGACGCCCGCAACGAGTTCGCCGACGAGTACTGCCTCCCGGCGGTCAAGGCCAACGCCCTGTACATGGACCGGTATCCCCTGGTCTCGGCCCTCTCCCGGCCGGTCATCGTCAAGCACCTGGTGGCCGCCGCGAAGAAGCACGGCGCCCGGACCGTGGCCCACGGCTGCACCGGCAAGGGCAACGACCAGGTGCGCTTCGAGGCCGGGATCCAGGCCCTCGGCCCCGGCCTCACGTGCATCGCCCCGGTCCGTGACTACGCCATGACCCGGGACAAGGCCATCGCCTTCTGCGAGGAGAAGGGCCTTCCGATCGCGACCAGCCGGAAGTCCCCGTACTCCGTCGACCAGAACGTCTTCGGACGGGCGGTCGAGACGGGCTTTCTGGAGGACATCTGGAACGGTCCCGTGGAGGACATCTACGAGTACACCTCGAACCCGGCCACGCCGCGCGAGGCCGACGAGGTCGTCATCTCCTTCAAGGAGGGCGTGCCCGTCGCCATCGACGGCCGGCCCGTCACCGTCCTGCAGGCCGTACAGCAGCTCAACGAGCGTGCCGGAGCCCAGGGCGTCGGCCGGATCGACATGGTCGAGGACCGTCTCGTCGGCATCAAGTCCCGCGAGGTGTACGAGGCCCCGGGCGCGATCGCGCTGATCACCGCCCACTCCGAGCTGGAGAGCGTCACCGTCGAGCGCGAGCTGGCCCGCTACAAGCGGCAGGTCGAGCAGCGCTGGGGCGAACTGGTCTACGACGGACTGTGGTTCTCCCCGCTCAAGCGGGCGCTGGACGGCTTCATCGACGAGGCCAACCAACACGTCACCGGTGACATCCGGATGACCCTGCACGGCGGCCGCGCCGTCGTCACCGGCCGGCGGTCCGAGCAGTCGCTGTACGACTTCGACCTCGCGACCTACGACACCGGCGACACCTTCGACCAGACCAAGGCGCAGGGCTTCATCGACATCTTCGCCCTGTCGTCGAAGATCGCGGCCAAGCGCGACCTGGCCTGATCCCCGGCACCAAGCCCGCACGAAGACGGCCTCCCCGTTACCTCCGCGGCGGGGAGGCCGTTGCACATCCATACATGCAGTCTTGAGGAGCAGTAGCTGTGAGCAGCAACAACGCTGGTGACGTCCGGCTCTGGGGCGGCCGGTTCGCCGATGGTCCCGCCGAGGCCCTCGCGAAGCTGTCCGCGTCGGTCCACTTCGACTGGCGCCTCGCGCCGTACGACATCGCCGGTTCGCGCGCCCACGCCCGCGTGCTGCACACGGCGGGGCTGCTCACCTCCGACGAGCTGGAGCGCATGATCGACGGCCTGGACCGGCTGGAGGCCGACGTCGCCGACGGCTCCTTCACCGGCACCATCGCCGACGAGGACGTGCACACCGCACTGGAGCGGGGCCTGCTGGAGCGGCTCGGTGCCGAGCTCGGCGGCAAGCTGCGCGCCGGCCGGTCCCGCAACGACCAGGTGGCCACCCTCTTCCGGATGTACCTGCGCGACCACGCCCGGATCATCGGCGGTCTGATCGCGGACCTGCAGGACGCGCTGGTCGCTCTCGCGGAGAGCCACGCCGACGTGGCCATGCCGGGCCGCACCCACCTGCAGCACGCGCAGCCGGTGCTCTTCGCCCATCACGTACTGGCCCACGTGCAGTCCCTGTCCCGGGACGCCGAGCGGCTGCGGCAGTGGGACACGCGGACGGCGGTCTCGCCGTACGGCTCCGGCGCGCTGGCCGGTTCCTCGCTGGGCCTGGACCCGGAGGCGGTCGCCGCGGAGCTGGGCTTCGAGCGGGGCTCGGTGGGCAACTCGATCGACGGTACGGCCTCGCGCGACTTCGTCGCCGAGTTCGCCTTCGTCACCGCGATGATCGGGATCAACCTGTCCCGGATCGCCGAGGAGATCATCATCTGGAACACGAAGGAGTTCTCCTTCGTGACGCTGCACGACGCCTTCTCCACCGGCTCGTCGATCATGCCGCAGAAGAAGAACCCGGACATCGCGGAGCTGGCGCGCGGCAAGTCCGGTCGTCTGATCGGCAACCTGACGGGCCTGCTCGCCACCCTCAAGGCGCTGCCCCTGGCCTACAACCGGGACCTCCAGGAGGACAAGGAGCCGGTCTTCGACTCCTGCGACACCCTCGAGGTGCTGCTGCCGGCCTTCACCGGCATGATGGCCACGCTCACCGTCAACCGGGAGCGGATGGAGGAGCTGGCCCCGGCCGGCTTCTCCCTCGCCACCGACATCGCGGAGTGGCTGGTCAAGCAGGGCGTCCCGTTCCGGGTGGCGCACGAGGTGGCCGGCGAGTGCGTCAAGGAGTGCGAGGGGCTCGGCATCGAGCTGGACGAGCTCACGGACGAGCAGTTCGCGAAGATCTCGGAGCACCTGACCCCCGAGGTCCGCACCGTCCTCAACGTCAAGGGCGCGCTCGCCTCCCGCAAGGGCCGCGGCGGCACCGCACCCTCGGCGGTCGCGGTCCAGCTCACGGAGCTGAAGGCCGATCTGGTCATCCAGCACGCCTGGGCGGTCCACAAGCAGTAGCCGTCCCCACTGCCCCCGCCGCCCTGCGGCCCGCACGCCCGCCGACCCGGGTCCGGGCCTGTACGTCCGCACGCGGCGGAATGCCCGGAGGGGCGGCCGGAGCACTGTGCTCCGGCCGCCCCTCCGGTGTGTCCGCCTCCGGCTCAGCCGAGCGGGTGGTCCGGCTCGTAGTTGGTCAGGACGCAGCCCTCGACCAGGGACTTCTCCAGCCGGTAGCCCGCGGGGGCGGAGAAGCCGGGAATGCAGTTCAGGTACAGGAACTGCAGCTGGTACAGGCCGTGACGGGAGGACGGGCTGTTGGTCTCCACGGCGATGTTCTCCCCGACGAGCAGCCGGCTCGCGGTCTGCCTGAGCCTGCCGTCGTCCTTGTAGTCGGCCAGCTGGGCGGCCTTCGCCCTGGTCTGGAGCTTCCGCATGTCCCCGACGGTGTCGAGCCAGCTCAGGTCGCGGGCGCGCTGCCCCGTGGCGGGCTGCCCGCACAGGGCACGGCCCGTCACGCCCCAGTCCAGGGCGTTGCCCGTCACCACCGGCGCGTAGTCGATCGACTCGATCGCGACGGCTTCGGGGTCGGTCGAGAAGTGCTTCTGGCAGTCGAGGCTGTTGCCCACGAGCGTGCGCAGCTCGGCGATGCTGCCGGCACGCGGGAGCCCGAGACTGCCCGTTTTCGGCTGCCCCGCCTTCTCGCCCCCGCCCGCCGGGTCCTGGGGGGTTTCGAGGTTGGGGCTGCCCGAGCCGTCCTCGGAACCGACGAAGTCGCTGAGGTTGCAGTGCTCGACCAGCGGCTTCTCCCGCTTGTAGCCCTCGGGGACGGGGGCGGTCGGGTTGCACGTCAGGACCCGCAGGTCGGAGCGGACCAGGGCGAGCGCCGTTTTGGTGCTGGTCGGGAAGGCGACGAAGCCCTTGCCGATCAGGACCCGGCTCTCCAGTCCGTACGCGCCGTCCCCGCCGCCGATCCGGTCCAGGACGTATTGCTTGTACCGCTCCTGGAACTGCTTCATGTCCGTGGGGACGGCGATGACGATCTCGCCCTGCCGGACCTTGTCGCTGCAGACGCCCAGCTCCTTCACCGACCACTGTCCCGCCTTGGGGAAGTCGGCCGCGGGTATCCGGGGGTCGTCGGGCCGCTCGCTCAGGTCGTCGCAGTTGGCGAACTGGCGCAGGTACTGCTGGGCCGCGGCCAGCGGGCCCGTGTCGGAGGCAGAGGCCGAGGAGGACGCTGCGGCCGGTGTGTCCGGCTGCCCGCTCTCTTTGCACGCGGCGAGTGCGGCGAGGCATCCGAGGGCGGCGGTCGCGGCGAGGATCCGCTGAAGGCGCATGGGTCGCTTTCGTCGGTACGGTCGAAGGGGGGGCATGTGCATGCTAAGTCGCTGCCCCGGCATGATCAAAAACCCGGCCCGCGGCGTGGGCCCGGCCCCCTGTCACGCCGCCCAGACCGCCAGTGCGTCGAAGTCCTCGCGGACCAGGCCGACCCGCTCGTCGATGTGCAGCAGCAGGGTCCGCGCGGGGTGGCGCTGGTCCACGTACTCGCGGTCCATCGCCGTGATGTCGTCGTCGATCCAGGCGAAGGGCCGCTCGCCCGCGTACTCCAGGATGTACTGGGTCTTCCAGAAGGTGCCGCGCGGCGCCCGGCCGTGCATCACCGGCCAGTCGATGAACGGGAGCCGGGGCAGGCCCAGATGCGGGCCTATCCAGTCGTTGGCCTCGTCCTTCCAGGTGGTCGCCCAGACCAGCTCGTAGACGTCCGCGAGCGCGAGCAGTTCCGCGCCGTGACCGTGGTTCAGCCAGACCCGCAGCGGCTTCGCACGCTCCTTCTCCGTCCAGCCCGTCGGCCGCATCCGGTGGGTGGAGTAGCCCGCGGGGCGGCGCTGCGGCTGGGCCGCGTAGGGGTTCAGAGGTCCGTCGACGTCGATCAGCAGCAGTGGCTTCATTTCGGCAGGATTCCGTTCCGGGCGCCCCGGGAGCAGCCCATTTTCTCCAAAGAATGAGACGTCCATGTCTCAATCGGGGTATGCTTGTCTCATGGCCATGGATCGTGACCAGGTGCTCCGCGACGCGGCCGCCCTGCTCTCCCGCAAATCGACCGCCACGATGGACGAGGTCGCCCGCGCCGCCGGAATCGGCCGCGCGACCCTCCACCGGCACTTCGCCGGACGCGACGCCCTCGTACGCGCCCTCGAAGACCTCGGCATCCGCGAGTTCGAGGTGGCGTTCGACAACGCCCGCCTCGGCGAGGGCACCGCGGTGGAGGCGCTCCGGCGCCTCGTCGCCGAGGCCGAACCCAACGCCGAGCTGCTGGCCTTCCTCGTCACCGAGAACCAGCTGTTCGAGGGCGACGAGGTCAACGAGGGCTGGGCCCGGCTCGACGCCCGCGTGATCGCCCTGTTCCGGCGCGGCCAGGAAGAGGGCGACATCCGGATCGACCTGAGCCCCGCCTGGCTCACCGAGGCCCTCTACGGCCTCATCGGCAGCTGCGCCTGGGCCGTCATGGACGGCCGGGTCGCCGCCAAGGACTTCCAGTACATGATCATCGAGCTGCTGCTCGGTGGCGTCCGACGGAGTGTGGAGAAATGAGCCGTACCGAACAGCTGATACGCCAGACGGGGGTGGAGGAGAAGGGCCGCGGACGCTGGCTCGCGCTCTCCGTGCTCGTCCTGGCCGTGCTGCTCGTCGCGGTCGACGCCACGGTCCTCGGCCTCGCCACGCCCTCCCTCAGCGAAGACCTCAAGCCGTCGGGCACCCAGCTGCTCTGGATCGGCGACATCTACTCCTTCGTCATCGCCGGGCTCCTGGTGTCCATGGGCTCCCTCGGCGACCGGATCGGCCGCAAGAAGCTGCTCCTCGTCGGAGCCACCGCCTTCGGCGCCGTCTCGGTCCTGAACGCCTATGCCGGCAGCCCCGAGATGATGATCGTCGCCCGCGCCCTGCTCGGCGTGGCCGGCGCCACCCTGATGCCCTCCACCCTCGCGCTGATCCGCAACATCTTCACCGACCCCAGGGAGCGCAGCCTCGCCATCGGCATCTGGGGGGCCACCGCCTCGGCCGGCGCGGCCGTCGGCCCGGTAGTCGGCGGAGCCCTGCTCCAGCACTTCTGGTGGGGCTCGGTCTTCCTGATCAACCTCCCCGTCATGATCGCCCTGGTCCTCGTCGGCACCAAGCTCCTTCCCGAGTCCAAGAACCCGGTCGCCGGCCCCTGGGACCTGCTCAGCGTCGGCCTGTCCCTCGTCGGCGTCATCGGCGTGGTCTACGCCGTCAAGGAAGCCGCCACGCACGGCATGACCTGGGAGGTCGCGGTCGCCGCGGTCCTCGGCGCGGGCGCGCTGTACGGCTTCGTCCGCCGCCAGTTCACCCTGCCGTCCCCGCTGCTCGACATGCGGCTCTTCCGCCACCGCGGCTTCTCCGGCGCGGTCCTCGCCGACCTGCTCACCGTCTTCGGGCTGTCCGGACTGGTCTTCTTCCTCTCCCAGTTCCTCCAGCTCGTCCAGGGCCGCGGCCCGCTGGAGGCCGGCCTGGCCGAACTGCCCGCCGCCATCGGCGCGGTGGCCACCGGCCTGGTCGCGGGCCGGTACGCCCGCAGGTACTCGGTGCGCTCCGTCGTCACCGGCGGCCTCGCCGCCATCGGTGCCGCCCTGGCCGTCCTGACCGTGATCCACAAGGAGAGCGGCTACCCGCTGCTCGGCGCGGCCCTGCTCGTCGTCGGCCTCGGCGCCGGTTTCTCCTTCACCGTCACCGCCGACGTGATCCTCTCCAGCGTGCCCAAGGAGCAGGCCGGATCGGCCTCGGCCGTCTCCGAGACGGCGTACGAGCTCGGCGCCGCCCTCGGCATCGCCCTGCTCGGCTCCATCGTCACCGGTGTCTACCAGGGCTTCACCGCCCCGGCCTCCGTCGGCGGGCCGGTGGCCGACGCCGCGCACCAATCCCTCGGTGGAGCCGTGGAGGCCGCCAGGACGCTTGACCCGGACACCGCCGCCCACATGGTCGGCGCCGCCCAGGAGGCCTTCGTCGACGGCCTGCGCCTCGCCTCCGGCGTCGGCGCGGCCGTACTCCTGGCCACCGCCGCGGCCGCCTGGTTCCTGCTCCGGGGCCAGCGCCTCCAGGGCGGCGTCGAGCACTGACGATCGGACACCTGACGATGCTTCGGCCCACTGCAGGGGGCCCCACGGCATCCGGCCGCTCCAGGCAGGGCTGCCTCCGGGCCAAGGGCCGGTGCTCCGGGCCAAGGGCCGGTGCTCCGGAACGAGTTGACAGCCCGTCGAACTCCGGGACACCATCCCGGCGATGGAGATCAACGATCTGACCCCGGCCGAGCGCCGCGTATGGGAGGCCTTCCCGCGCGGCGACGGAGTCGACTTCCGGGAGCACCCCGAGGACAGCTCCGTGGACGGGGCCGGCTGGGGACCCGGACGCACCCTGCGCGCCGAGGTGCTGCGCGCCCTCCTGCTGGGCGCCGCACCCGCCGCGGAGGGCCGGGTCGCCGGGCTCAAGATCAAGGGCGCGAGGATCGTCGGCAAGCTCGACCTCCGCTACGCGGTGGTCGACCATCCCATCCGGATGCGCGACTGCTGGTTCGAACGCAAACCGCTCCTGTACGGCGCCCAGCTGAAGGCCCTCGTCCTCGGCTACTCGACCCTGCCCGGCCTCACGGCCGCCACCCTGCGCGTCGACGTCGTCCTGCGGCTCTCCTGCTGCCGCATCAGCGGCCCCGTCCGGCTCCAGGGCGCCAAGATATCCGGGGGCCTCTTCCTGCAGGGCGCGGTGGTCGGACCCGCGACGGGCGAGGAGGCGGACGAGCCGCCGCTCCAGCTCAACCACGTGGAGATCGGCACCGACATCATCGCGAACGACCTGACCGTCCACGGCCAGCTCCGCCTCAACGGCGCCGTCGTCGGAGGCCAGGTCAACCTCGACAACGCCCACCTGCTCGCTCCGGACGGCACCGCCCTCCAGGCCGAGACCCTCACGGTCGGCACCAACCTCCACGCCGCGCGGGCCCGGACCCGGGGCCGCCTCAACCTCACCGGCTCCCGGATACCCGGCCGCCTGAACCTCGCCCACGCCGTCCTCGACAACCCGGGCGGCATCGCCCTGCGCGCCTCCAGCTGCACGGTCGGCGAGATGTGGCTGCCCGCCTGCGAGGACGTACGGGGCACGGTGAACCTGCGCCGCTCACAGGTCGACCTGCTGAACATGCGGCCGGGCACCTGGCGGGACCCGCTGCGCCTGGACGGCCTGACCTACCGCGCACTGGGCCCCCACCTGCCCGCGGCGGAGCGGCTGACCGCGCTGGAGACCGGCGAGCCCGGATACCTCCCGTACCCGTACGAGCAGCTGGCCGCGGCCTACCGCACCGCGGGCGACGAGGAGGCGGCCCGTACGGTCATGCTCGCCAAACTGCGCCGGCACCGCCGCACCCTGCCCCGGCACACCCGCCTGTGGGGACTCCTCCAGGACGCGACGGTCGGCTACGGCTTCCGGCCGCTGCGCGCGGCGGGCTGGCTGACGGCGCTCCTGCTCACCGGGGCGATCGCGTTCACGCTGGAGCAGCCCCGGCCGCTCAAGCAGGGCGAGGCTCCGGACTTCAACGCCGTCTTCTACACCATCGACCTGATGCTGCCGATCATCGGTTTCGGCCAGGAACAGGCCTTCGCGCCGAGCGGCTGGCACCAGTGGCTGTCGTACCTGCTCATCGTGACCGGCTGGATCCTCGCCACCACGACGGCGGCGGGCGTCAGCCGGTCACTGCGGCGACAGTGAGGGCCACGGGAACCGCGGGGACCGCCGGGGCTAGGCGGCCTTCGCCTTGGTCGCGTACATGTCGACGTACTCCTGGCCCGAGAGCCGCATGACCTCGGCCATCACCGAGTCCGTGACGGCGCGCAGCACGTACCGGTCGCGGTCCATGCCCTCGTAGCGGGAGAACTCCATCGGCTCGCCGAAGCGGACGGTGACCCGGCCCGGGCGCGGCATGCCGGCGCCGCCGGGCTGGAGCTTGTCGGTGCCGATCATCGCGAAGGGCACCACGGGGGCGCCGGTCATCAGGGTGAGGCGGGCGATGCCGGTGCGGCCGCGGTAGAGCCGCCCGTCGGGGGAGCGGGTGCCCTCGGGGTAGATGCCGAAGATCTTGCCCTCTTCGAGGATCCTGCGGCCGGTCATCAGGGCCGCGACCCCGCCGTTGGCGCCGTCACGGTCCACCGGGATCATGCCGGAGCCGGTGAAGAACCACGCCATGAGCCGGCCCTTGAGGCCCTTGCCGGTCACGTACTCGTCCTTGCCGATGAAGTGGACCGTGCGGTCGCACACCAGCGGCAGGATCATGGAGTCGATGAAGGTGAGGTGGTTGCCCGCCAGAATCACCGGCCCGGAGCCGGGGATGTTCTCGACGCCCTCCACGCGGGTGCGGAACATCGTGCGCATGACCGGTCCGACAGTGGCTTTGATGAGCTTCGTACGGAACAACGTGGGCCCCTCCGGCATCGAAAAGCGGCTCGCGCGCCCACCACGCGGCGGTAGCGCAGGTGAGGACGATACTCGCGAGTCAGCTCCGCGCGCACATCGGGTTCACGTGTCGGATACGTAATGTTGACACGCGTTTTCGCCAAGTTCCCCGGCTGTGCCTCCGAGGCACCCCCTGCGGCCACCCCCCTTTGCCTACCATCGGCACGCCGATCACGACCTTCACGGCTACGGCCTTGAGGCCTTCACGACGAGGAGTGGCAGTCATGACGCAGGGTGGGGCAGCGCGGCGCACGGTCCTGGGAGCGGCGGTCCTGGCGGCGGGGACGGGGATCACCGGCCTCGCGGCGGGAACGGCCTCCGCGGCGGGGACGTCCTCGGCGTCTTCGCCGTCCTCGGTGCCCGCCGCGGGCGGCGGGCACGGCGACGACGGCTTCCGGGGCCTGCCGTACCCCACGGTCATCGGCCACCGCGGCGCCAGCGGTTACCGGCCGGAGCACACGCTCGGCTCCTACCAGCTGGCCCTCGACCTGGGCGCGGACGTCGTCGAGCAGGACCTGGTCCCCACCCGGGACGGCCACCTGGTGTGCCGCCACGAGAACGAGATCGGCGGGACCACCGACGTCGCCGACCATCGCGAGTTCGCCTCCCGGCGCACCACCAAGTCCGTCGACGGGGTCCAGGTCACCGGCTGGTTCACCGAGGACTTCACCCTCGCCGAGCTGAAGACCCTGCGCGCGAAGGAACGCATCCCCGCCGTCCGTCAGCGCAACACGCTCTACGACGGCCAGTGGGCGGTCCCCACCTTCGAAGAGGTGCTCCGCTGGGCCGACCGCGAGGGCAGGCGGCGCGGCGAGCGGGTCTGGCTGCACGTCGAGACCAAGCACCCCAGCTACTTCCGCAACCTGGGCCTCGGCCTGGAGGAGCCCCTCGCCCGGTTGCTGCGCCGGTACCGCCGCGACGGGCGGGACGCCGCCGTCTTCCTCCAGTCCTTCGAGCCGTCCAGCATCCAGCGGCTCTCCCGGCTGGTCTCCGCGCCCCGCGTGGTCCTGCTCTCCGCCGCGGGAACCCGCCCCTGGGACTTCGAACAGGCGGGGGACCCGCGCACCGTCGCCGACCTGGTCAAGCCCGAGGGCCTCAGGTGGATCGCCGGCTTCGCCCAGGGCATCGGCCCCACCATGGACCTGATCCTCCCGCGCGACGCGGCGGGCCGGCTCGGCGCCCCCACCACCCTGGTGAAGGACGCCCACGCCCGCGGCCTGCTGCTGCACCCCTACACCGCGCGCAACGAGAACAGCTTCCTGCCCGCCGAGTACCGCAGGGGCACGGATCCGGCCGCGTACGGGGACGCCCTCGGCGCCTTCCGCACCTACTTCGAGCAGGGCATCGACGGGATCTTCACCGACAACCCGGACACCGGACTGCTCGCCGCCGAGGCCTTCCGCCCGGGCCGGCGCCCCGTCAACCGCTGAGCTCCGCTTCCCGATCGAGTGGGCCGTGCCGGGCGGGGAAACCGCCGGGCACGGCCCACTCGTCCCGCTCGGCATGGATCTGCTGAAGGACCCCGACCTCGTGAACGAACTGGGCCCGCTGCTCTCCGCGGAGGCGGCGGCGGAGGCCCCGGCTGCCGGAATGGACGCGGCCGACCTCGAACAGGCCGTCTGGGTCAGGCTGCTGGAGAGCGGCCGGCGCGCCCCCGATCCCGCCGACCCGGCCGAGCCGGCCCGCTGGCTGCGCCGTGCGGTACGGGCCGAGGCCCGGCTCGCCCGGCGCCGGGCGCGGCGCGAGATCCCCTACGACCACCGCCGCACCTCCGCGGACGCCCGCCACCGCCGTTTCACGGACGGCGGCCCGCGGACCGGCGCCGCCACCGGGCCCGCGCCCGAAGACGCCCTGCTGCACGGGGAGGAGAACCGCGCACTCCGATCGGCCGTCGCCCGGTTGCCCGGGCGCTGTCCCGAGCTGATGCGGGCACTTCTTTCGCCCAGAGACCTCACATACCGTGAAATCGCAGGAGAGTTGGGTATCTCACAAGGAAGTTTAGGGCCCGTGCGTTCCCGTTGCCTGGGATGTCTGCGCAGAATGCTCGCGGCAGAGGTTGCGGCTCCTGGCCTTCGGGGAAAGGAGCGGTAGACCAACGGGCTACCAGGTGAGCTGGAGGCATGCGCACATGGGCATGAGCGTGACCATTTCGGCGGCGGTCGCCGAGGACGCCGAGCAGATCTTCAAACTGCAGTACCTGGCCTTCCAGCGCGAGGCCGAGCTGTACGGCAACTACCTCATCCAGCCGCTCACCCAGTCCCTGGACTCCCTGAAGGGCGAGCTGGCGACGGACACCGTCCTGGTGGCCCGGCTGGGCGACGAGATCGTCGGCACCGTCCGCGGCAGCGTGGACGAGGAGGGCACCGCCAAGATCGCCAAGCTGTGCGTCCACCCGCGCCTGCAGGGCCACGGGCTCGGCGCGCGCCTGCTGCGCGCCGTGGAGGAGGCCCTCGCGAGCCCCGGCACCGCCACCCGCTTCCGCCTGCACACCGGTCACAAGAGCGAGTCCAACCTGCGCCTCTACCGCAAGGCCGGCTACGTCAAGGTCGGCGGGCGCACGGCGTCCGACGGCGTGCAGCTGGTGATCCTGGAGAAGGAAGCCAAGGACCCGGCCGACTTCGCGGTCAGCGCCTGAGCCGGCTCAGCGGCTGCGGAGCCAGAGCATCCCGGTGATCGGCAGGATCACCGGGATGAACAGGTAGCCCATCCCGAACTGCGACCAGACGGTCGTGTCGGGGAAGGACTCCGGGCGCAGCAGGGTCCACGTGCCCACCGCCAGTACGCCCGCGAGCTCCACGGCGCAGCACACCAGGGCGGCCCTGCGCGCCGCCTCGCCGCCGCGCACCAGTGAGTAGGTGATGAACGCGTAGGCCAGCGCCGCCAGCGCGGACAGCGAGTAGGCCAGTGGCGCCCGGTCGAACTCGGTCGAGATCTGGAAGGCGGAGCGCGAGACCGCGCCCACCACCATCACCCCGTACAGCCACACGAGCAGCAGCCCGGGCCCGGAGACCAGCCGCTTGCGCCCGGGGGGAGTGGCGGTCGTCGTGTCAGCGTCAGGCACCGGTGGTTCCCCAGATGTCGTAGAGCCGTACTTCGAGGACGGCGAGGACCACCGCGCCGGCGGCCACGGTCACCGATCCCCACTTGGTCCGCTCGGTCAGCGAGAGCAGCCCGGCGGCCGGTACGGCGGCGAACGCGCCGAGCAGGTAGGCCACGAAGATCACCGAGCCCTCGTCGGGCTTCTCGCCCCTGGCCAGCCGCACCAGGCCGATCACCAGCTGGGCCAGGACCAGGACGGTCACCACGGCCATGCCGATGAAGTGCCAGTCCTTGGTCGGCTGGTCGCGCAGCGCGGCGTAACCGCACCAGGCGGCGAGGGCGAGTGCGGCCACGCCGATGGCGACCGTCAGGGCGTCGAGCATGCAGCGAGGGTATTACGGGCCGAAAGACCCGATGCGCGCACCCCTTGCCGTACGGCGGCCCCGGTGCGGCCCCGGCGCGGCCCCCGGGCCCGGCCCCGGGCGCGGGGGCCGCGGCCCGCGCCGTGCCCCGCTCCCGGCCCGCCCCGAGGCCGTGGTCTTGACCACAGGGGCCCTGCGGGCGGACCCCGCCGCGACCTCCGGACGCGGGTCCGCGGGTCCGCGTCGGCGCAGGTCAGGGGGGAGGCCGGAGGGGTGGGACGGGCGGCCGCGACGGACCGGCCTTGTCCGCCATGCGGCCGCATCGCGTCCGCTATCCGGACAACTTTGATCGGTGAGGGGATACGTCTGCTTTACTGGGGCCCATGACCACGACGAGCAGCCGCACCCTTGCGACCGAGGCGACGATGACGCCCGGTGCTCGCTGTATGTGTCGAATGTGCGCCTTCTGAGGGCCCCTTCCTGAGCCTCGCGCCCCGAAGCGAGACCGGCCGCGCCAGTACGTCACCACCTGATGGACAGCACGGCCCACTCATGCCCCGCGCACGCGTCGAAGCCATCGATTTCTGACGGTTCGTCCCGTATCGCGTCCCAGATGTATGCCCCGTGCCCGGCACTCCGCTGCGCCGCGCACTCGACAGCGACGGAATTCCTGTGATCACCACATCGGGCCTCACGAAGGTCTACCAGTCCCGTGGCCGCGAGGTCACCGCCCTGGACGGCGTCGACCTCCACGTCCGTGAGGGCGAGGTATACGGAGTCATCGGCCAGAGCGGCGCCGGCAAGTCCTCCCTGATCCGCTGCGTGAACCTGCTGGAGCGCCCCACCACCGGCACCGTGCACGTGGACGGCGTCGACCTCACGGCGCTCGCCGGCCGCGGCCGGCGAGCGGGCAAGGAACTGCGCGAGGCCCGCAGCCGCATCGGCATGGTCTTCCAGCACTTCAACCTGCTGTCCTCGCGCACCGTCCAGGCCAACATCGAGCTGCCCCTGGAGATCCTCGGCGTCTCCGGCCGCGAGCGCTCCCGCAAGGCCCTCGAACTGCTCGACCTGGTCGGCCTCGGCGACAAGGCCAAGGCCTACCCCACCCAGCTCTCCGGCGGCCAGAAGCAGCGCGTCGGCATCGCCCGCGCCCTGGCCGGCGACCCCAAGGTGCTGCTCTCCGACGAGGCCACCAGCGCCCTCGACCCCGAGACCACCCGCTCCATCCTGAAGCTGCTGCGCGACCTCAACGAGCAGCTGGGCCTCACCGTGCTGCTCATCACGCACGAGATGGACGTCGTCAAGACCGTCTGCGACTCGGCCGCCCTCATGAAGAAGGGCCGGATCGTGGAGTCCGGCACCGTCGCCGAACTGCTCGCCACCCCCGGCTCCGAGCTCGCGGGCGAGCTGTTCCCGGTCACCGGCGCCGCCTCCGGCCCCGACCGCACGGTCGTCGACGTCACCTTCCACGGCGAGGCCGCGGCCCAGCCCGTCATCTCGCAGCTCTCGCGCACCTACAACATCGACATCTCGATCCTCGGCGCCGCGATGGACACCGTCGCCGGCCGGCTGATCGGCCGCATGCGCATCGAACTCCCCGGCCGCTACGAGGACAACGTCGTGCCGGTGGGCTTCCTGCGCGAGCAGGGCCTCCAGGTCGACGTCGTCGACGAGGCGGACGGGGCCGACGGGATCGACAACGAACTGGCCGAACTGGCCGCACTGGTCAAGGATGGTGCCAAGTGACCTGGTCCGAGATGCAGCCCCTGCTCACCCAGGGCACCTACGACACCCTCTACATGGTGCTGTGGTCCACCCTGGTCACCGTGCTCGGCGGACTGCCCATCGGCATCCTGCTGGTCCTCACCGACAAGGGCGGCCTGCTGCAGAACCAGCCGGTCAACAAGGTCCTCGGCGTGATCGTGAACATAGGCCGATCGCTGCCGTTCATCATCCTGCTGATCTTCCTGATTCCGGTCACCACCGCGGTCGTCGGCACCTTCATCGGCCCCACCGCCATGATCGTCCCGCTCGCGATCGGCGCCATCCCCTTCTTCGCCCGGCTCGTCGAGACCGCCGTCCGCGAGGTGGACCACGGCCTGATCGAGGCCGTCGAGTCCATGGGCGGAGGCATTCCGACCCTGGTCGGCAAGGTGCTCCTGCCGCAGGCCCTGCCCTCCCTGGTCGCCGGCGTCACCACCACCGTCATCACCCTCGTCGGCTACTCCGCCATGGCGGGCGCCGTCGGTGGCGAAGGCCTGGGCTCCAAGGCCATCACGTACGGCTTCCAGCGCTTCGAGACCGGCTTCATGGTCGCCACCGTCGTGGTCCTCATCGTCCTCGTCACGGTCGTCCAGCTGATCGGCGACGGCGTCGTAGGCCTCCTGGCCCGCCGCGGCCGCACCGCCTGACCGGCACCCCGGGCAGCCCGCCCCCACCGATTTCCCCCCTAGAGCCCGCACTTGTCGTGCTTGGGCCACCACCAGCAAGTCCTCGGTACTTGTTCAGCAAGAAAGGCACTCTTCGTGCGTAAGAACATCAAGCTCACCGCCCTGGCCGCCACCGCCACCGCGCTGACCCTCGGCCTCACCGCCTGCGGCAGCTCCTCGGACCCGTCCTCCGCGAAGGCCGACGGCGGCAAGGCCGACGAGAGCAAGCCGCTCGTCATCGCGGCCTCCCCGAGCCCCCACGCCGACGTCCTGAACTTCGTCAAGGACAAGCTCGCGGCCAAGGAAGGCCTCAAGCTGGATGTCAAGGAGTTCACCGACTACGTCCTGCCCAACACCGCCACCGAGCAGGGCCAGGTCGACGGCAACTACTTCCAGCACAAGCCGTACCTCGACGACTTCAACAAGAAGAACAACACCCACGTCGTCCCCGTCGTGAACGTGCACCTGGAGCCCCTCGGCCTCTACTCCAAGAAGGTCAAGGCGCTCTCCGACATCAAGCCCGGCCAGACCATCGCCGTCCCCAACGACACCACCAACGAAGGCCGCGCACTCCAGCTGCTGGCCGCGAACAACCTGATCACCCTCAAGGAGGGTGTCGGCACCGGCGCCAAGCTGTCCGACATCACCGACAAGAAGGGCCTGGAGTTCAAGGAGCTGGAGGCCGCCACGGTCCCGCGCGCCCTGAGCGACGTGGACGCCGCAGTCATCAACGGCAACTACGCCCTGGAAGCGAACCTGGCGCCCGCCAAGGACGCGCTCGCCCTGGAGAAGGCCGAGGGCAACCCCTACGCCAACTTCCTCGCGGTCAAGGACGGCAACCAGAACGACCCGCGGATCCAGAAGCTCGCCAAGCTCCTGAACTCCGACGACGTCAAGAAGTTCATCGAGGAGAAGTACCAGGGCTCGGTCGTCCCGGCCTTCGGCACCCCCGCCTCCTGACCCCGCCGCCCGACCCGTCGGGCCCCGGACGGTCATGCATCTCGGCCCCGCACGCCCCTGTCGGCGCGCGGGGCCGAGTCCTGCCCGCTCCCGGGCAACCCGGCCCTGCACATCCCCCCGTCGATGCTGCATGCTGTGGCCTACGACCCGTGGACCCGGTCCTGCACCAACTGCCCCCGCCCACGGTCGCATCGCACCACGGTCGCACCACGTTCTCAGGCATGGAGCTGCGCATGACTACCACCTTTCCGGACGTCACCATCAGCACGGACCGGCTGGTGCTGCGCCCGTTCGAGGAGGAGGACGTCACCGCGCTCGCCGAGATGATGAACGACGAGAACATCACCGCCTGGACCTCCGTACCGCACCCCTACACCCACGCCGACGCGCAGGCATGGGCCACCCGTGACTCCCACGCCGAACGCGCCGAGGGCCGCGGCATCGTCTTCGCCGTCACCGAGTTCCTCACCCAGCGCCTCGTCGGCATCGTCCACCTCCGCAACACCGACTGGCGCACCCGCGCCACCGAGGTCGGCTACGTCACCGCGCCCTGGGCCCGCGGCGAGGGCTACGCCAGCGAGTCCGTCCTGGCCGTCGCCCAATGGCTCTTCCGCGAGCAGGCGTTCGAGCGCCTAGAACTGCGCACCGCCGCCGACAACACCGCCTCGCAGCAGGTCGCCCAGAAGATCGGCTGCATCAGCGAGGGCGTCCTGCGCAACGCGTGGACCGTGCGCACGCAGACGGCCGACGGCGGCTGGACCGACACCCGCACCGACCTCATCGTCTGGAGCCTCCTGCCCGAGGACCTCGACGAGGGCGACGGCCTCGACGGGTACGACGGCTACGAGAGCTACGACACCCACGACACCCACGGCGACGGCCGGGGCGCGTACCCGGCCCACGCGGTCCCCGGACAGCGGTCCGACGCGAACGGCCACCCCGTCGGCGCCGACCGGAAATGAACCGATGACCGGGTAGTCTCACCGTGCCCGCCCCTCCCTCCCGCCCCCCACATCAGGAGACAGACGACGATGGCCGACCGGGTCACGGTGATCGGCTGGGACGGTTCGCCCCTGACCTCGGCCGCCCGGTCCGCGCTCTCCGCCGCCACCCTCGTGGCCGGAGCCGCCCACCACCTCGCGCTCCCCGAAGTCCCGCCCACCGCCGAACGCATCCGCCTGGGCAGCCTGGGCCTGGCCGCCCGCCGCATCGCGGGCCACCGGGGCACCGCGGTGGTCCTCGCCGACGGCGACCCCGGCTTCTTCGGCGTCGTACGCACCCTGCGCGCCCCGGAGCACGGCCTGGAGGTCGAGGTCGTCCCCGCCGTCTCCTCCGTCGCGGCCGCCTTCGCCCGCGCCGGCATGCCCTGGGACGACGCACAGGTCGTCGTCGCCCACCCCCGCACCCTGCGGCGCGCCGTCAACGTCTGCCGCGCCCACCCCAAGGTCGCCGTCCTCACCTCGCCCGGCGCCGGACCCGCCGAACTCGCCCTGCTCCTCGACGGGGTCCACCGCACCTTCGTGGTCTGCGAGGAACTCGGCACGGACCGCGAGCAGGTGAGCGTCCTCACCTCCGACAAGGCCGCCGACCACAGCTGGCGCGACCCGAACGTCGTCATCGTCATCGGCGGCGCGGGGCAGGCGCCCGCCGCCGAGCCCGGCTGGCTGCTCGGCCAGACCCCCGCGCACTCCGCCGAACGCGGCTGGGCCCGGACCCGGCCCGGCGCGGGGGAGGGGGAGTCGGCACTGCTGCACGCGGCCCAACTCGCCCGGCTCGGCCCGCGCACCGGCGACCTCGTCTGGGACATCGGTACCGGGTCCGGCGGCGTGGCCGTGGACGCGGCCGCCCTCGGCGCGGCCGTCATCGCCGTGGACGCCGACCCCGCGGCCCGCGAGCGGGTGACCGCCGCCGCCCGCGCCCGAGGAGTGCAACTGCAGTTCGTCGCCGGACGGGCGCCGCACGTCCTGGAGAACCTGCCCGAGCCCGACGTCGTCCGCGTCGGCGGCGGCGGCGCCGAGGTCGTCGCGGCCGTCGCCGACCGGCGCCCCGAACGGATCGTCAGCCACGCCTCCACCCGCGACGAGGCGGAGGCCATCGGCCGGGTCCTCACCGAACACGGCTACGACGTCGAGTGCGCGCTCCTCCAGTCCGTCGGCCTGGACCCCCGCACCTGGGCCGAACAGGACCGTTCCGTGGTGTTCCTCCTGGCAGCTCAGCGCCCTGTGACCCGCTGAGACGAGGGCCGGGGTAGGCTGGCCGATCGTCGTACTGCGCGGACGTTTCGGGCATCGCGACACGGCCTGGACGCGCGACGTGGCGCAGTCCACAGAGGACCGTGGTGGTTATGGCCGCCACGATCGCTAACGGGCGCGACAATGCTTACTGGTTGTCGCGCAGGCGCACGTGAGACGGACTCGTCGCACCCGCGGCACCGCACGGCAACTCCGCTCGGAGGCCTCGTGGGCGGCCGGGTGATCGAAGAGGCAACACCGATGGGCGAGGGGTAAGCATGACTGACACCGGCCAGGTCCCGGGCGAGGGTCTCCCGGACAACACGGGCATGGTGGATCAGCAGGGCATCCCCGCCCCGGTCCAGATCCCGGCACCGATGCCCGGCTACGCCTTCCAGGACCTCATGGACCCGTCAGAGCCAGAGGACGAGGAACTCCTGCTGATGCCGAGCGCCCAGGGCTCCTGGAGCGACCCGCAGGTCGTCCCGCAGGTCCCGGCCTTCCCGGTGGAGCCCCAGGCCGCCGAGCCGCAGCCGTACGCCGACCCGTCCTACGGCGCCGACGCCGCCTACCCCGGCGCCCCGGCGGCGTACCCCGAGCCCGGCGCGTACACCGAGTTCACCCCGCCCGTCTTCCCCGACGGCTCCTACAGCGCCGGCGCCCACGAGACGGGCGGCCGGGACTCCGGCGCGCTCGACCTCGGCGGGCTCGTCGTCCCGCCGCCCGCGGCCCCCGCCGCCCCGATGGCCCCCGCGGCTCCCGTCCGGCGCCCGCTGCACATGGGCCCGCCCATGCCCGACGCCACCGGCGGAGTCGTACGGTCCCTCGCGGACCGCGGACCGGCCGCCGCGCCCGCGCAGGCCGCCCCGCCCGCCTCCGCCCAGAGCACCGCCACGGCGTCCACCCCGCTCCACCGGGCGGGCCCCCCGACCATGGGGCCCGAGTACCTGGACGTTCCCCGCGCGGAGGCCGCCCAGGGACCCGCCCCGCAGCTCGGCGAGGTCCCGCCGCAGGCCGGGACACCCTGGACGCCGGAGCCGGCCGCCGCGCCGGAGCCGCTGCCGGCCGAGGCCGCCCAGGCCCCCGAGCCGGTCGGGACCCCCGAGCCGGTACAGGCCCCCGAGCCGGTACAGGCCCCCGAGCCGGTACAGGCGGCCGTGGAGCCCGAGGCGCCGACGGCGCCCGCCGAGGCGGTGGCCCAGGCCCCGCAGCAGCCCGAGGCCGCACCGGCAGGGGCGCCCGCCCCGACGGCGGAGACCGCCGAGCCGGTGGCCGCCGAGGCGACGCCCGTCGTCGTACCCGAGACCGCCGCAGCTGCGGAGCCGGCCGAGGCGGCCGTCGAGGCCGTCGTCATGGAGCCGGTCCAGCCGGTGCCGGCCGAAGCCGCGCCCGAAGCGGCCCCGCCGGTGGCCGTCCCGCCGCAGCCCGTGGCGGCCGCCCCCGCGGAGGCCGTGGAGCCGGTCGCGCCCGTCGTGCCCGAGCCGGTCCACCCGGAGCCCGTGGCCGTCGCCGCGGAGCCCGCCGAGCCGGCCGCCGAGGCCGTCGTCGTGGAGCCCGTCCAGCCCGTGACCGCCGAGGCCGTCGCTCCTGTCCCGGTCCAGCCCGGGGCCGCCCCGTCCCAGCCCGCCGTGACCGCCCCCGAGGAAGCCGCCCAGCCGGTCGCCGGGGCCGTCGTCGTGGAGCCCGTCCGGCCCGAGCCCGCCGAGGCGCAGGACGCCGTCCAGCCGGAACCGGCAGAGGGCGAACAGGCCGAGGGCGAACAGGCCGAGGGCGCGCAGGCCGCGCAGGCCGCGCCCGAGGCCGAGCCCGCCGCGGGCGACCCGGCCCCCGGCTACGACGACGCCGAGCGCGAGGCCGTCCTGCGCGTCATGCGCGAGCGCCGCGACATCCGCAAGGGCTTCCGCACCGACCCGATCCCGCACGAGGTGCTGCTCCGCGTCCTGGAGGCGGCCCACACCGCGCCCAGCGTCGGCCACTCCCAGCCCTGGGACTTCGTCGTCATCCGCTCCGCCGACACCCGCCGGACGATGCACGAGCTCGCCCAGCGCCAGCGCGAGGCGTACGCGAAGTCGCTGCCCAAGGGCCGCGCGAAGCAGTTCAAGGAACTGAAGATCGAGGCCATCCTCGACACCCCGGTGAACATCGTGGTCACCGCCGACCCCACCCGCGGCGGCCGCCACACCCTCGGCCGCCACACCCAGCCGCAGATGGCCCCGTACTCCTCCGCCCTCGCCGTCGAGAACCTCTGGCTCGCCGCGCGCGCCGAAGGCCTCGGCGTCGGCTGGGTCAGCTTCTTCGACGAGCGCGAGATGGTCCGCGAGCTCGGCCTGCCGGAGCACCTGGAGGTCGTCGCCTACCTGTGCGTCGGCTACGTCGACGAGTTCCCGGAGGAGCCCGAGCTCGCCCAGGCCGGCTGGTCGCAGCGCCGACCGCTCTCCTGGGTGGTCCACGAGGAGACCTACGGCCGTCGAGCGCTGCCCGGCGAGGAGCCGCACGACCTCCTCTCCGAGACGGTCGCCAGCATCCGCCCGCTCGATGCGAAGGCGCTCGGCGAGGCCTGGGAGCGCCAGAAGCGCATGACCAAGCCCGCCGGGGCCCTGGGCATGCTGGAGATCATCTCCGCCCAGCTCGCGGGCCTGTCCCGGGTCTGCCCGCCGCCGATCCCGGAGCCGGCCGCGGTCGCGATCTTCGCGGGTGACCACGGGGTCCACGCCCAGGGCGTCACCCCGTGGCCCCAGGAGGTCACCACGCAGATGGTCGCCAACTTCCTGGGCGGCGGCGCGGTCTGCAACGCCTTCGCCAACCAGGTCGGCGCCGAGGTCTGCGTGATCGACGTCGGCGTCGCGGGCGACCTCCCGGCCACCCCGGGCCTGCTCCCGCGCAAGGTCCGCCCGGGCACCGCCGACCTGTCCGCGGGCCCGGCGATGACCCGCGAGGAGGCCGTCGCCGCCATCGAGGTGGGCATCGAGACGGCCCGCGATCTGGTCGCAGCGGGCAACAAGGCGCTCCTCACGGGCGAGATGGGCATCGCGAACACCACGGTCTCCGCCGCTCTCATCTCCGTCTTCACGGGCGTCGACCCGTCCGAGGTCACCGGCCGCGGCACGGGCATCAACGACGAGACGCACGCCCGCAAGGTCGACGTGGTCCGCCGCGCCCTGGAGCTGCACCAGCCGGACCCGGCGGACCCGATCGGCGTCCTCGCGGCGATCGGCGGCCTGGAGCACGCGGCGATCGTGGGCCTCCTCCTGGGCGGCGCGTCCCTGCGCACGCCGGTGATCCTGGACGGCGTCAGCGCCGGAGCCGCCGCACTGGTGGCCCGCGCCATCGCCCCCGAGTCGCTCTCGGCCTGCATCGCGGGCCACCGCAGCGCGGAGCCGGGCCACGTGGCGGCCCTGAACAAGCTGGGCCTGCGGCCCCTGGTCGACCTGGACCTCCGCCTCGGCGAGGGCACCGGCGCCCTGCTCGCCCTCCCGCTGGTCCAGAGCGCGGCCCGCGCGATGCACGAGGTCGCCACCTTCGACTCGGCGGGCGTCACGGAGAAGTAACCCGTCCCCGGCGGGGCCTCCGCCCCGACACACCTCGAACGCCGACGGGGCTGGGCCTGCGGTACGGGCTGCCGTGGGGCGGGAACCCTCCGGGAGGTCCCCGCAGGCCGGGCGAACCCACCGCCGGGCGACGGGCCGGTGCGCTCAGGGTTCGCGAGCCCAGAGACCTGCCGGTGAGGCAGCGCCCCACCGCGCAGCCCCGCCCGAACGGGAGCGTGCCCGCGCCCACGGACGCCGGGCGGGGTCCCCCCGGATCGCCTCTTGGGGACGTCACCGGGTGTCCCGACGCCTCCGCCGGACCGGTCCCGTCGGGCCGTACCGCCACCGCACGGCGGACGCGCCCCACCGGTGGCGTGCGGGGTGCGGGGGCGGAGCCCCGCAGGGAGCGGGGGCGCAGCCCCCGTCCGCACCTCGGGACGGCCCGCGCCGTATGGTGGACCCGCACCGCATCACCGCACGTCAGCAATCCCGCCGCTCCAGAGCCGCAGCGGCACGACAGAACGACTGCCGCATCAGGAGCCGCACTGCCATGGCCGACACCCCCGCCTACCCCGTAGGACTCCGCCTCGCCGGCCGCCGCGTCGTCGTCATCGGCGGTGGCCAGGTCGCCCAGCGCCGCCTCCCCGCGCTCATCGCGGCCGGCGCCGACGTCCTCCTCGTCTCGCCCTCCGCCACCCCCTCCGTGGACGCCATGGCCGAGACCGGCGAGATCCGCTGGGAGCGCCGCCGCTACCAGGACGGCGACCTCTCCGGCGCCTGGTACGCGCTCATCGCCACGCAGCACCGCGACGTCAACGAGCAGGCCTCCGCCGAGGCCGAGCGCGAGCGCGTGTGGTGCGTGCGCGCCGACGACGCCGCCGCGGCCACCGCCTGGACCCCGGCCACCGGCCGCATCGAGGGCGTCACCGTCGCCGTGCTGACCGGCAACGACCCGCGCCGGTCCGCCGCCGTCCGGGACGCCGTGGTCGAGGGCCTGCGCGACGGCAGCCTCGCCGCCCCCGGCCACCGCCACAAGTCCACCCCCGGCGTCGCCCTCGTCGGAGGCGGCCCGGGCGACCCGGACCTGATCACCGTGCGCGGGCGCCGTCTCCTCGCCGAGGCCGACGTGGTCATCGCCGACCGGCTCGGGCCCCGCGACCTGCTCGACGAGCTCCCCCCGCACGTGGAGGTCATCGACGCCGCGAAGATCCCGTACGGCCGGTTCATGGCCCAGGAGGCCATCAACAACGCGCTGATCGAGCACGCCAAGGCCGGCAAGGCCGTCGTCCGGCTCAAGGGCGGGGACCCGTACGTCTTCGGCCGCGGCATGGAGGAGCTCCAGGCCCTCGCCGAGGCCGGGATCGCCTGCACCGTCGTCCCCGGCATCTCCAGCTCGATCTCCGTGCCCGGCGCCGTCGGCATCCCGGTCACCCACCGCGGGGTCGCCCACGAGTTCACCGTGGTCAGCGGGCACGTCGGGCCCGACGACCCGCGCTCCCTCGTGGACTGGGCCTCCCTCGCCAAGCTCACCGGCACCCTGGTGATCCTCATGGGCGTCGACAAGATCGGCCTGATCGCCGAGGCGCTCGTCCGGCACGGCCGCTCCGCCGACACCCCCGTCGCGGTCGTCCAGGAGGGCACCACCGCCACCCAGCGCCGGGTGGACGCCACCCTCGCCACGGTCGGCGAGACGGTCCGCGCCGAGGAGGTCCGCCCGCCCGCGGTCATCGTGATCGGCGAGGTCGTCCGCGTCGGCAGCCCGGACGTTCCCACCACCAGCGCCTGACAAGGCCGTTGGCACCGCACCCAGGACAAGGCAGTATCACCCTGTGGCTGATCTCATCACCATCACCGACCCCGACGACCCCCGCCTGCGCGACTACACGGGCCTGACCGACGTCGAACTGCGGCGCAGGCGCGAACCCGCGGAAGGCCTCTTCATCGCCGAGGGCGAGAAGGTCATCAGACGGGCCAAGGACGCCGGGTACGAGATGCGCTCGATGCTGCTCTCCGCCAAGTGGGTCGACGTCATGCGCGACGTCATCGACGAGATCCCGGCCCCGGTCTACGCCGTCAGCCCCGACCTCGCCGAACGCGTCACCGGCTACCACGTGCACCGCGGCGCCCTCGCCTCCATGCAGCGCAAACCGCTGCCCACGGCCGAGGAACTCCTCGCCACGACCCGCCGGGTGGTCGTCATGGAGGCGGTCAACGACCACACCAACATCGGGGCCATCTTCCGCAGCGCCGCCGCCCTCGGCATGGACGCCGTGCTGCTGTCGCCGGACTGTGCCGACCCGCTCTACCGGCGCTCGGTCAAGGTCTCCATGGGCGCTGTGTTCTCCGTGCCCTACGCCCGTCTGGAGGCCTGGCCCAAGAGCCTGGACTCGGTGCGCGAGGCCGGCTTCAAGCTGCTGGCGCTGACCCCGCACGAGAAGGCGACACCGATCGACGTGGCGGCCCCGCAGTCCCTGGAGCGGGTGGCGCTGATGCTCGGCGCCGAGGGCGACGGCCTGTCCACGCAGGCGCTCGTCGCCGCCGACGAGTGGGTGCGCATCCCCATGGCCCACGGCGTGGACTCGCTGAACGTGGGCGCCGCCGCCGCGGTCGCCTTCTACGCGGTGGCCCAGGGCCGCCCGTAGCGGCCCGCGGGGCGGCGCTACAGCTTCTGCGCCGCCGCGATGCCCAGCGCCACGATCAGCGTCACCACGATGAACACGATCAGGCGCTGGCGCATCAGCTTCGGGTCGGGCCGCGAGGGACGCCGCCCCGCCCCCGTCGTCCTCGGCGCCGGGCGGCCGCCCGTGCGTCCCGCGGTCGGCCGGGAGGACGGCCCGCCGGGACTGCGCGGGTTGCGCGAGGAGGAGGGCCGCGAGTGCGGGCCGCCGGGCGCGCCGCCCTGCGGCCTGGGCCCGCCGCCGCCCGTACGGCGCTCCGTGCGCAGTTCCGCGTGGTCCGGGGAGCCCTCGGGCAGTCGTCCCGTCGGCCGTTCCACGCGGGCCCGCTGCGCCGGCGGGCGGCCGTCCGGCAGCCCCTGCGCCTCGCGGGCCGCGATCTCCTTGAGCCGCATCGACAGCTGGAGCGTGCTGGGGCGCTCCTCGGGGTCCTTGGCCAGGCAGGCCCGTACGAGGGGCGCCAGCGCGTCCGGGACGCCCTGCAGGTGCGGTTCCTCGTGCACCACGCGGTACAGCATGACCTCGGAACTGCCGTGTCCGAAGGGCGAGTCGGCGGTGGCTGCGTAGGCGAGCGTGGCGCCGAGGGCGAAGACGTCCGTGGCCGGGGTGACGGCGGCGCCGCGCACCTGTTCGGGGGCGAGGAAGCCGGGGGAGCCGACGGCCGTGCCCACGTGGGTGAGAGTGCTGGCGCCGGTCGCCCACGCGATCCCGAAGTCGATGATCCGGGGGCCCTTGGGGGACAGGAGGATGTTGGAGGGCTTGAGGTCGCGGTGGACGACTCCCGCCTCGTGTACGGCCACCAGACCCTCGGAGAGCGCGGCGCCGACGGCGGCGATCTGCGCGGCCGTCAGGGGGCCCTCCTCGGCCACCTTGTCGTGCAGCGAGGGCCCGGGCACGTACTGGGTGGCGAACCAGGGCCGCTCGGCCTCCAGGTCCGCGGCGACCAGGCGCGCCGTGCACCCGCCCCGGATCCGACGGGCCGCGGACACCTCGCGGGCGAACCGCGAACGGAACTCCTGGTCCTCGGCCAGGTCCGGCCGGATGACCTTGAGCGCGACGCGCTGCCCGCGCCGGTCCGATCCCAGGTAGACCACGCCCATGCCGCCGGCCCCGAGCCGCCGGTGCAGTCTGAACGAGCCGACGACACGCGGGTCCTCGCGCCGGAGCCGCATCATCGCCATGTCCACCCCGCTGACCGGTCGTCCTGTTGACGTGCCACAGCTTACGGACCATCCGGCATGCGTGCTCAGAGGCCGCGCCCTCGTCGGGAGATTCGATCGTCAGTGCGGCACGGCACACTTGAGGGAGCTTCAGCGATCCGGTCCGTCGCCGCGACCGGGGCCGACGACAGGTCCAAACGGCCCTTCGCGCAAGGGGATTGGCGCCCCCCAGCAGGTCGGAGCGCGCCGGAGTGCGCGCCGGAGCCGCCGCGACCCGAGTCGATCTTGCCGATGCCCGGCCGGCGGACACGCGTGAACAGGGAGTGACGGACGTGAGGGAAGTCACTACCCTCCGGTCATCCCCTCCGGGATGACCCCGACGCGAGGCGGACGGTCTCCACCCAGGGGAGTACACGGAAGGGTCGCCCTCATCCTCCCGGAGGCCCGGCAATGGGTACGAGGGCATGAGGCCTGCGGCCTTCCGCCCGCCTAGTGTTGAAGTCAAGCGGCGGGTGATGCACTCGTCCCCCGAGGTCAAGAGCCCGCCGCTGCCAGACGACAGGGAGAGGGCCATGGCGGGCATCGCACGGCAGGGGCGCAAGGCATTCGCGTTCAACAGCCATGAGTCCGGTACCCGCCACCCACTGGTGGCCGCGGCCATGGTCCTCCCCCTGGCCGCCCTGCTGCTCTTCCTCTTCGGAGGATTCGATCAGCTGGCGGCACAGGCGTCGTCCGTGGGCATGATGCCGGGGCGCTGAGCGGCGCCCCGGGCCCGGGAGAGCGGCCCGGGCCGGGACATCGGCCTGTCGTACCCCGTGGGGACGGGGGCGCGACGGACGGCAGGTGAAGGGTGCTGCCCGTACGACTGGGGAGTCGTACGGGCAGCACCCTTTTTGACGCTCCCGCAGGAGTCCGCGGGGGCCGGGATCCCGCGGGAGGTCCGCGCACCCGTGTGGCGGAACACGAAAGCCCCGGCCGTGGAAACGGCCGGGGCTCTCCGGTGGTGCGCGATACTGGGATTGAACCAGTGACCTCTTCCGTGTCAGGGAAGCGCTCTCCCGCTGAGCTAATCGCGCGGGACTGCGGCACGAAACCGCAGGTGGTGCGTGTACTGCGTGCGCGATACTGGGATTGAACCAGTGACCTCTTCCGTGTCAGGGAAGCGCTCTCCCGCTGAGCTAATCGCGCGGGGATCCTTGCGGATCAGTGGACGATACTGGGATTGAACCAGTGACCTCTTCCGTGTCAGGGAAGCGCTCTCCCGCTGAGCTAATCGTCCTTGGAGGTGGAGACGGGATTTGAACCCGTGTAGACGGCTTTGCAGGCCGTTGCCTCGCCTCTCGGCCACTCCACCATGGAGCTGCAGGGGTTCTCGGGAAGATCCCCCACTTCGAGCGGACGACGAGACTCGAACTCGCGACATCCACCTTGGCAAGGTGGTGCTCTACCAACTGAGCTACGTCCGCAGGTCACCTTGTTCGCTCCGGGGTTCTTCCCCCTTCGCTCCCTGGCGACGTGTTGAACTCTAGCGGATTACCGGGCCAGCTCAAAAACGCGTTTCCGCAGCGTGCTGCCGCACGATCACCACAGGTCACCCGTCCGTCACCGCACCGGCGCTCTCGCGTCGACGGTCATAGACTCGCAGCCGTGCACGACCTGCCACCCATGGCCCGCTTCGGCGGCCTCCTCGCGACCGACCTGCGGGATGTCACCAGTGATCCCGCCGCCCTCGACTCCACCGGCTTCTGGGCGGTGGCCGCCGACTTCGAAGGGCGCCTCGTCTGCGCGCGCTTCGGGGACGTACGGCCCGACCCCGTCCCCGCGCCCGTCCCCGGTGCCTGGGCCGGTCCCGACGCCGACCAGTGGACCTCCTCCCTCGACCGGGCCGCGTACGTCGCCGGGGTGCGCCGCATCCGCGAGCACATCGCGGCCGGCGAGGTCTACCAGGCCAACCTCTGCCGGGTGATGTCCGCGCCGCTGCCGCGCCCGGACCTCGCCGACGTCGACGCCCTCACCGCACTCCTCGCGCGCGGCAACCCCGCACCCTTTGCAGGAACGATTCGGCTCGCCGCTCACGGAGTGGAGATCGCCACCGCCTCGCCCGAGCTGTTCCTGCGCCGCGACGGCCGCCGGGTCGAGTCCGGACCCATCAAGGGGACGGGACGCACCGCAGAGGACCTCCTGCCCAAGGACCACGCCGAAAACGTGATGATCGTGGACCTCGTGCGCAACGACCTCGGCCGGGTGTGCGCCACGGGCTCCGTGACCGTTCCCGAGCTGTGCGCCGTCGAGGAGCACCCCGGCCTCGTCCACCTCGTCTCCACCGTGAGCGGCGAACTCGCCGACGGCGCCGGCTGGCCCGAACTCCTCGCAGCGACCTTCCCGCCCGGATCGGTCACCGGCGCACCCAAGTCCTCGGCGCTGCGGATCATCGAGGCCCTCGAGACCGCCCCGCGCGGCCCCTACTGCGGAGGCATCGGCTGGGTCGACGCGGACCGCGGCACCGGCGAGCTCGCGGTCGGGATCCGTACCTTCTGGATCGACCGGGAGGCCCCCGGAGGCCCCCGGCTGCTCTTCGGCACCGGAGCGGGCATCACCTGGGGGTCCGACCCCGACCGCGAATGGGCGGAGACCGAACTCAAGGCCGCCCGCCTGCTGCGGGTCGCGGCCGGCCGGGAGCCCATCGGCCCCCAGGGGGCGCACCACACCACCGGAAGGACCGCACCATGAAAATCTGGCTCGACGGAACCCTCAGGGACGTCGACGACGCCACGGTGTCCGTCCTCGACCACGGGCTCACCGTGGGCGACGGCGTCTTCGAGACGCTCAAGGCCGAGCGCGGCCGGGCCTTCGCGCTCACCCGCCACCTGGAGCGGCTGACCCGCTCGGCCCGCGGGCTCGGCCTCCCGGAGCCCGACCTCGACGAGGTGCGCCGGGCCTGCGCCGCCGTCCTGGAGGCCGAACCCGTCGAACACGGCCGCCTGCGCATCACCTATACCGGCGGCGTCGCCCCGCTCGGCTCCGACCGCGGCGACGCCGGCACCACCCTGATCGCCGCCGTCGCCGCCTCCCCCCGCCGCCCGGACACCACCGCCGTGATCACGGTCCCCTTCGTCCGCAACGAGCGCTCCGCCGTGGCCGGCCTGAAGACCACCTCGTACGCGGAGAACGTCGTCGCGCTCGCCGCGGCCCACCGGGCGGGCGCCTCCGAGGCGCTCCTGGCCAACACGGTCGGACGGCTCTGCGAGGGCACCGGGTCCAACGTCTTCGTCGTGCTCGACGGGGAACTGCACACCCCGCCCCTGGAATCCGGCTGCCTCCCCGGCATCACCCGGGCCCTCGTCGTCGACTGGGCCGGCGCCAAGGAGACCGACCTGCCCCTCGAGGCGCTCGAACAGGCCGAGGAGGTCTTCCTGACGTCCTCGCTGCGCGACGCCCAGGCGGTCGTCCGCCTCGACGGCCGGGACATCGCGACGGGGCCCGGACCGGTCACGGCCGAGGTCATGCGGATCTTCGAGGTGAAGGCCGGCGCCGACATCGATCCGTGAGCACCGGTGACGCGGAGCCGCGGGGCAGGTAGAACTCCAAGTGATGACCACCACCCTGCGGCCCGCGCAGCCGCTTCAGCGAAACAGCGACGGCACCCGGCGGCGGACCTACGAGGTCCGGGTCAACAGCCGTCGGGTCGGCACGCTCGAACTGGCCACCCGCTCCGCGGCCCAACCCGGCATCGGCGTGATCCGGGGGCTGTGGATCGACGAGGGCGACCGGCGGCGCGGACGCGGCACGGTGGCCGCGCTCGCCGCCGAGGAGGTGCTGCGCTCCTGGCGCTGCACCGGGGTCACCGTGTCGGTGCCCGCGGACGCCGGACCGGCGCTGCGGATGGCCGCGGCCCTCGGCTACCGGGAGACCGGCCGGATCATGGTCAAGGACCTGCCGGCGCAGCCGCCGGTCCTTCCGGCGGGCAGCGTGGGGCGGCCGATGACCCGGGCCGAGTACGACGCCTGGCTGGAGCCGGGCATCGTGGAGTACGGCCGCCGGCTCGTCGCCCCGGGCATGACCGACGAGCAGGGCGTGGCGGCCTCCCGCGCCGAACACGCCAGGATGCTGCCCGACGGCCCGGACACCCCCGGGACGCACGTCCTCCTGCTGGAGACCGCGGCGGGGGAGGCCCTGGGCACGCTGTGGGTGGGGGAGTGCGAGCTGCCCGGCCTCGGCCCGGTCCCGTACGTGTACGACGTGAAGGTCGCGCCCGAACACCGCGGGCAGGGCCACGGGCGCAGCCTCATGCTCCTCGCCGAGCGGACCGTCCTGGCCGCCGGGGGGAGCCGGCTGGGCCTGCACGTGGTCGAGGGCAACACCCCGGCCCGGCGGCTCTACGAGTCGCTCGGGTACCGGGACATCGCCGTGAACGCCGCGAAGGAGCTGATCTAGGTCGGCGCGGGGGAGCCGGCCGGTCAGGCGGCGAGGAGACGGTCGACGATCTCCTCGATGCGGGCGCGCAGGCCCTCCTGGCTCTTGCCGCCGTCCAGGCGCTCGCCGTCGATCACGTACGTCGGCGTGCCGGTCACGCCGATGGCCTTGCCCTCGGCCTGGTCGGCGTCGACGATCAGGATGTGCCGTCCGTCGATCAGGGCGGTGTCGAACTCCTCGACGTCGAGGCCCAGGCCGCGGGCCACGTCCAGCAGCACCGGCTCACCCCGCTCGGCCAGCTCCGCCGTGCGGGCCAGCAGGGCCTCCGCGTAGGGCCAGCCCTGCCCCTGCTCGGCGGCCTCCTCGGCGGCCTGCGCGGCGGCGAAGGCGTGCTTGTGCTTCTCCAGGGGGAAGTGGCGCAGCCGGATGTCCAGCCGGTCGCCGTAGCGGGCCCGCAGGGCGCGGACGTCGTCCAGGGCGCGGTGGCAGTCCGGGCACTGCAGTTCGCACCAGACGTCGAGGATCACGGAATCGGTCATGCGGACAGTCTCCCAGCCCCCACCCGCCCCGCCGACCGGCACCTCGGGAGGAGGCCGACCCCTAGGGGGCGTCCCGGGGGTGCCCCAGATCTCCCGGAGATCCGCGCGGGGGAGGCCCGGAGCCTGGCCGCTGCGGCGGCGGGCGGTGCACGATGGATGGACGGACGGGACACACCTCTCCGCCGCCGAGAGTCCGGAGGACCGCATGCTTGCCGAGACCATTTGCTCCGCGGTGTCCGCGGCGGGCCTGGGCATCGCCGTGGTGACCGCCTACCGCAGGCGGTTCCTGGCCGCCGCGCGGATCGCCGCGTACTCGCTGGTGCCCGTCGGCCTCGTGATGACGGGTGTCGTGGAGTGGCTGACCGGCATCGTCTTCAATCCGACGGTCTGGATCGGCTTCGGGCTGCTGGGGCTGGCCTGGCTGATCCTGTTCACCACCCGCGCCGTCGAGCGGCGCAGCCCGGTCGGGTCCGGGAAGCCCGCGAAGAAGCAGGCGAAGGCGGGCGCCTCCCCGGACGCCGCCGCCCCGGCCGCCTCCAAGCCCTCCCTGGGGACCGCCGCCGCGCCCCGCCGTGACCAGCCGTCCACCACCCCCGAGGACGATTTCTCCGACATCGAGGCCATCCTCAAGAAGCACGGCATCTGACCACCACGCCCGCGGCGGGGTGGTCAGCCGGTCAGCGCTTCCTGGTCCGCTTCCGCTGCGGGTTGTTCCAGTCGCCCCGGTGCTTCTGGCAGCGGGGGTAGCCGATCATGGCGGGATTCCGGCGCGGCTTGCCGGTCTTGGTCCTGGTCGACCCACACGTGACCTGATGGCCCACGGGCCCTCCCCTTCCTCGAGCTGAGCGTCGCTGGGCGCAGAAGGAGCGGCTGAACGGCCTGGCGTCGCGGCCGCCCGTGTCCCCCGGAGACAGTGGTCGAGGCCTCCGGCAGTCGCCAGGGCGTACGTCGGGGGCGTGCGGCGCAGGCCGCGGGCGCGATGACGGCGCGCGGCGCCGAGCGGACGAGAGCACGGCGGGCCGGGTGGGGGAGCGGGATCGCCATACGTCCACAAGATCGAGCGAACTGCCGCGCGAGTGTTGGCGTGTTGGAGGGTGCGGGGCGGTTCGCTGCGCCATCATCGGCGCGACATGTTCGAGACATCGCAGAGTGACCCCGCGGTGCCCGTCCCGGTACCCGACCCCGTCGCCGACGAGCCGCGAGGCTGTCTGTTCGCGCTCTCCCAGCCGCCCCTGATGATCTTCCTAGCGGTGATCGGGATCCTGCTGCTGCTCGCCGCCGTGCACGATCTCTTCCTGCTCTGACGGTCCCGCGTCGGCCTCCTTGCGGCGGGCCCGGTACGCCGCCACGTGCAGCCGGTTCCCGCAGGTCCGGCTGTCGCAGTAGCGCCGGGAGCGGTTCCGCGAGAGGTCCACGAAGGCGCGCCGGCAGTCGGGGGCCTCGCAGCGGCGCAGCCGCTCCTGCTCGCCGGAGACCACGATGAAGGCCAGTGCCATGCCGCCGTCGGCCGCCAGGTGGTCGCCCACCGACGCGCCGGGCGCGAAGTAGTGCACGTGCCAGTCGTAGCCGTCGTGGTCGGTCAGCTGCGGGGTGGTGCCGGCGGTCGCCACGAGCTCGTTGATCAGCACGGACGCGGCACGGGCGGTCGGCGCAGCGAAGACCTGGGCGAACTTCGAGCGCACGGTCCGGACGCCGGCCAGATCGCGGGCGCCGAGCTCACCGACGTCGCTGATCGAGTACTCCTGGACGAAGCCGCGCAGCGCGCCGATGTCCGAGAGCCCGTCGGGCTGGTCCGGTTCCGCCGCGGTGTTCACCAGCGCGACGACGACGTCGAGCGCGCGACGGGTGTCGTGTGGGATCTGCACGGTGTCTCCCTGGGGGCCGGGCCTGCGGCGACGGGCGTGCCGCCGATGCCGCCCGACAATAGCCGGTCCCCGCGCAGCACACAGGCGCCGTCCTCGCGGGTGGCTTCCGCGGGAACAGCGCCGGCGCAGGCGTATGTGGTTGTCCGCTCCGCACCGTCGCCCCGAGTCGGACGGTGTCGAGCGGCCGTGAGCCTGGCTCAGCTTTCGGCCAGGATGTGGGAGAGCTCCTTGTCGAGGTCGAAGTGCCGGTGCTCGGTCCCGGGTGGAACCGCGGCGTCCGTCCGCTTGAGGAACGACTCCAGGGCTCGGGCGGGTGCTTCGAGAAGCGCTTCTCCCTCCGGTGAGCTCAGGGCGATGCAGACGACGCCCTGACCGTGACTGCGGGAGGGCCAGACGCGGACGTCGCCGGTACCGGTGGGCCGGTGGAGGCCCTCCGCGAGGAGGTCGCGGGCGAACACCCATTCGACCGTCTCCTCGGCGCCGGTGTGGAAGGTGGCGTGCACGGCGTAGGGGTCGGCCGTGTCATACCGCAGGCCCGCGGGAACAGGCAGTGAGGACTCGCTCGACACAACGAGGCGCAGGTGCAGCTCGCAGCTGACCGTGGTGTTCATAAGCGCCAGGGCCTTTCGCTCAGTGTGCGCTCGGGGATTCGCACGTCGGCGAAATCGACATGCCACCTACGGTGTCGTTGTAAACCCCTCTGACCGTTTTGCGGACCTCTGGGTCCCTCGGACGGCGGATCCAAACCATCGTTCCCGTGTGCTTCGAGCTCGGGTAGATTCGACCTATGAATACGGGGAGTGACCGCGGAACGAACGAGTCCGCTGCCGGCGACACCACCACGGAAACCACCGCGCAGACCGCCGCAGACACCACTGCGGAGACAGCCGGCACCGCCGGCACCGCCGGCACCGCCGGCGCCGACGGGACCGCGGAGGAAACGCCGCACGTCTCGAAGGCGCCCGCCTTCATCAAGGCCCGCAGGACCCTGCACCTCAGCTGGCAGGTCGGCGTCTTCGTCGTCGGCCTCGCGGTGATCGCCGCGGGCGTCGCCATGCTCGTCCTGCCCGGCCCCGGCTGGGTGGCGATCTTCGCGGGCCTGGCGATCTGGGCCACCGAGTTCGCCTGGGCCCACCTCGTGCTGCGCTGGACCAAGCGCAAGGTCACCGAGGCCGCCCAGAAGGCGCTCGACCCGAAGGTGCGCCGCCGCAACATCATCCTGACCACCACGGGCCTCGTCATCGCGGGCGCCCTGATCGGCTTCTACCTGTGGAAGTACGGGCTCGTCCTGCCCTGGGACCTCAAGGACCAGTGATGGTCTCAGAGCACCGCTGACATGGGGTAATGTTTGCGGTGCGTCCGGGCGATTAGCTCAGTGGGAGAGCACTTCGTTCACACCGAAGGGGTCACTGGTTCGAACCCAGTATCGCCCACCCGGACCAGAGGCCCGGAGACATTCACCGTCTCCGGGCCTCTGGCGTTCCCGCCCTACCGCAGCCGCCCGATCGCGGCCCGCAGCCTGCGGGCGTCCCGCAGGCGCTTCTCGTACGTCGCCCCCACCACCAGCAGCAGCACGCCCGCCAGGGCCGGCGGCACCCAGCGCGGCAGCGCCCCCGCGACCTGCACCACGTACGGCGCCAGCTCGTGCACCGCCACCGCCGCCACTACCGCGCCGCCCAGCAGGAGCGGGGCCTGCAGCCGCCGGTGCGCACCCGCCAGGGTCACCGCCAGCGCCGCCGCACCCAGCACCAGCGGGCGCACCCAGCCCGTGTCCCCCCAGGCCGCCAGCAGGCTCGGCACCAGCGTCGCCGCCAGACCCGGTCCGTACGCCGTCCACGACGAGGCCTGCGCGTCCCGGCGCCGCCGCAGGAAGCCCACCGCGAGGGCGGGCAGCGTGACCGGCAGGGTGTAGGCCTCCGGCGCCGTCACGCCCGCCTCCGCCAGCCGCACCCACGTCGCCGCCACGAACAGCGCCCCCGCCGCCCAGCCCAGCACCCGCCGCTCCGGCCGCACCGCGGCGCCCGCGCAGACCACCCCGGCCAGCGCCAGGGACAGGGCCAGCGTCCCCGGCCGCCCCGCGGCCAGGACCAGCGCCAGGACACCCGACACCGCCGCCGCGATCTCCGCCGGCAGTCGTACGGCGCCCAGCCGCGGCCCGAGAGCCGCCACCGACGCCGGCACCGCGAGGACCGGCAGCGCCCACCAGACCACCGCCAGGTCCGACACCGCGGCCACGGCCACCAGCAGCCCCGTCGCACAGCCGACCGCGTACACGGCCGCCCCCGACCGGACCCACCGCGCCGCGGGCTCGTACGCCGCTCCCGCGGCGCAGCCCGCGCCCAGCAGCCCCCACACCGCGAAGGTCGCCGCGCGGCCGTCCAGCGCCCCCAGGGACACGTTCGCGGCCCCCGCCAGCGTGCACGCCGCCGCGGCGATCCGGGCACCCCTCGACGGGGAGCGCACGGCCAGGACCCCCGCCGCCCCCGTCACCGCGAGCTGCACGGCGAACACCACCGCCACCGGCAACCCCAGCAGCACCGGCGCCGTGAACAGCCCCGCCCAGGCCAGGACCACCGCCACCACGCCGGACTCGGGCCGCGCCGACACCCGCGCCAGCCACCAGGCCGCCCCCGCCGTCATCAGCAGCGCGACCGCGGCCGACGCCCCCGGACCGTACGGATCCGCCACCGGGGCGGTCGCCGCCCACACCTCCTCCAGCACCCGCAGCCGCGCCACCAGCACCGGCACCGCCGCCGCACCCGCCGCCAGCGCACCCAGGGCGCCCACCACCGCACCGGCCAGGACCGACCCGCGCCGGACCGCCTCCGGCAGCGCGGGCACCCGTAGCGCCGCCAGCAGCGGCAGACCCACCAGCAGATGCGCCACCACCGCCCAGCCCGGCTCGAGCTCCGGCCGGGCCACGCCGGCCACCGCCACCACCGCCGCCACGGCACCCACCGGCGCCGCCGCCCGGGCGCGCGGCTCACGCCACGCCGCCGCCGTACCCAGCGCCGCACCCGCCAGCAGCAGCGCCGCCGGCGCCAGGGCCTGCGCCGCCGAGTCCGCCGACCACGACCGGGCCGCCCCGACGAGCAGCGCCGCCGAGCCCAGCACGGCCGCCGGGACTGCCGCCGCGCGGACCCGCAGCGCCAGCGCCGCGTCCAGCGCCGCCGTCACCAGCAGCGCCCAGCCGAGCCCCAGCGGGCCCGCCTCCCCGGCGACCGCCGCCAGCGGCAGCGGCAGCTGCGCCGCGACCACCGCCGCCGGCAGCGGGAGCCGCAGCGTGCGCAGCGCCGACCCGTACCCGGCCCACACCGCGGCCAGCACCGCCGCCGCGCCGGCCGCGTACCCGGTGCCGTCCGTGTCCGGCATGCCGACCGCGTACAGCGCGTACGCGTCCAGCACCGTCAGCAGCAGACCCACCGCGGCCACCGACTCCGCCGTCGACCGCAGCCCGCGGCGCAGCAGCACCACGGGGGCGGCCAACGCCGCCGCCGTCACCACACCCAGCACCGCCGAGCGCCCGGCGATCCCCATGGATCCCCAGCTGACCAGCGTGAACGCCAGCGCGGCCACGGCCAGCAGCACCGCGCCCAGCGTGAGGAGCACGTTCTGCGCGCTGGGGGCCGAAGCCTCCTTCGGGGGCCCCGCGGACCAGGCGGGCGGGCCGGACGCGGCGGGTCCCCAGCCGACCGGCACCGCACCCGGCTGCTGGAGCAGACGCAGCAGCCAGTCCCGGCGGCCCAGCAAGTACAGGCGCCGGGCATCGAGTTGGGCCAGCTCACGGTCGATGAGCGCCAGCTCTTCGGCCGGCGGCAGAGGCGAGTTCATATGCGGAGTGTGGCCCCCGTCACCCGGTCAGGACATGGGCGGGGGTACTCAAGTACGTACTGAGTACCCCCGGGCGGGGCCCGGCGGGGGAAGCGGTTTGAACCAGCCCCGAGGCTTCTGTATTGTTCAGTGCGTTCCCGGGCGATTAGCTCAGCGGGAGAGCACTTCGTTCACACCGAAGGGGTCACTGGTTCGATCCCAGTATCGCCCACCGGGTCAGGCCGGTCCGTCGACGACGGACCGGCCTTCCGCATGTCCGGGGCCGTGCCGTCCTACGCGGCCGCCGACAGGTCCGGCCGCAGCGGCCAGTGCGGGTCCACCGCCTCCGGGGTCCCCTGCCGCGCGAACCACGCCTGCAGCCCGCGCGCCTGCGCCGCGTGCCACACCGCCTGGAGCGTGTGCAGTTCGGCCGGCGTCAGCCGCTCCAGCCGCGAGGCGAACCGGCGGCCCACCGCCCGTACGAGCTCCAGCGAGGCCATGGCGTCCGCCGCCGCGTCGTGCGCGCCCTCCAGGTCGATCCCGTAGTGCGCGCACAGGTCCGTCAGCGTCCGGCGGCCCTTGCGGTACCGGTCCAGATGCTTGTCCAGCACCCGCGGATCCAGCACCGTCAGCGGCCGGTTGTCCAGGTACCGCGACAACGACGACGCGCGGTGCCGGCGCAACTCCCGGTCCAGCAGGGTCAGGTCGAACGGCGCGTTCATCACCACCACCGGCCGGCCCGCGACCTGCTGCTCCCCGAGCGCACGGGCTATCTCCTCCACCACCGGCGCCGGCCAGCGCCCGTGGCGCTGCAGGTGCTCGTCGGTGAGGCCGTGCACTTCCGTCGCGCCCGGGGGAACCGGAACGCCGGGATTGACCAGCCAGCGCGTCGTGCGGACCCGGCCGCCCGCGCACTCCTGCACGATGAGCGCGGCGGACACGATCCGGTCCTGCTCCACGTCCACCCCGGTGGTCTCCGTGTCGAATGCGGCCAGCGGGCCCTCATACCAGCGTGTCATGGCGAACTCCTCGTCCCCGGTCGGCAGTTGGGGTGCAGCCGGGCGCCGCCGCCTCGGAACGTGCCGCCCCTGCCCGAATCGGTGATACCCGGGCTGTTTGTTCCGTACGCCGTTTGCGGCGACCCGGGTGCGGAGACAACAACCATGGGGGACCGTACACATGACCGGTCGTCACCCCACCCACCACCCAGAGCAGAGCCCGGAAGGCATGGGGAGCCGGTCATGGCGCTCGCACAGCCCGAACCGGGCGGGGTGCTGGCGGGGCAGATCGATCCGCGGACCGGTACCGGTGCGGGCGCACCGGACGGGACGCGGGCCGTACCGCTGCGCGGCACACTCGCCACCACCGCATGCATGGAGACCCTCCAGGTGGGATACCTGCACGCCGTCGCCGCCGCGGCCGGCTGCTCGCTGTCCCAGCCCTTCCCCGACAACGGCGTCGACTGGCACGTCAGCCACGGCGCCCCCGAGCACGTCGTCGACGACGAGGTCACCGTCAAGGTGCAGTTGAAGGCGACCTACCAGGTACCGCCCCGGCCGCCCGGACCCACCTTCGCCTTCACCCTCGACAACGAGCACCTCGTGAAGCTGGCCCGCACCCCGGTCGCCGTCCACAAGATCCTCGTCGTGATGCTCGTCCCGCGGGAGCGCGACCAGTGGCTCGCCGCCGGACACGACCGGCTCGACCTGCGGCACTGCTGCTACTGGACCAATCTCGCCGGACACCCCGTGACCGGCCGGCGCCGGACCACCGTACGGATCCCCACTGCGCGGATCTTCGACGACCGGGCGCTGTGCGAGATCATGACCCGGGTCGGGTCGGGAGGGACACCCTGATGCACCGGCACCCGCCGAACCTCGAACCGCTGTTGCCCCCGGACCACGGGAACCACGGGCACTTCCCCGACTTCCCGGGCTTCCCGCGCTCCGCCGCGCCCGATCCCGGACAGGTCGACCCCGCCGTGCTCGGCGCGCTGCTGCACCGGCACGGCTGGCTGCGCCGGGGCGGCGCCGCCGGACGGTACGGGCGCTGGACACCGCCCGGGCACGGCGGCACCAGCGTGCTCGTCCCCGAGAACCGGGCCTTCCCCGACTGCGCCGACCTGCTGGAGGAGGCGCTGACCGCGCTGTCGCGCAGCACGCTCCCGTCGGCGCGGGAGGTGCTCTACGGGCTGAGCGTGCCCAGTGACGAGGTCCGCTGGGAGCGGGAGGTCCCGCCGGGGGCGTACGGGCTGGGCGGCGAGGCGGCCTGGACGGTGCAGGAGCAACTGCGCTCGGCCGCCCGGCAGCTGCTGCTGGCGGGGGCGCTCGCGGCGCGGGCGAGGGCCGGCTACTACGGCGCCCGCCATCGTGCGCAGGCCGAACGGGCCCTGGACACGGTCCTGGTGGGGCCGCAGCCGGGCGGTCGGCGGCTGAGCGCGTACGTGCCGGTGGACGGCGGGCGGGGCACCGTGACGCGGTTGCACCACGCGCTGCACGCGGCCCGCGAGGCCGTGGACTACCAGCGGGCCACCGGCGGGATGGAGGCCTTCGACGCCGCCGTCGCGGCAGGGGTCAGCCGGGAGCTCGCCGAGGCGCTGATCGCGCTGGTGCGGGGCTCGGAGGGCGCCCGCGTCGCACTCGCCTGGGCGCCGGCGGCCGGGGTCCCGGCGGGCTGCGCGGCCCGGCCGGAGCCGGTGGAGTTCTCCCCGGGCGACCTGCCGGTGCTGCGGGAGGCGGCCGCGCGCTACACCCGCGACGAGCCGGCCGTGCAGGTCCGCGTCGCGGGGGCGGTGGTCCGGATGCGGCGCTCCGCCCCGGGCGGAGGGGGCACGGTGCGGCTGCGGGTCCTGGCCGGGGCGGAGGTCCCGTACGTACGCGCCGCGCTCGACGAGGAGGCGTACCGGGTGGCCGGCCACGCGCACCTGGTGGGCCTGCCGATCCGGATCAGCGGACTGCTGCAGCGCCGGGGCGGCTTCCGCCGGCTCACCGATGCCACGGACGTGAGTCCCGTCCCGCTGGACGAGGTCGAGCGGGACCGCCTCATGAAGACCCTGGACGAGTCCCTGGACCCTGCGGACGTGCTGCCGTCGGACGACTGAAGGAGGCCATGACCAGACCCGGGGCGGGGGAGAAGTCCGGGCCCCGGGCGAAGCCCAGCGCCTCGTAGAGGCGGACGGCCGGGGTGTTGGCGGCTCCGGTGGTCACCTGGACCGGGCGACCGGGGAAGAGCTCGGCCAGGGCGTGGCGCAGCAGCAGGGAGGCGATGCCCCGGCGGAAGAAGGCGGGGGCCACGCAGAGCCGGTCGATGCCGATGCCGGTGCCGTCGTTCGGCTCCTCCTCCCAGGCGAGGAACCCGGCCAGCTCCCCGTCCTCGGCGACGGCCCCGACCCAGTGCAGTGCCTGCGCGCGCATCTCGGCGAGGCTCTCGCGCAGGGCGGGGATCCCGTCGAAGCCGATCAGCTCCGCCTCGACGGTGTACGCGGCCCGGCCGATCCGGTGCACGGCGGCGGCGGTGGCGTCGTCGCTCAGGTCCAGGGAACGGATCTGCGGGCTCGGCATACGGGTCCCTCCGGGGGCTGGGGCGGCCCCTCACGCTACCGGGGCCCTCCGCGGGCGCCGGCGAATTACCACCGGGGCCGGGGCCGGGGCCGGGACCGGGGCGGGGGCCGGGGCTCGGTGGCGC
>NZ_JOBX01000038.1:0-93981 GCF_000720645.1 Streptomyces sp. NRRL S-378
TAGGCCAGATGTGGAAGCCCGGTAACGGGTGAAGCTGACTGGTACTAATAGGCCGAGGGCTTGTCCTCAGTTGCTCGCGTCCACTGTGTTAGTTCTGAAGCAACGAACAGTTGCTGGTTTCTAGAGCTGGAACACATAACTACAGAGTGTGCTTGTTCGCTCGAAACCGATAGGGTTTCGGTGGTCATAGCGTTAGGGAAACGCCCGGTTACATTCCGAACCCGGAAGCTAAGCCTTTCAGCGCCGATGGTACTGCAGGGGGGACCCTGTGGGCACTTCCTTACGCCGAAGCGCGGCCATGGGTTGGTTGCGCGAGAATGACTAGCGGTACCCCGAAGACAGGAGTCACACCCATGTCCAACTCTCCCGACGATCGTCCGGAGCGCGAGCCTCGGCGCAACGACGGCGGTGACAGGGGCGGCTACCGCGGGGGCCGTGACGACCGTGGGGGCGACCGTCCCGCGTTCCGTCGCGACGACCGCGGCGGCAGGCCGGCCGGTGGCGGCGGTGGCTACCGTCGCGACGACCGTGGCGGGCGTCCCTCCGGCGGTGGCGGCGGCGGTGGCGGCGGCTTCCGTCGTGACGACCGCGGTGGCGACCGCCCGTCCTACCCGCGTCGCGACGACCGCGGCGGCGACCGCCCCTCCTTCCGCCGTGACGACCGCGGCGAGCGTCCCTCGTACCCGCGCCGCGACGACCGGGGCGGCGACCGACCCAGCTTCCCGCGCCGTGACGACCGGGGTGAGCGCCCGTCGTACCCGCGCCGTGACGACGACCGTGGTGGATACCGCGGTGGGCGTGACGACCGCGGTGGCGACCGCCCGTCCTACCCGCGTCGCGACGACCGCGGCGAGCGTCCCTCCTACCCCCGCCGTGACGACCGGGGCGACCGTCCGTCGTACCCGCGCCGTGACGACGACCGTGGCGGGTACCGCGGTGGGCGGGACGACCGCGGTGGCGACCGCCCGTCCTACCCGCGTCGCGACGACCGCGGCGGGGACCGTCCCTCCTACCCGCGCCGTGACGACCGGGGCGACCGCCCCTCCTTCCGTCGCGACGACCGCGGCGAGCGTCCCTCCTACCCCCGTCGTGACGACCGTGGCGGGGACCGTCCGTCGTACCCGCGCCGTGACGACGACCGTGGCGGGTACCGCGGTGGGCGTGACGACCGCGGTGGCGACCGCCCGTCCTACCCGCGTCGCGACGACCGCGGCGGCGACCGTCCGTCCTACCCGCGCCGTGACGACGACCGTGGTGGATACCGCGGTGGGCGGGACGACCGCGGTGGCGACCGCCCGTCCTACCCGCGTCGCGACGACCGCGGCGACCGCGGCGACCGTCCGTCCTACCCCCGTCGCGACGACCGGGGTGGCGACCGTGGTGGATACCGCGGCGGCCGTGACGACCGCGGTGGTTACCGGGGTCGCGATGACCGCGGCGACGACCGTGGCTACCGCTCGGACCGCGACCCGGTCAAGCGGCTTCCGATCGACGAGGACGTCACCGGTCTCGAGATCGACGCCGATGTGCGTCAGGAGCTGCTGAGCCTGCCCAAGGGCCTGGCCGAAGAGGTCTCCAAGAACCTGGTCATGGTCGCCCGGCTGATCGACGAGGACCCCGAGCAGGCGTACGCGTACTCGCGCATCGCCCTGCGCCTGGCTTCCCGTGTCGCCGCCGTGCGCGAGGCCGCCGGCTTCGCCGCGTACGCCACGCAGAAGTACAGCGAGGCCCTCGCGGAGTTCCGCGCCGCCAAGCGCATGACCGGCTCCGTCGAGCTGTGGCCCGTCATGGCCGACTGCGAGCGCGGCCTCGGCCGTCCCGAGCGGGCCCTGGCCATGGCCGGTGAGCCCGAGGTCCAGAAGCTCGACAAGGCCGGTCAGGTCGAGATGCGTCTGGTCGCGGCCGGCGCACGGCGGGACCAGGGGCAGCTCGAAGCGGCCATCGTGACCCTGCAGAGCCCCGAGCTGGCGTCCAACGCCGTCCAGCCGTGGACCGCGCGCCTGCGGTACGCCTACGCCGACGCCCTGCTGGCGGCCGGCCGCGAGGACGAGGCCCGCGAGTGGTTCGGCAAGGCCCTCGAAGCGGACAAGGACGGGGCCACCGACGCCTCCGACCGTCTCGCCGAGCTCGACGGGGTCGAGTTCGTCGACGCCGCGGACCTGTCCGACGACGAGGACCAGGACGGGATCGAGAACCTGGTCGACGACGAGGACGACGAGGACGAGGACGAGGGCGACGAGGACGAGGGCGACGACGAGGACCCGGCGGAGGTCGCCGCGGCCGAGCGCGCCACCGACGTGACCGAGTACTACGACGAGGACGACGAGGAGTACGAGCCGCTGGAGCAGTCCGCAGCCGACGCCGACGTCCGCGGCGACAAGGCCTGAGCCACGTCCAAGTGACGACGAGAAGGGCGGTACCCCGGTCGGGGTACCGCCCTTCTGCGTGTCCGGGAGACCTCGGCCCAGTCCGCGTCAGCCCAGTCCGCGTCAGCGCAGTCCCGTCAGCCCAGCCCGCGCAGGACCAGGCCTGTCGCCGGCTTCGGCCCGAAGGACGTGGACTTCCGAGGCATGGTGACCCCCTGGCGGGCGAGGTCGCGTACGACCTCCTCGCGTACGGGATGCAGCAGGACGGCGGTGCCGCCGTGGCGTTCGGCCATGGCCACCGTGGACGCGGCGTCGTGGATGTACGTGATCTGGTCGGGGGCGTCCGGCACGTGCCAGAGGGCGTCGAGCAGCGTCGCGTGGAGCACGGTGGCGTCCAGCCGGCGCCAGGCCTCGGGGCGGTCGTGACGGACCGTGCGGTCGAGGAGGGCCAGATCGGGATCGGTGACCAGGTGGAAGGTGCCGTCGCCGGCGAGGAGGAAGGCGTTGCCACGTTCCGCCGCGTCCGCGAGGGCGTCCAGGGCCAGCGGGAGCGGCCCCTCGACCGGGCGGACCCGGAAGTGACCGGCGACGGCGGCCAGCGCGTCGGCGACCGGCAGGCGGCGCAGCATGCGGTGGATGGCACGGACCTGGAGCGGGTAGCGGGCGGTGTCCACGAGCAGCACCAGGCCGAAGTCCCACGCGGTGGGGGAGCCGTGCTCCTCCTGGAGGCGCAGGTACGTCGCCCAGCGGTGGTGGCCGTCGGCGATGAGGGCCTGGCGGTGGCTGAGATCCGCGGCGACGGCGGCCAGTTCGGCCGGGTCCGTGATGGCCCAGAGGCGGTGCTGGAACCCGTCCTCGGTGGTGGTCGACAGGAGCGGCGCGCGCTGCGCGGTCCGCTCGACGACCGCCGCCGCACCCGCGCCGGGATCGTCGCCCCGGTAGGTGAGGAGGAGCGGTTCGAGGTTGGCGGAGGTGGCGCGCATCAGGCCGGCCCGGTCGGTCACCACGTCCGGCATGACGTCCTCGTGGGGCAGGACGATGCCTGCGTCGGCGGTGGACAGGGCGAGGGCGCCGATGACGCCGCGCTGCAGCAGCCCGGCCCGGCGCTGCTCGTACACGTACAGCGCGGGTTCGGGGTCGGCGGACAGGACGCCCGCGGCGAGCCAGTCCCGCAGGGTGCGCGCCGCCTGTTCGTTGCGCGCGGCCGGGGTGCCGGCCTGCGGGAGGATGAGGCGGACGATGTTGTGCGGGTCGGCGGATTCGAGGTGGTCGACTCCGTCGGGGCGCACGACCACGTCGTACGGCGGCGAGGTGACGGCGGCGAGGCTGCCGACACGCTCGGGGACGTAGCGCAGGCCATGGAACGGGATGAGGCGCAGCCCGTGGTCCGCGGTGCCAGAAGTGGTCATTGGTGCATGGTAAATCGCGTCTCGCCATGCGGGATGATCGGGGCAGTACGGAATCGGACAAGATCGATCTCAGAGGGAGCGGCCAGAATGACCCGGCAGATCAGGACCAGTCCCGCGGCGTGTGACCAGAGTCTGCACCAGGCGTACGACACCGCTCTCCTGGACCTGGACGGTGTGGTGTACGCGGGCGGGCGGGCCATCGGCCATGCCGTGGAGTCCCTCGCGGCGGCCCGCGCCGACGGCATGCACCTCGCGTACGTCACGAACAACGCCCTGCGGACCCCCGAAGCCGTCGCGGAGCACCTGGGCGAGCTGGGCATCCCGACGGAGGCGGCCGAGGTGATCACCTCGGCGCAGGCGGTGGCCCGGCTGATCGCGGAGCAGGTGGAGCCGGGTTCCAAGGTGCTGGTGATCGGCGGGGAGGGGCTGCGGGTCGCGCTGCGCGAACGCGGGCTGGTGCCGGTCGAGTCCGCCGACGAGGAGGGGCTCGCGGCGGTCGTGCAGGGCTACGGGGGGCCGGACCTGGCCTGGGGCCGGTTCGCGGAGGCCTCGTACGCGATCAACCGGGGCGTGCCGTGGTACGCGTCGAACACCGACCTGACGATCCCGGGGGCGCGGGGCATCGCGCCGGGCAACGGGGCCGCCGTGGAGGTCGTACGGATCGCCACGGGCGCGGAGCCGCAGGTGGCGGGCAAGCCGCTGCCCCCGATGCACCGGGAGACGGTGCTGCGGACCGGGGCGAAGCGGCCGCTGGTCGTCGGGGACCGGCTGGACACCGACATCGAGGGCGCCTTCAACGGGGAGGTGGACTCGCTGCTGGTGCTGACCGGGGTGACCGACGCGGAGCAACTGCTGCGGGCCGAGCCCCGGCACCGGCCGACCTACGTGGACCGGGACCTGCGCGGGCTGCTGGCCGGACAGCCGGAGGTGGTGCCGTTCGCGGAGGGGTTCCGCTGCGGCGGCTGGACGGCGGTCGCGCTCAACAGCGGCGTGCTCGAACTGTGCGGGGCCGACGAGAGCGGGGAGGGCGTCGAAGAGGGCACGGAGAACGGGGCGAACGGGGAGGGCCGGGACCCGCTGGACGGGCTGCGGGCGTTGTGCGCGGCGGCCTGGACGGCTGCCGCGGAGGGCGTGTGCACGCTGGACGCGGCGAAGGCGCTGGCCAGGCTGGGTCTTCAGTGACCTCCGGGGGTCCGATCGAGGCGGAGGCTAGGCTAACCTAACCTCCGTGTTGGTTGAGAGTCCTCCCGAATCCGGGCCGAGCACGGCGTCCCCGCCGGACGCCGTCACCCGCCCACGCCATGCCGCACGCGCCGCGGGTCTGGCCGGTGCCCTCGTGGTGCTCGCCCTCATCGCGGTGGTGAGCATCTCCGTGGGCGCCAAGCAGATGCCCCTGGAAGAGGTCTGGCACGGCCTCTTCCACTACTCGGGAACCACCTCGGACGTGGTCGTGCGGGACCTCCGGGTCCCGCGCACCCTCCTCGGGCTGATGGTCGGGGTCGGGCTGGGCCTCTCCGGGGCCGTCATGCAGGCGCTGACCCGCAACCCGCTGGCCGAGCCCGGCATCCTCGGCGTCAACGCCGGGGCCGCGGCCGCCGTGGTGTCCGCGATCAGTTTCCTCGGCGCGAGTTCGCTGTCGGAGTTCGTGTGGTGGGCCTTCCTCGGCGCCGCCGTCGTCTCCGTCGTCGTGTACGTGCTCGGCGGCAGCCGCAGCGCCACACCGGTACGCCTCGCGCTCGCGGGTACGGCGGCCAGTGCGGCCCTCGTCGGCTACATCAACGCCGTGCAGCTGATGGACAGCAAGGCGCTGGACAAGCTGCGTTTCTGGACGGTGGGTTCGCTGGCCTCGGCCAACATGGACACCGTCCGGCAGGTCGCCCCGTTCCTGCTGGCCGGCGCGGTGCTCGCGCTGGCGCTCGGCCGGCCGCTCAACGCGATGGCGATGGGTGACGACACGGCCAGGGCACTCGGCGCGAACCTGATGCGGACCCGGGTCGGCGCGATGCTCGCCATCACCCTGCTCTGCGGTGCGGCGACCGCCGCCTGCGGGCCCATCGTCTTCATCGGCCTGATGATCCCGCACCTCGTGCGGGTGTTCACCGGACCGGACATGCGCTGGGTGCTCGCGTACTCGGCCGTCCTGTCGCCCGTCCTGCTGCTCGGCGCGGACGTCGTCGGCAGGGTCGTCACCCGGCCCGCCGAGCTCCAGGTCGGCATCGTCACCGCGCTCATCGGCGGGCCCGTCTTCATCTACCTCGTCCGGCGCAAGAGGATGGCCCAGCTGTGACCGTGACCGCCAAAGCCCGTCCCGTGCGGCTCCCGGGCGGGATGTCGCTGCGGATCGAGCGGCGCGCCCTGGCCGTCGGCGTCCTGCTCGTCCTCGCCGCCTTCGTCATGGCCGTCCTGCTCATCGGCACCGGCGACTTCGACATCGCGCCGTGGGACGTCGTACGGACCCTGCTCGGCAACGGCACCCCCGCCAACGACTTCATCGTCAACGACCTGCGGCTGCCCCGGGTGCTGGTCGCCCTGCTGGTCGGCGCGTCCCTCGGGATGGCCGGAGCCGTCTTCCAGTCGGTGACCCGCAACCCGCTCGGCTCGCCCGACCTGCTCGGCTTCTCCTACGGTTCGGCGGTCGGCGCCCTCGTCGTGATCATCCTGCTGAACGGCTCGGCGACCGCGGTCGCCGCCGGCGCGCTGCTCGGCGGACTGCTGGCCGGCGCCGCCGTCTACCTGCTGGCGTACAAGCGGGGCATCCACGGCTACCGGCTGGTCCTGGTGGGCATCGGCGCGTCCGCGATGCTGGTGGCCGTCATCCAGTACCTGATCACGAAGGCCCAGCTGGTGGAGGCCTCGCGGGCGATGGTCTGGCTGACCGGTTCGCTCGCCGGCCGGGACTGGGCGCAGGTGTGGCCGCTGCTGCTGACCTGTGCGGTGCTGTTCCCGCTGGTGCTGGGGCAGAGCCGGGCCCTGCGGATGATCGAGATGGGCGACGACGCGGCGTACGCGGTGGGGGTGCGGGTGGAGCGCACCCGGATGCTGCTGATGCTGGCGGCCATCCTGCTGACCACGGCGGCGAGCGCCGCGGCCGGGCCGATCAGCTTCGTCGCGCTGGCCGCGCCGCAGCTGGCCCGGCGGCTGACCCGCTCACCGGGTGCCAACCTGCTGACGGCCGCCCTCATGGGCTCGGTGGTGCTGCTGCTCTCGGACTGGGCCTCGCAGCGGGCCTTCGGCTCGGACCAGCTGCCGGTGGGCGTGGTGACCGGGCTGGTCGGCGGTGTCTATCTGCTCTGGCTGCTCGTCACCGAGCGCAAGGCAGGACGTATATGAACCTCAGGAGTGCGCAAGTGCAGCGGTTGACCGCGGAGAACGTGACCCTCGGCTACGACCAGCGGGTCATCGCCGAGAACCTGTCGGTGGAGATCCCCGACAACTCCTTCACGGTGATCGTCGGCCCGAACGCCTGCGGCAAGTCCACGCTGCTGCGGGCCCTGTCGCGGATGCTGAAGCCGTCCGAGGGGCGGGTGCTGCTGGACGGGCAGGCCATCGGGTCGCTGCCCGCGAAGAAGGTCGCCAAGACCCTCGGTCTGCTCCCGCAGTCCTCGATCGCGCCCGACGGCATCACGGTGGCCGACCTGGTCTCGCGCGGCCGGTACCCGCACCAGGGGCTGCTGCGGCAGTGGTCGCCCGAGGACGAGCGGATCGTGAACGAGTCGATGGCCTCGACCGGGGTCGCCGAGCTCGCCGACCGCGCGGTGGACGAGCTGTCGGGCGGGCAGCGGCAGCGCGTGTGGATCGCCATGGCGCTGGCGCAGCAGACCCCGCTGCTGCTGCTCGACGAGCCGACGACGTACCTGGACATCCAGCACCAGATCGACGTGCTCGACCTGTGCGCCGAACTGCACGAGACCCAGGGGCGCACGCTCGTCGCGGTGCTGCACGACCTCAACCACGCCGCCCGCTACGCCACGCACCTGATCGCGATGCGGGGCGGGAAGGTCATCGCCGAGGGCCCGCCGCAGGAGGTGGTCACCGCGGAGCTCGTGGAGAAGGTGTTCGGGCTGCGCTGCCAGGTCATCGACGACCCGGAGACGGGAACGCCGCTGGTGATCCCGGCGGCGCGACGCCCCCGCGCACAGGCGTCCGCCGGGGCCGGTGCCCCCGGGGCCGGCGCGCTCTAGAGCAGGCTCTTCAGCCGCATCAGATCGCGGAGGCCGGCCTCCAGCCTGACCCGGCCGGAGGCCCAGGCCTTCGCGAACTTCAGCTCGCCCGCGACCAGCGAGACCAGGTCGTCACCGGTCATCGCGAGGCGGATCTGCGCCTTGTGGGCCGGCGGGCCCGGCGCGACCGCGTCCACGCGGATCCGGCCTCCGGCCAGGCGGCCCGTGAACGTCTGGTCCAGGTCCGTGATGTGGCAGCTGAGGGAGCGGTCGAACGCGGCCGCGCCGCGCACGCCGGCCTCGGCCCGCTCGAGGTTGTCGGAGAGTCGGTCGAGTGCTTCACGGCACTCCTGGATCGTAGCCATCGTGATCACGACCGTACCGCAGAGCCGCGCGCGGCCGTGGGGGCGCTTCGCGGTAGCGTCGTGGCATGACCGACGAAGCAGCCGAGACCCGGGCCGGGGCCCCGAGCGCGGCCGGAGCCGAGGTGCGGGCCGGGGCCGCAGCCGAAGCTGAGGCGGAAGCCCCCGCAGAGCCCGCAGAGCCCGCAGAGCCCGCCGTGCCCGCCGGGTCCGCAGGGTCGGCCGAGCCCGCCGGACCCGTGGCGCTGGGCGTCGTACGCACCCCCACCGGCCACGCCGGGGTGGACGCGCACCTGGCGCGGCTGGCGGACGCGGACCACCTCGAGGCGGACCGACACGTCGCGGTGTACGAGGATGTCCACCGGGGGCTGCGTGAGGCGCTGACCGCGCTGGACGCACCGCCCGTCCCCGGACCGTACGAAAACAGGAGCTGAACCGAACGTGGCAGGAGTGGCACGCCGCCGCCTGGACGCCGAACTGGTACGCCGCAGCATGGCCCGCTCGCGCGAGCACGCCGCGCAGCTGATCGCCGCGGGCCGGGTGACCGTGGGCGGCACCACCGCGACCAAGGCCGCCACCCAGGTCGAGACCAGTGCGGCCCTCGTCGTCCTCAAGGACGACGACGACCCCGACTACGTCTCGCGCGGCGGACACAAGCTCGCGGGCGCCCTCGCGGCCTTCCGCCCGCAGGGCCTGCAGGTCGAGGGCCGCCGGGCGCTGGACGCGGGCGCGTCCACCGGAGGCTTCACCGACGTACTGCTGCGCGCGGGCGTGGCCCACGTGATGGCGGTCGACGTCGGCTACGGGCAGCTCGCCTGGTCGTTGCAGAGCGACGACCGGGTCACCGTGAAGGACCGTACGAACGTGCGCGAGCTGACGGTCGAGCAGATCGACGGCGTCCCGGTGGACCTCGTCGTCGGAGACCTGTCCTTCATCTCGATCGGCCTGGTACTGCCCGCGCTGGTGCGGTGCACGGCGCCCGACGCCGACCTGGTGCTGATGGTCAAGCCGCAGTTCGAGGTCGGCAAGGAGCGGCTGGGCAGCGGCGGTGTCGTGCGCAGCCCGGAGCTGCGGGCGGAGGCCGTGCGCGAGGTCGCGGCGCGGGCGGCGGAGCTGGGGCTGGGCGTTCTCGGGGTGACCGCCAGTCCGCTGCCGGGGCCGTCGGGGAACGTGGAGTACTTTCTGTGGCTGAGGGCGGGGGCACCGGCACTCGACCCGGCGGATGTTGACCGTGCAGTTGCGGAGGGGCCTCAGTGACAGATTTTCCGGGGGAACGGACCGTATTCCTGCTCGCGCACACCGGGCGGCCGGCGGCCATCCGCAGCGCCGAGCTGGTCGTCAAGGGGCTGCTGCGCTGCGGGCTGGGCGTACGGGTCTTCGAGCACGAGGCGGTGGACCTGCCGCTGCCGCCGGAGGTGGAGCTCGTCACCGAGTCCACGCCGGGGGTGCTCGACGGGTGCGAGCTGCTGGTGGTGCTGGGCGGCGACGGGACCCTGCTGCGGGGTGCCGAGTTCGCGCGCGCCTCGGGCGTGCCGATGCTGGGCGTCAACCTGGGCCGGGTCGGCTTCCTCGCGGAGGCCGAGCGCGACGACCTCGACAAGGTCGTGGACCGGGTGGTGACGCGTTCGTACGAGGTCGAGGAGCGGATGACCCTCGACGTGATCGTGCGCACGAACGGCGACGTCGTCCACCGGGACTGGGCGCTGAACGAGGCCGCGGTCCAGAAGGTGTCCCCGGAGCGGATGCTGGAGGTCGTCCTGGAGATCGACGGGCGCCCGGTGACCGGCTTCGGCTGCGACGGGATCGTCTGCGCGACTCCGACGGGTTCGACGGCGTACGCGTTCTCCGCGGGCGGGCCGGTGGTCTGGCCGGAGGTGGAGGCGCTGCTGATGGTGCCGATCAGCGCGCACGCGCTGTTCGCGAAACCGCTGGTGACCTCGCCGAACTCGGTGCTCGCGGTGGAGGTGCAGAACGGTACCCCGCACGGGGTCCTGTGGTGCGACGGCCGGCGCATGCTGGAGCTGCCGGCCGGGGCCCGGGTGGAGGTCCGGCGGGGGGCGGTGCCCGTACGGCTCGCCCGGCTGCACCACGCGTCGTTCACGGACCGCCTCGTCGCGAAGTTCGCGCTGCCCGTGTCGGGCTGGCGGGGCGCGCCCCACTGACCTCTGCGGGGACGATCCCGGTGACGGCCGCGGCAGCAGGCGGTCGGGGCCGTGGTCCCCAAGCCCGGCCGGGATTCCGGGTGTTGCCGTTCCGTGCCCGCCGCGAGAGCATTAATAGCACATGTGTTCGAGAAACTCGGAGCGGGTGACGTCACATGGCACCCGGGAAACCTCGGTATCGTCGTCCCGTGCTTGAGGAGATGCGGATACGGTCGCTCGGGGTCATCGACGACGCGGTGGTCGAGCTGTCGCCCGGTTTCACCGCGGTGACCGGCGAGACCGGCGCGGGCAAGACGATGGTCGTCACCAGCCTCGGGCTGCTGCTCGGCGGCCGCGCCGACCCGGCCCTGGTACGGATCGGGGCCAAGGCCGCGGTGGTCGAGGGCCGCATCGTCATGCGCCCGGACGCCCCCGCCGCGGTACGCGCCGAGGAGGCGGGCGCCGAGCTCGACGACGGCGCCCTGCTGATCAGCCGGACGGTGTCCGCCGAGGGCCGTTCGCGCGCCCACGTCGGCGGCCGCTCCGTGCCCGTCGGCCTGCTCGGCGAGCTCGCCGACGACCTGGTCGCCGTACACGGGCAGACCGACCAGCAGGGCCTGCTCCGGCCGGCCCGGCAGCGGCAGGCGCTCGACCGGTATGCCGGGGACGCCGTCGCCGTCCCGCTGGAGAAGTACGGCTCGGCCTACCGCAGGCTGCGCGCGGTCGCCGTGGAACTCGACGAGATCACCACCCGGGCCCGGGAACGGGCCCAGGAGGCGGACCTGCTCCGCTTCGGGCTCGACGAGATCGCCGCCGTGGAGCCGGTGGCCGGCGAGGACGCCGAGCTGGCGGCCGAGGCGGAACGGCTCGGGCACGCCGAAGCGCTGGCCCAGGCGGCCCAGGCGGCACACGCCGCGCTCGCGGGCAACCCCGAGGACCCCGAGGCCATCGACGCGAACATGCTGGTCGCCGGGGCCCACCGGGCGCTGGAAGCCGTACGGTCGCACGACCCGGCGCTCGCCGCGCTCGCCGAGCGGATCGGCGAACTCGGCATCCTGCTGTCCGACGTGGCAGGGGAACTGGCGGGCTACGCCGACGACCTCGACGCCGATCCGCTGCGGCTGGCCGCGGTGGAGGAGCGCCGGGCGGCCCTGACGCAGCTGACGCGCAAGTACGGCACCGAGGGCACCGTGGAGGCCGTGCTGGCGTGGGCCGAACAGGGCGCGGCGCGCCTGCTGGAACTGGACGGCGACGACGAGCGGATCACCGAGCTGACTGCGGAACGCGACGGGCTGCGCTCCGAACTGTCGCTGCTGGCCCAGGCCCTGACCGACGCCCGGGTGGAGGCGGCGACCCGCTTCGCCTCCGCGGTGACGGCGGAGCTGGCGTCGCTGGCGATGCCGCACGCCCGGGTGACGATCGACATCCGGCAGACCGAGGACCCCGAAGGAGTGGACGTGGACGGCCGCCCGGTCGCCTACGGACCCTCCGGCGCCGACGAGGTCGAACTGCTGCTGGCCCCGCACCCCGGCGCCCAGCCGCGGCCGATCGCCAAGGGCGCCTCGGGCGGTGAGCTGTCCCGCGTGATGCTCGCGGTGGAGGTCGTCTTCGCGGGCACCGATCCCGTTCCCACCTACCTCTTCGACGAGGTCGACGCGGGCGTCGGCGGCAAGGCGGCCGTCGAGATCGGCCGGCGCCTGGCGAAGCTGGCCAGGTCGGCGCAGGTCGTGGTCGTCACCCACCTGCCGCAGGTGGCCGCCTTCGCCGACCGGCAGCTGCTGGTGGAGAAGACCAACGACGGCTCGGTCACCCGCAGCGGGGTCACCGTCCTGGAGGGCGAGGACCGCGTGCGCGAGCTGTCGCGCATGCTCGCGGGTCACGAGGACTCCGTCTCCGCGCGGGCGCACGCCGAGGAACTGCTGGCGGCGGCGCGCTCCGACGCGTGAGCCCGCACACCGCCTCAGGGCCCGGGACGCAGGGCGTTCCGGGCCCTCCGCTTGTCCGCCAAAGACCGGTTCGGACCCGAAAGAGATCGATCGGGGCGTCACTCTCCGGATTCCACTTACGTCGTGTGAGTGAGGCCGGGAGGCGTCCTGCCGTATCTCGCACAGGATCCGCACCCGTATGGTCCCGGAACGCGCGTGCGGACTGGCATTCTTGGCGACGTCTCTGACTCCCCTCATCCTGGAGCTTCGGCCAGTGAGCAGCTCCCCGGTCTCCACCTCCGTCGCGGCACAGCCCTACGGGCGCCCGCCGCTGCGCACCGTCCACGTGCTCGGCGACGGTGCGGGCGCCGGCAGTTGCGCGCACGTCCGATCACTCGCCACCGGGCTCGCCGCGCGCGGGGTGCGGGTCACGGTGTGCGCCCCCGTCCAGGCGGAGGGGGAGTACGACTTCACCGGCGCCGGGGCGGAGTTCGCGCCCGACGCGGGGAGCGTGCTGCGGGCCGCGTGCGCCGGCGCGGACGTCGTCCACGCGCACGGAGTGCGGGCCGGCCTGCGGGCCGCACTGGCCATACGCGGGCGCCGGGTGCCGCTGGTGGTGAGCTGGCACGGCGAAGGCCCGACGGCGCACGGCGCGCTCGGACGGCTGAGCCGGATGCTGGAACGGCGCGTGGCGCGGGCCGCCGCGGTGGTGCTCGGAGCCTCCTCGGACCTCGTGGACCTGGCCCGCCAGCGGGGCGCCAGGGACGCGCGGCTGGCGCCGGTGGCCTTCCCGGCCGGCCCGGAAACCCCGTCGGACCCGGGCAAGGTGCGTGCGGAACTCGGCGTCATGGAGCGGCCGTTGCTGATCGCGGTCGGCAGCCTCGTGGCGCACCGCGGGTACTCCGTCCTGCTCGACGCAGCACGGGAGTGGCGAACCCTGGAACCCGCCCCGCTGCTGGTGATCGCGGGGGAGGGGCCGCTACGGGCCGAACTGGCCCGCCGGATCGCGGCGGAACGGCTGCCGGTCCGACTCCTCGGCCGCCGACGGGACGCGGCGCACCTGCTGGCCGCGGCGGACGTGGCGGTGCTGCCGAGCCGGTGGGAGGCGCGGGCCCTGCTGGCGCAGGAGGCGCTGCGGGCGGGTGTGCCACTGGTGGCGACGGCGGTGGGCGGTGTGCCGGAGCTGGTGGGGGACGGCGCGGTGCTCGTCCCGCCGGGCGAGGCGGGGGCCCTGGCGTCGGCCGTGGCCGGCCTCCTGACCAATCCGGCCCGCCGGTCCGACCTGGTCGCCGCGGGGCGCGTACAGGCCGCCACGTGGCCGTCGGAGGACGACACCGTGGCCCAGGTCCTGTCCGTCTACGACGAACTGACGGAACGCCGCCGCTGACCCCCCGGCGGGGGCAGACCGGGCGTCCCGCCGCTGCGGGGCTCCGCCCCGGACCCCGCGCCTCGGACGCCGGCGGGCCCCCCCCCTTTCCGGGCGCGCCGCCGGGGGTGCGAGGGACGCGTCACGAAGGGGTGGTGTGGCGGCGGGCGCGCAGGGCCAGGCTGAGGGAGAGCACCGTCTCCGGGTCGTCCAGGTCCGTGCCCAGCAGCTCCGAGATGCGCGCCAGCCGGTTGTAGAGGGTCTGCCGGTTCAGGTGGAGCTCGCGGGCCGTCTCCGCCTTGCGGCCGGCATGGGCCAGGTACGTCTCCAGGGTCGGCAGCAGCGGCGGCCGCGACGTCGCGTCGTGCGCGCGCAGCGGGCCGATCGCGCGGTCCACGAAGGCCGCCAGGTCCGGGTGTTCGCGCAGCCGCCACAGCAGCAGGTCGATGTCGAGGCGGCGGGCGTCGTACCAGGGCCTGGCCGGCAGGCCGTGGGCCGCCGTGGCGGTCTCCGCCGCGTGCCGCAGGCCCGAGGAGGCGGCCGCCCAGCCGCCCGCGACGCCGACGACCACCGCCGGCGGGGCGGTGGCCCGCTCCAGGCCCGCGCGTTCCACACCCGCCCGCAGCGCCGCCGCGACCCGATCGGCGACCGCCGTGCGTTCCGACTCCGCCCGCAGCGACACCAGCAGCGGTACCCGGCCCTCGACCGGGCGGACACCCAGCAGGACCGGCACCCCGACGGACGACAGCTCCTCCAGCACCGCGCGGGCCAGCACGGCCCAGTTGCCGGACGGCCCGAGGTCCGAGAGCCGCATGACCACGGGCAGCAGGGGTCCGGCACCCGGCTTGAAACCCAGCACCCGCGCCTGCGCCGGGGCGTCCTCGGCGGAGATCCGGCCCTCCGCCAGGTCCGTGAGGAAGTCGCCGCGGCCGCGCGCCGCCAGCTCCTCCTCCTGCCGCGCCTGCATCAGCACCACGGCCAGCACACCCGCCGTGCGCTCCGCCGCCATCCGGTGCACCGGGAGCAGCGGGGCCGAGACACCGACCAGGACCACCCGGGCCCGCACCGAGCCGGTGCCGTGGCCGCCGCCCGGTACGTCGATCACCACCGTGTTCGCCGACGGTTCGGCCTCGCGCTGGCCGCGCAGCCCCTCCCACACCTGGAGCGGGTCCGCGCCGGGGTCCCCGGCCGAGCTGGCTGCCGCGTACAGCAACTGCCCGTCCGGGGTCTCCAGGAAGACCGGGTTCCCCGTGAAGTCGGCCACGATGCGCAGCACCTGCGGGATGCCCCCGCCGCCCAACAGGGCCTCCGTACAGCGCCGGTGGACCTCCTCGGCCCGCTGGAGCAGTGCGTAGTGGCCGTTGACGATCTCGGTGTGGACCTCTTCGGTGACCGTGACGAAGGGGACCTCCCGGTGGAGCTGGACCAGCGGCAGTCCCGCCGTGCGCGCCGTCTCCACGATCGTGGCGGGCAGCCGCGTGAAGCGCGGGCCCAGTTCGACCACCAGCGCGGCGATGCCCCGGTCCGCGAGGCGGCGTACGAAGGCCCGCTGTTCGGCGGGGCGGGTGCCCAGGCCCAGCCCCGTGGTCAGCAGCAGCTCGCCGCCCTTGAGCAGGGAGGCGATGTTCGGCACCTCGCCCGCGTGCACCCAGCGGACGGTGCGGCCCAGGCGGTCGGCGCAGGCCACCACCTCCGGCAGGCCGCTGCGCAGCCCCGGCAGCTCCAGTGCCCGCTGAACCGTGATCCCGCCCTGGTTGTCCATGTCGCGGGACGCTATCAGGGGGTCAGGCCGGCCGGATGTTGTGGTTGAAGCGGAAGACGTTGTCCGGGTCGTACTCGCGCTTCACCCGTTCCAGGCGGCGCATGTTGTCCGCGCCGAGCCCGGAGACCACCCGGTCCGAGCCCTCGTCCCCGGTGAAGTTCAGGTACACCGCGCCGGTGCTCCACGGCGCGACGTCCGCGCGGACGTCCTTGACCCACTGCCGGCAGCGCTCGTCGTCGGCCGGGTCCTCCCAGATCCCGAACGGGTGCACCACCCAGGGGGAGTCCCGGTACGGCACCGGGTAGTCGGCCGGGCCGGAGGCGATCGCGCCGCCCTGCGGGAACAGGATGTGCTGGGTCCCGGTCGGCACCGGCATCGACGCGGCCCGGGAGCAGAACACGTCGACGAACGCGTCCGGGGCGCCGGTCAGGTACTCCGCGGACCAGTAGTTCCGCAGCCCGGGAGGGTCGTCGATCATGCACTGGAGATCGGCGTACGGGATGGCGGTGACCATCGCCGCCTCGTGCGGCAGCGCCAGCAGCGGCTCGGCGAGCCCCCGCAGCCGGTCCTCCGGGCCCGCGTAGGTGAGCAGCGCCGCGCACACCAGCCGCCCGGCCAGGTGCGGGGGGACGAACTCGTCGTCCGGGGGGCCGGTCAGGAAGATCACGCCCCCGCTGGCCTCCGGCGGCCCGCCCTCCAGGAGGTCCCGGTAGGTCCGCATCACCTCGGGACCGTTCTCCGGCAGGTACAGGACGAACGCGATGGCCATGGCGGGCAGTTCGTGCAGCCGCAGGGTGATCGCGGTGGCCACGCCGAAGTTGCCGCCGCCGCCGTGCAGGGCCCAGAACAGCTCCGGGCGCTCCTCGGAGGTGGTCTCCACGACCGAGCCGTCGGCCGTCACCAGCTCCACGCCCAGCAGGTTGTCCACGGCCAGCCCGCACTTGCGGTCCAGCCAGCCGCTGCCGCCGCCCAGGACGAAGCCGCCGACCCCGGTGGTCGAGGCCCGGCCGCCGGTGGTGGCCAGCCCGTAGGGGGCGCAGGCCCGGTCCAGGTGGCTCATCGTGGCCCCGCCCTCGACCCGCACGGCGCGGGCCCCGGGGTGGACGGTGGCCTCGTGCATCCGGCGCAGGTCGACGACGAGCGCGCCGTCGCCGAGGGCGGAACCGGAGACGCTGTGCCCGCCGCCCCGTACGGCGATCTTCAGGTCGAGGTCCCTCGCGAAGCGCACGGCGGTGGCCACGTCCTCCGCGCTCTCGCACTGGGCGATCACGGCGGGCCTGCGGTCGATCATCGCGTTGAAGACGGTCCGGGCCTCGTCGTAGCCCGGATCATCCGGAGCGAACACCTCGCCGGACAGATCCTCGCGGAGCGCGGTCAGGGCCGCGCCCGCCTTCGAGAGGGGAGCCATGGCTGCCCCCTTCCAACGGACGGAGGGCAAAGAACCCTTCCAGCCTAGGCCCGGCCGATCACCGGGGCGCGGCGGACCGCACCGCACCCCGGGCCGGCCGTGTCCGCCTCAGCCGCCGTAGGCCCCGCTCGCGGTCAGCCGCAGCGCCGTGTCGATCAGCGGAACGTGGCTGAAGGCCTGCGGGAAGTTCCCGACCTGCCGCTGGAGCCGCGGGTCCCATTCCTCCGCGAGCAGGCCCAGGTCGTTGCGGAGCGCCAGCAGCCGCTCGAACAGCCGTCGTGCCTCGTCCACCCGGCCGATCATCGCCAGGTCGTCGGCCATCCAGAACGAGCAGGCGAGGAAGGCCCCCTCGTCGCCCTCCAGGCCGTCCACTCCGGCCTCCTCACCCGCCGTCGGGTAGCGCAGGATGAAGCCGTCGGGCGTGGACAGCTCGCGCTGGATCGCCTCGATGGTGCCGATGACCCGCTTGTCGTCCGGCGGCAGGAAGCCCATCTGCGGGATCAGCAGCAGCGAGGCGTCCAGCTCCTTCGACCCGTACGACTGGGTGAAGGTGTTGCGTTCCTTGTCGTAGCCCTTCTCGCACACGTCCTGGTGGATCTCGTCGCGCAGTTCCCGCCACCGCTCCAGCGGGCCGTCCGCGTCCCCGCTCTCGATCAGCTTGATCGTGCGGTCCACGGCCACCCACGCCATCACCTTGGAGTGCACGAAGTGCCGGCGCGGGCCGCGCACCTCCCAGATGCCCTCGTCCGGCTCGGACCAGTGCGTCTCCAGGTAGCGGATCAGCTTGAGCTGGAGCACGGAGGCGTAGTCGCTGCGGGCCAGGCCGGTCATGTGGCCCAGGTGCAGTGCCTCGGTGACCTCGCCGTACACGTCGAGCTGGAGCTGGCCCGCTGCGCCGTTGCCGACGCGCACCGGGCGGGAGCCCTCGTAGCCGGGCAGCCAGTCCAGTTCGGTCTCGCCTAGCTCGCGTTCGCCCGCGATCCCGTACATGATCTGCAGGTTCTCCGGGTCGCCGGCCACCGCGCGCAGCAGCCACTCGCGCCAGGCGCGGGCCTCCTCGCGGTAGCCGGTGCGCAGCAGCGAGGAGAGGGTGATGGCCGCGTCCCGCAGCCAGGTGTAGCGGTAGTCCCAGTTGCGGACCCCGCCGATCTCCTCCGGGAGGGAGGTGGTCGGTGCGGCGACGATCCCGCCCGTGGGGCCGTACGTGAGGGCCTTGAGCGTGATCAGGGAGCGGACCACGGCCTCCCGGTAGGGCCCGTGGTAGGTGCACTGTTCGACCCACTCGCGCCAGAACTCGGCGGTCGACTCCAGGGCCGCCTCGGCGTCGGGGGCCTCGGGCGCGCCGCGGTGCGAGGGCTGCCAGCTGATGCTGAAGGCGACCCGGTCGCCCGGCCCGACGGTGAAGTCGGAGTACGTCGTCAGGTCCTTGCCGTAGGTCTCCGCGTCCGTGTCCAGCCAGACCGAGTCGGGGCCGGCGACGGCGACGGTACGCCCGTCGACCTTGTGCACCCACGGCACCACCCGGCCGTAGCTGAAGCGCATCCGCAGGGTCGAGCGCATGGGGACGCGCCCGCTGACGCCCTCCACGATGCGGATCAGCTGCGGCGCGTGGTGCTCGCGGGGAGGCATGAAGTCGATCACGCGGACGCTGCCCCGGGGGGTGTCCCATTCGGACTCCAGCACCAGGGAATCGCCGCGGTAGCGGCGGCGGGTGGCACGCGGCGCCTCGGAGCCCGCCGGGGACGCCGGCCCGATCCGCCAGAACCCGTGATCCTCGGTGCCGAGAATGCTCGCGAACACGGCATGGGAGTCGAAGCGGGGCAGGCACAGCCAGTCCACCGCCCCGTCCCGGCAGACCAGCGCCGCGGTCTGCATGTCCCCGATCAGTGCGTAATCCTCGATGCGCCCGGACACGTGCATCTCCAGTCGAACGGCCACGTCCGCCCCGAAGGGCGCTTGCAATGCGCGTTTGCGCGGTCTCCTGTGTGCAGGTACCGCCGCGTGAGCCCATGATTCCGTATATCGGGCCGGTTAGGCCGTCCGACGGACTGCCCGGCGGTGATGTGTGCAATATCCGAGCAGGATATGACGGGACCCTAGTGATCTTCTCCAGGCCGCGGGGAATGCCGTTGGGCCGAACGGGTGAGCCGCGGGGTCTCCGCCCCGGCGCACTTCGGCGCTCTGCTACGAGCCGTGGACGGCGCGTGGCCGGAGGCGGACCGGCCCGGGCGCTGATAGGCTGGTACCCCGTGGACCGGTGGTCTGCCTGTGCGAATCAGGGGCCCCGAAACCGCAGCTTCGGCGCCCCCTGAGACCCTTCCGGATCGACGGTGGCCGGCGCCGGACGCACCTCACTTCGCGACCACGGGAGCCCCCTCTTGGCGATGCCGCCCAAATCCATGACGACCAAGCACATCTTCGTCACCGGGGGTGTCGCTTCCTCCCTCGGCAAGGGCCTGACGGCCTCCAGCCTGGGTGCGCTCCTGAAGGCGCGCGGCCTGCGGGTCACGATGCAGAAGCTCGACCCGTACCTCAACGTCGACCCGGGCACGATGAACCCGTTCCAGCACGGCGAGGTGTTCGTCACCAACGACGGCGCCGAGACCGACCTGGACATCGGGCACTACGAGCGCTTCCTCGACGTCGACCTCGACGGCTCGGCCAACGTCACCACCGGCCAGGTCTACAACACGGTCATCGCCAAGGAGCGCCGCGGCGAGTACCTCGGTGACACCGTGCAGGTCATCCCGCACATCACCAACGAGATCAAGCACCGCATCCGCCGCATGGCGACCGAGGACGTCGACGTCGTCATCACCGAGGTCGGCGGAACCGTCGGCGACATCGAGTCGCTGCCGTTCCTGGAGACCGTCCGCCAGGTCCGCCACGAGGTCGGCCGCGACAACGTCTTCGTCGTGCACATCTCGCTGCTGCCCTACATCGGCCCCTCCGGCGAGCTGAAGACCAAGCCGACCCAGCACTCGGTCGCGGCCCTGCGCAACATCGGCATCCAGCCCGACGCCATCGTGCTGCGCGCCGACCGCGACGTCCCGACCAGCATCAAGCGCAAGATCTCGCTGATGTGCGACGTGGACGAGGCGGCCGTGGTCGCGGCCATCGACGCCAAGTCGATCTACGACATCCCGAAGGTCCTGCACACCGAGGGCCTGGACGCCTACGTCGTGCGCAAGCTCGACCTGCCGTTCCGCGACGTCGACTGGACCGTCTGGGAGGACCTCCTCGACCGCGTCCACAACCCCGACCACGAGGTCAAGGTCGCACTCGTCGGCAAGTACATCGACCTGCCCGACGCCTACCTGTCGGTGACCGAGGCGCTGCGCGCCGGCGGCTTCGCCAACAAGGCCCGCGTCCAGATCAAGTGGGTCACCTCCGACGACTGCAAGACCCCCGCGGGCGCGGCGGCCCAGCTGTCCGACGTGGACGCGATCTGCGTGCCCGGCGGCTTCGGCGACCGCGGCGTGAACGGCAAGGTCGGCGCGATCACCTACGCCCGCGAGAACAAGATCCCGCTGCTCGGCCTCTGCCTGGGCCTGCAGTGCGTGGTCATCGAGGCCGCGCGCAACCTCGCGGGCATCGAGGACGCCAACTCCACCGAGTTCGACGCCTCCACCCCGCACCCGGTCATCTCGACCATGGAGGAGCAGCTGGCCTTCGTCGAGGGCGCGGGCGACCTGGGCGGCACCATGCGCCTGGGCATGTACCCGGCGAAGCTGGCCGAGGGCTCCATCGTGCGCGAGGTCTACGGCGACCAGGCGTACGTGGACGAGCGCCACCGCCACCGCTACGAGGTCAACAATTCCTACCGCGGCGAGCTCGAGAAGAAGGCCGGCCTGGTCTTCTCCGGCACCTCCCCGGACAACAAGCTCGTCGAGTACGTCGAGTACCCGCGCGAGGTCCACCCCTACCTGGTGGCCACCCAGGCCCACCCGGAGCTGCGCTCGCGCCCGACGCGCCCGCACCCGCTGTTCGCGGGTCTGGTCAAGGCGGCCGTGGAGCGGCAGCAGTCCGCGAAGTGAGCGCCTGACCGCATAACGTAGACGGCCGGGGTACGGAAGATCCGTACCCCGGCTGTCGCGCGTTGTGGAGGGCTTCGGGGCATGAACATCAAGGACACGTCGGAATCCTGGGAGACGCTGTCGAGCCGACGGCCGTTCCAGGGCGCGAAGACGGCGGTGGACTCCGACGAGGTCCGGATGCCGGACGGCTCGACCGCCCGCCGCGACTACCAGGTGCACCCCGGCTCGGTGTGCGTGCTCGCGCTGGACGAGGACGGGCGGGTGCTGGTCCTCAGCCAGTACCGGCACCCGGTGCGGCGGCGGCTGTGGGAGCTGCCGGCCGGGCTGCTCGACGTCCCCGGCGAGAACCCGCTGCTCGGCGCGCAGCGCGAACTCTACGAGGAGGCGCACGCCAAGGCGGAGGACTGGCGGGTGCTGGCCGACTTCTACGCCTCGCCCGGCGGGTCGGACGAGGCGATCCGGGTCTTCCTCGCCCGGAGCGTGTCGGAGGCGGACGGCGAGCGCTACTCCGAGTCCGGCTCGGAGGAGGCGGACATGGAGGTGACGTGGGTGCCGCTGGCCGAGCTGGTACGGGGCGTCCTGGCGGGCGAGCTCGGCAACCCGGGCCTGGTGACGGGGGTGCTGGCACTGTCCGCCGCGCTGGCCTCCGAAGGCGGCGTCGACGCCCTCCGCCCGGCCACCGCCCCCTGGCCGGCCCGCCCGTACGAGGCCTGAATCCGGCTCCGCCGGCGCTTGCGGCACGGGTCCGGGGCAGGGCCCCGGGGAACGGTGGAAGGGCGGGTGGGGGACCGCCCCGCCCGCGGCCCGCACGAGCAGTGGCGGGCCCCGCGCCCGGGGCGACGAAAAAGCGGACCATCCGCTGATCCGATTGGGGGATCTACCCGCCGCGCTCCACACGGGTCGTCGCTCTGCGTGAACTACGCTCGCCATCCGAAGGCAGGGAGAGGAGCGGATCCGTGACGGATTTCGTCGGGCGGCGGCGTGAGCTCAAGGAGCTGCGCGAGGACATCGCGCGGACCGGGCTCGACACCCTCTCCGGTCGCAAGGCCAAGGCCCCGCGGGCACGGGTGCTGCTCATCGCCGGCCGCCCGGGATCCGGCCGGACCGCCCTGGCGGAGACCTTCGTGCGCGAGGTCGCCGGCCAGTACCCCGACGGGGTGCTGCGGACCAGGCTCACCGCCCCGGGCGGGGAGACCGTCGCGACCGAGCGCGCCCTGCGCGGCCTGCTGGCCGGGCTGGGCCGGCGCACCCCGCCCGGCGCCGGCGAGGACGAGCTCAGTTCCGCCCTGCGCACCGCGCTCCAGGAGCGGCGGGCGATCATCCTGATCGACGACGCGGCCGATCCGCACCAGGTCGACGCCCTGCTCCCGGACACCCCCGAGTGCCTCGTCGTCGTCACCGCCGAGGGTCCGCTCACCGGCATCCCCGACGTGCGCCCCTGCACCCTCGGCGGCCTGGACAGCGTCTCCGCGGTCGCGATGCTCGCCCGCCGCATCGGCGACACCCGCATCACCGCCGACCCGCGGGCCGCCGAAGCCCTCGCCGAGGCCTGCGGGGGCCAGCCCGCCGCCCTCGAGCTCGTCGGCGGCTGGCTCGCGGCCCGCCCCAAGGCCGCCGTCGCCGACGTGGCCAAGCAGCTCCACGACACGCCCGCCGGCGCCGGCGGGCCGCTCGGCCGCGCCTTCCGGCTCGTCTACGACTCCCTGCCGCAGCCCGCCCAGCGCACGCTGCGCCTGCTGCCGCTCGCCCCGGCCGGCCTCGTCGACTCGCACACCGCCTCCGCCCTGGCCGGCTGTTCGGTGGCCGCCGCGCAGTCCACGCTCGACGACTTCGCCGGGCTGGGGCTGGTCCGGCACGCCCCCGACGGCCTGTTCCTGCTGCCCGGCTGTCTCGCGCCGATGCTCCAGGCCCTGCTGGAGACCAAGGAGCGGCCCGCCGAGGTCCAGCTGGCCCGGGCCCGGATGCTGGAGCGGACCGTCCGGCTGCTCCACTCCTGCCGGGCCATGGCGGCCGCCGAGGGCGACGACCTCGACGCCGACCTCCAAGAGCTGCTGGACGGCCTCCCGCGCGCCCTGCGCTTCCCCGACCGGCGCGCCGCGGCCGTCTGGCTGGACACCCGGCTCCCGGCGCTCTCCGCGGCCGCGTCCCTGGCGGTCGCCGACGGCGAGCTGGACACACTGGCCCGCCGGCTGGTCGCCGCTCTCGTGCGGGCCCTCGCGGACCACCGGGGGACCACGGAGGCCGCCCCCGAGCTCTACGGGCTGCACCGCCTGGTGCTGGACGTGGCCGAGCGCCGCAGCCTGCACCGCGAGCAGGCCGCGGCGCTGCTGAACCTGGCCGACCTGGACGCCGAGACCGGCCGCACGCAGGAGGCCCTGGAGCGCTACCGGGCCGCGCTGGACGCCGGAAGGGCGGCGAACGACCCGTACGCGACGGGCCGCGCGATGGAATCCGTAGGGGGTGCCTACCAGGAGCTGGCGGACTGGCACCGGGCGTCCGACTGGTTCGGCCGGGCGCTGGCCCAGGCCCTCTCCCGCGGGGAGCGGGCGGACGAGGCCCGGCTGTACGGGCGCCTCGGCAACGTGCACACGTACGCGGGCCGGTACGGGGACGCGCTGCGCAGCTGGCGGGCGGCCGCCGCGGGCTACCGCAAACTCGCCGATGTCCCGGGTCAGGCCAAGGCGTTGAGCGAGATGGCGCGGGTGCAGGAGTACGCGGGCCGGCCCGAGGAATCCCTGCACACCTGCCGCGAGGCGGTGGAGCTGGCGCGCCGGGCCGGCGACCAGCGACTTCAGGCCGCGCTGCAGGTCCGGCTGGCCGACACGCTGGACCGGCTCGGGGACCCCGCGGCGGCGAGACTGCACCGCTCCGCCGCAGACAGATTGCTGGGAGACGACCCCGCCGCCTGCGAAATCCGCAGTGGATCCGACTGAGATTATTGGTTTGCAAGGCTAGACAGCGACTCATCCTTCATTAAACTGGCTTCACCACGTCATCTCGTGGTGCATCCCGTTGCGCACTCTTGTGGGCGGGTATGTATGGAAGTGCCCCGTTATATCCCCCTGAGTCAAGGACCGTGATCGACGATGAAGGTCGGCATCCCCCGCGAGGTCAAGAACAACGAGTTCCGGGTCGCCATCACGCCCGCCGGCGTGCATGAGCTGGTCCGTAACGGCCACCAGGTCTTCATCGAGCAGAACGCCGGCGTCGGCTCCTCGATCACGGACGCGGAGTACGTCGCGGCCGGCGCCGAGATCCTCGGCACCGCAGACGAGGTCTGGGCCACCGCCGACCTGCTGCTGAAGGTCAAGGAGCCGATCGCGGAGGAGTACCACCGTCTCCGCAAGGACCAGACGCTCTTCACCTACCTCCACCTTGCGGCCTCCCGCGAGTGCACGGACGCCCTGCTGGAGTCCGGCACCACCGCCATCGCGTACGAGACGGTCGAGCTCGCCAACCGCGCGCTCCCGCTGCTCGCCCCCATGTCCGAGGTCGCGGGCCGCCTGGCCCCGCAGGTCGGCGCCTACCACCTGATGCGTTCGGCCGGCGGCCGCGGCGTCCTCCCGGGCGGTGTCCCCGGCACCCACGCCGGCGAGTGCGTCGTCATCGGCGGCGGCGTCTCCGGCTGGAACGCCGCGCAGATCGCCATCGGCATGGGCTTCCACGTGACCCTGCTCGACCGCGACATCAACAAGCTCCGCGAGGCCGACAAGATCTTCGGCACGAAGATCAAGACGATCGTCTCCAACGCATACGAGCTGGAGAAGGCCGTCGTCGAGGCCGACCTCGTCATCGGTGCCGTCCTGATCCCGGGTGCGAAGGCCCCGAAGCTGGTCACCAACGAGCTCGTCGCCAAGATGAAGCCTGGAAGTGTACTTGTCGACATTGCGATCGACCAGGGCGGCTGCTTCGAGGACTCCCGTCCGACCACCCACGCCGAGCCGACCTTCCAGGTCCACAACTCGGTCTTCTACTGCGTCGCCAACATGCCGGGCGCGGTACCGAACACCTCCACCTACGCGCTGACCAACGCCACGCTGCCCTACATCGTGCAGCTCGCGAACCTCGGCTGGGTCGAGGCGCTGCGCCGTGACCCCGCCCTCGCGCTGGGCCTCAACACCCATGACGGACGGGTCGTTTACGGTCCGGTCGCCGAGGCCCACGGCCTGGAGACCCTCGAGCTCGGCACCCTGCTCGGCTGACCCGTCAACGACTGACGTCAATCTCACGTATCCGGCCGGACCTTGCCCGCAAGGTCCGGCCGGACGTGTTTGCGGTGTGTCCCGGGATCCCGCTCAACTCGCCTCGAACGTAACCCTTTAACCCTTTCGCGCACCCGCGAAACTTCGCGGCGACGGCGTGGACGCCCTTGACAGAGTGGTGTTCGGTTGCCGACACATCGTGCCGGGTCCGGCGGATTGTGTTGCCGCTGGGTGGTGACACGCCATAGAGTCGCCAACCGTCGGCATGGTGCCACGCTGACCTATCGATAAGTGTCCTGGTCACGTCCGAGGAGGTAAGACGACTTGTGAATGAGTCGACATTTACTCCTGGGGGTGGTGGAGCAGGCGTCCCTGAGCGGGGCCAGAGTCCTGCCGGGCTCGAAGCTGTCGGCTCCGTCGCAGTACGCACCTTCGCAAACCACCAGCACATGACGACGCCCCAAAAGAGCATGGACGGCCTAGACGTGAACTCCAGGGCCGGCGACCTGAGCGGCGATACGCCCACGGGATTCGCCGACTACGACAATGTGCCCGAGGGGCACTTCTACGACCCCGACGCGGAGTACGAACCGGACCCCGAGTACGCGGCCACCCTCGCCCCCGACGCTGCCCGCCAGCGCCGTGAGCGGATCGGCCCGACCGGACGCCCGCTCCCGTACTTCCCGATCCCGGGTCCGCTGACCGACCACGGTCCGGCGAAGATCATCGCGATGTGCAACCAGAAGGGCGGCGTGGGCAAGACCACGTCGACCATCAACCTGGGTGCCGCGCTCGCCGAGTACGGGCGCCGCGTGCTGCTCGTCGACTTCGACCCGCAGGGCGCGCTGTCCGTGGGCCTCGGCGTGAACCCGATGGAACTCGACCTGACGGTCTACAACCTGCTCATGGAGCGGGGCATGTCGGCCGACGAGGTGCTGCTCAAGACGGCGGTCCCCAACATGGACCTGCTGCCGAGCAACATCGACCTGTCCGCTGCGGAAGTGCAGTTGGTCAGTGAGGTCGCGCGCGAGTCCACCCTGCAGCGGGCCCTGAAGCCCCTGATGGCCGACTACGACTACATCGTGATCGACTGTCAGCCCTCGCTCGGTCTGCTGACCGTGAACGCCCTGACGGCGGCTCACAAGGTCATCGTCCCGCTGGAGTGCGAGTTCTTCGCGCTGCGCGGTGTGGCGCTGCTGACCGAGACCATCGAGAAGGTGCAGGAGCGGCTCAACCCCGAGCTGGAGCTCGACGGCATCCTCGCCACGATGTACGACTCCCGTACGGTGCACAGCCGCGAGGTGCTGGCGCGCGTCGTCGAGGCGTTCGACGACCACGTCTACCACACGGTCATCGGCCGGACGGTGCGCTTCCCGGAGACCACGGTCGCCGGTGAGCCGATCACGACGTACGCGTCCAACTCCGTCGGCGCCGCGGCCTATCGCCAGCTGGCCAGGGAGGTGCTCGCCCGTTGTCACGCCGAGTGAGTCTGCCCGGCGCCGACGAACTGTTCCGCACGACCGGGGGGACGGCGCTGCAGTCGTCCTCGCCGCGCCGCGGGGCCGAGGAGGCACCCGCCGCGGAACACTCGGCCGCTCCGGCCGGGGGTACGGCGGGAGAGGGCCGCAGCCGGGAGGCTGAGGCCGGTACGGAGACGGGCGGACCCGTCGTGGGGCAGCCGCGGCGAGCGCAGGAAGGTTCTGTCAGCCCGGCCGGTCCGACCGCCGGGGCGGCCGCCGCCCCGGCCGGGGCGACCCGGCGGGGCAAGGGCCAGGGCCGCGGCGCGAACCGGCGGCCCAGCGGCCGTGAACGGCACGACGAGAAGATCACGGTCTACGTCTCGGCCGAGGAGCTGATGGACCTGGAGCACGCGCGGCTGGTGCTGCGCGGCGAGCACGGCCTGGCCGTCGACCGCGGCCGCATCGTCCGCGAGGCGGTGGCGGTCGTCCTCGCCGACCTGGAGTCCCGCGGGGACGCCAGCATCCTGGTCCGCCGCCTCCGCGGCCGGTAGGGGGTCTCGGGCGGTCCAGGCCGGGCTCGCGGGCCCTGGTGCCGCGCCCCATCCGTCCGCGGGGACCCCCGGCCCGTCCTCGGTCGGCGACGCTCCGCGCCGCGTCGCTGGTCCGCTCGGGACGCGCGGCGCCAGAACCCGCTCCCCGATCCGGCCTGGCCGACACGACACCCCCTGAGCCGTCTGCGGCACCGCTCAGCCGAACCGTGCCGCGCCCGATGCTTCGCCGAGAGGCCGCCGACCCCCGTCGGCGGCCTCTTGCGCTGTGCCGCGGGCCCGGCCGGACGGCGAGCACCACCGGGCGTCGCGCCCCCGGCGGGCGGTTGTGCGGCAGGGTGCAGTGCTGCTGCGCTCGGCGCGCCGGGGCCGGGGCGGGTTCCGGCGCGCCGCGAGGCCGTTCGTGGGCCGCTCCGCGTCGTGCATGCCGCCCGGGCGGGGAATGGTTCGGGCAGGGCCCGAGGGCTGTCCCGTGATCCCCGGCGGGCGCAGGACGCCTGCCACGGCACCTCGCTGCGTCGTCGCAACGCCCGAAGACGCCCGGTACGGGGGCGCCCCTCCGCCTGGCGATGCACCGCATCCGATGCCGTGCGCTGATCCGCCGGGGATTGCAGGACAGCCCTTAGGCTTCCCGTGTTCGACCTGCCGTTCTTTCCGTACCCACCTGGACCGCCATGCCCCCCGATCACCACGCCGCCCGCCCGGCCCGCCGGAGCCTGGGGCGCGGGCCGGGCGCCGCCGCCGAGGCCCCGGGGGCGGCTCAGGCCCCGGTGTCCGACCCGGCGGCGGTCGAGGCCCCCGTCACGAACCCGGCCGACCGCCCGGTCGCCGCGTCCGGGGTCCCGGCGGTGCCGGCCGACAGGACGACGGATGCGGCCGGGCCGGCCGACGCCGCGGGGACCCCGGACGCGGCGGGGCCTGCCGACGGGACGCGGGCGGGCCAGGGCGGGAGCGGCGCGGGCCCCGTGGGAGGCGACGGCCGGTTCACGTTGCGGCTCGACAACTTCGAGGGGCCCTTCGACCTGCTGCTCCAGCTGATCTCCCGGCACAAGCTCGACGTCACCGAGGTCGCGCTGTCCAAGGTCACCGACGAGTTCATGACGTACATCCGGGCCATGGGGCCCGACTGGGACCTCGACCAGACCACCGAGTTCCTCGTCGTCGCCGCGACCCTCCTCGACCTGAAGGCCGCCCGGCTGCTGCCGGTGGCCGAGGTCGAGGACGAGGCCGACCTCGCCCTCCTGGAGGCCAGGGACCTGCTCTTCGCCCGCCTGCTGCAGTACCGCGCGTACAAGCAGATCGCCGAGATCTTCGAGCGCCGCGCGGAGAGCGAGGGCCGCCGCTACCCCCGGACGGTCGGGCTGGAGCCCCACCACGCCGACCTGCTGCCCGACGTCGTGATCAGCATCGGGGCTGAAGGGTTCGCCCGGCTCGCCGTCAAGGCCATGCAGCCCAAGGCCAAGCCCCAGGTCTACGTGGACCACATCCACGCGCCCCTCGTCAGCGTGCGCGAGCAGGCCGGCGTCGTGGTGCGGATGCTGAAGGCGCGCGGCGAGGCGACCTTCCAGGAGCTCACCGAGGACGCCGAGGACACCCTCACCGTCGTGGCGCGCTTCCTGGCCCTCCTGGAGCTCTACCGGGAGAAGGCGGTCGCCCTCGACCAGGAGGAGGCCCTGCGGACGCTCACCGTGCGCTGGAGCGGCGGGGACGGCGACGGCATGCCGACCGTGACCGACGAGTTCGACCAGATCGTGGAGGCGAAGGATTGAGCAGCGACGTCGGCGCGGTGGCCGCGCTGGAACTGAAGCCGGCCCTGGAGGCCGTCCTCATGGTCGTGGACGAGCCCGCGACCGAGGCGCACCTCGCCAAGGTGCTGGAGCGCACTCCGCGCGAGGTCGCGGACGCGCTGCGGGAACTCGCCGACGAGTACACGGCCGCGCGCCGGGGCTTCGAGCTGCGGCTCGTCGCGGGCGGATGGCGTTTCTACACCCGGGCGGAGTACGCCCCGGCGGTGGAGGCCTTCGTCCTGGACGGCCAGCAGGCCCGGCTCACCCAGGCGGCGCTGGAGACCCTGGCGGTCGTCGCGTACCGCCAGCCGGTGAGCCGGTCGCGGGTCTCCGCCGTGCGCGGAGTCAACTGTGACGGGGTCATGCGGACCCTGCTCCAGCGCGGTCTGGTGGAGGAGGCGGGGACGGAACCCGAAACAGGTGCGATCCTATACAGGACGACGAACTACTTTCTGGAGCGGATGGGCCTGCGCGGCCTGGACGAGCTCCCGGAGCTCGCGCCCTTCCTCCCCGAGGCGGACGCGATCGAAGCCGAGACGCAAGAAGGTGTGCCGTCGTTCGATCCGGACGCACCGGACACCGATGAAGACGACAAGACGACGGAACTTTGATGCGAAGCAGCGGCAACGGCAACGGTGGCAACAGGAACAGCGGCGGCGGTGGCGGCGGCGGGCGCGGTAGCGCCCGTGGCGGCGGCTCCGGCGGCGGCGGTGGCTACCGCGGCGGCGGCTCGGGCGGCGGTGGCTACCGCGGCGGCAGCGGTTCCGGCGGTGGCGGCGGCTACCGGGGCGGCAGCGGCTCGGGCGGTGGCTCCGGCAGCGGCGGCTACCGCGGCGGTCAGGGCGGCGGCCAGGGCGGCTCGCGCGACCGCGATCGCGACCAGGCGCCCCAGCGTCCCCGCAACCCCCGCCCGGAGGAGCGCCGCTACGACGTGGGCCCCGAGGGCGAGCGCACCCGCGGCGCCCGCGGCGACGCGGCGCGCGGCGGCGCCAAGGGCGGTCCCCGCACCTCCAAGACCCCCGGCATCGGCGGCGCCGGCGGCCCGCGCCGCGGTCCTGGCAGCCGCAGCGGCCAGTCCCGCCCGCGCGAGCTGGACGCGCGCATCGAGGAGCGCGTGCGCGACCGGTACGCCGACAAGCCCGTGATCAAGACCCCGAAGACCTTCCCCGGCGCCGAGCAGGAAGGCGAGCGCCTGCAGAAGGTCCTCGCCCGTGCCGGCATGGGCTCGCGCCGCGCCTGCGAGGAGCTCATCGAGCAGGCCCGCGTCGAGGTCAACGGCGAGATCGTCACCGAGCAGGGCAAGCGCGTCCAGCCGAAGGACGAGATCAAGGTGGACGGCCTGACCGTCGCCACCCAGTCGTACCTGTTCTTCGCGCTGAACAAGCCGGCCGGTGTCGTCTCCACCATGGAGGACCCGGACGGCCGCCAGTGCCTGGGCGACTACGTCAACAACCGCGAGACGCGCCTCTTCCACGTCGGCCGGCTGGACACCGAGACCGAGGGCATCATCCTGCTCACCAACCACGGTGAGCTGGCCCACCGCCTGACGCACCCGAAGTACGGCGTGAAGAAGACCTACGTCGCCGCGATCACCGGCTCGCTGCCGCGCGACATCGGCAAGCGGCTCAAGGACGGCATCGAGCTCGAGGACGGCTGGGCCCGCGCCGACAACTTCCGCGTCCTGGACCAGGTCGGCAAGAACTACATGGTCGAGGTGACCCTCCACGAGGGCCGCAAGCACATCGTGCGCCGCATGCTGTCCGAGGCGGGCTTCCCCGTCGACAAGCTCGTCCGGACCTCCTTCGGCCCCATCGAGCTGGGCGACCAGAAGTCCGGCTGGCTGCGCCGCCTGACCAACACCGAGGTCGGCATGCTGATGCGCGAGGTCGGCCTGTAGGTCCTCCGCTCCACCCCGCTCCACGAAAAGCCCGCAGTGCCCACGGCACGGCGGGCTTTTCGCTTGCCCGGGCCCCCCACCCCTGTTTATAGTCACAGTGACTATTAAAGGAAGTGGGGGTCGGTCAATGAACTGGACCTTGAGCTGGACCGAGGTGCTCGGGTTCGCCACGGGCGCCCTGTGCGTCTGGCTGGTGGCCCGGCAGCACATCGCCAACTGGCCGATCGGCATCGCCAACAACGTCTTCTTCATCGTTCTCTTCGCCCAGGCCGGCCTCTACGCCGACGCCGGGCTCCAGATCGTCTTCATCGCCCTCGCCGCGTACGGCTGGTGGTCCTGGACCCACGGGGGTGGACCAGGAACCGCCGAAGCCCTGCCGGTGCGCCGCACCACGCGCACCGAATGGGTCTGGCTGGCCGCGGCGGGGGCGGCGGGGACCCTCGGCCTGACCCTGCTCCTCTCCCGGGCCACCGACTCGACCGTCCCCTTCTGGGACGCCGTCACGACCGTGCTCTCCCTCACGGCGACGTACGGCCAGTGCCGCAAGCTGATCGAGTCCTGGTGGCTGTGGATCGCCGCCGACCTCGTCTACATCCCCCTGTACGTCCACAAGGGGCTCCACCTCACCGCCCTGCTCTACGTCGGCTTCCTCGCGCTCTGCGTCGTCGGCCTGCTCGGCTGGCGGCGCACGCTCCCGGAACGCGGCCCCCGCACGGCCGTGGGGGCGACGGCATGAGGCGCTTCGGCCACGGGCTGGTGCTCGGCAAGTTCTACCCGCCGCACGCCGGCCACCACCACCTGGTGCGCACCGCCCAGGACCGCTGCGAGCGGCTGACCGTCCTGGTCTGCGCGGCCTCCGTGGAATCGGTGCCGCTCGCCGACCGCGTCGCCTGGATGCGCGAGGCCCACCCGGACGCGGACGTCGTCGGAGCCGTCGACGACATCCCCGTCGACCTGCACGACCCGGAGATCTGGGAGGCCCACATGGCGATCTTCCGGGCCGCGGTCGGCCGCCGCGTCGACGCCGTCTTCACCTCGGAGGAGTACGGCACCGAACTCGCGCGCCGGTTCGGAGCCGAGGAGGTCTGCGTGGACCCCGCCCGGACCCTGTTCCCGGTGTCCGGGACGGCGGTCCGGGCCGACCCGGCCGCCTGCTGGGACTTCCTGGGTCCCGCCGTACGGGCCCGCCTCGCGCGCCGCGTCGTCGTACTCGGCGCCGAGTCCACCGGGACGACCACCCTGTCCAGGGACCTGGCCGCGCACCTCCGGGCCCGCGGCGGAGTCTGGGCGGCCACGGGCTGGGTCGAGGAGTACGGTCGCCGCTACAGCGAGGAGAAGCTCGCCGCGGCCCGGGCCGCCGACCCGGCCGCCACCTGGGCGGACGTCTCCTTCACCTCGGAGGAGTTCCCCGTCATCGCCCGCCGCCAGGACGAGGAGGAGGAGCGGGCGGCCCGCCGGGGCTCCCCGGTGCTGGTCTGCGACACCGACTCCTTCGCCACCGGCATCTGGCACGAGCGGTACATGGGCGGCCGCAACGCCGAGGTCGAGCGGATCGCCGCCCTCACGCACCGGGACCTGTACCTGCTCACCGAGGACGCCGACGTGCCCTTCGAGGACGACGGACTGCGCGACGGGCCGGGACTCAGACCGTGGATGACCCGCCGCTTCCGCGAGGAACTGGAGGCCACCGGCAAGCGCTACCTGTCCGTACGCGGCGACCGCCGGGAGCGGCTCGCCACGGCCGTGGCGGCCGTGGACGAACTGCTCGCCGAAGGCTGGCGGTTCGCAGACCCCCTCCCGGAGAACCGGTGAACGGGGCGGTGGGGCCGGGCTACGACCCGTACGCCTTCGAGCCGTTCGCGGTGACCGTCGACCTCGCCGTCTTCACCGTCCGCGGCGGCGCCCTGCACGTGCTGCTGATCCGGCGCGGCCAGGAGCCGTACGCCGGGTCCTGGGCGCTGCCCGGCGGGTTCGTCCTGCCCCGGGAGTCCGCCGAGACCGCGGCCCGTCGCGAACTGGCCGAGGAGACCGGCCTGCCCGAGCACGTCGTGGCGGCCCTGCACCTGGAGCAGCTGCGCACTTACAGCGAGCCCGACCGGGACCCCCGGATGCGGGTCGTCTCGGTGGCCTTCACGGCCCTCGTCCCGGACCTGCCCGAGCCGGCCGCCGAGGGGGGAGGGGACGCGGCGCAGGCCCGCTGGCTGCCGCTGGGCGAGGCCCCGGACCTCGCCTTCGACCACGCGGTGATCCTGGCGGACGCGCGTGAACGGGTCCGCTCGAAGCTGGAGTACACCTGCCTGGCCACCGCCTTCTGCCCGCCCGAGTTCACCCTCGGGGAGCTCCTGGCCGTCTACGAGACCGTCTGGGACACCGTGCTCGACCGCCCCAACTTCCGCCGCAAGGTCCTGACGACGCCCGGGTTCGTCGAGGCCGTACCGGGCGCCGCCCGGCTCACCGGGGGCCGCGGCAAACCGGCCGCCCTCTACCGGGCCGGTCCGGCGACGGCCCTCCATCCACCTCTGCTCCGACCGGAAGGACCCACGCGATGACGAAGCGAGCCGCGACCGGCGCGCTGATCGGCCTGGCCCTGGGTGACGCCCTGGGCTTCCCGACCGAGTTCAACGACGTTCCCGCGATCCTCGCCAAGACGGGCCCGTGGCGCGAGATGCGCCTGCCCCACCCGGCGATCGTCACGGACGACACCCAGATGACCCTCGCCCTGGCGCGCGGCATCCGCACCGCGACGGACCGCGGACGCACAGGCCCGCTGCGGCTGACCCGGCCCGTCCGCGAGGAGTTCGTCGACTGGTACCACTCCCCGGAGAACAACCGGGCTCCCGGCAACACCTGCCTGCGGGCCTGCAACCTGCTGGACGACCCGCGGCGCGACTGGCGCGACGCCAGCCAGACCGGCTCCAAGGGCTGCGGCGCGAACATGCGGGTGGCCCCCGTCGGGCTGGTGCCCGGCTGGACCGACGAGGAACGGGCCGGCGCGGCCCAGCTCCAGTCCGCCCTCACCCACGGCCACCCGACGGCGCTCGCCGCCTCCGACCTGACCGCGCGGGCGGTGCACTTGCTGGCCACCGGCACCGAGGTCACCGGCCTCGTCGGGCGGCTGCGCTCGTACGCCCTGGAGAACCGCACCCGCTACCACGAGCGCTGGCTCGGCGACCTCTGGATGCGGACCGCCTCCGACGCCACGCCCGAATCCTTCATCGCGCGCGGCTGGGACGAGTGCCTGGAGGTGCTGGACCGGCTCGCGGCCGCCCTGCGGACCCCGTCCCCCGAGACCGACCCCTGCCTGACCACCGGCGACGGCTGGATCGCCGAGGAGGCCCTCGCCACGGCCCTGCAGTGCTTCCTCCTCTTCCCGGACGAGCCCCTGACCGCCCTGCGCCGCGCCGCCTGCACCAAGGGCGACTCCGACTCCCTCGCCTGCCTCGCCGGCGCCTTCGCCGGAGCCCACCTCGGGGCGGACGTCTGGCCGCGCGAGTGGGAGGGCCGCATCGAGTACCGGGACGAACTCCTGGCCTTCGGCACCCTCTGGGATGCTTGATCCATGCTGGACGCCCTGAGTACCGACCTGACCCCCGTCGTGGCGGAGCAGCCCGACCCGCTGCTCTTCGCCACCGTCTCGGGCGCACACCTGTACGGCTTCCCCTCCCGGGACTCCGACATCGACCTGCGCGGGGCGCACCTGCTCCCCGTCGAGGACCTCCTGGGCCTGCGCGAGCCCGAGGAGACCCGCACCCGCATGTGGGACCGCGACGACGTGGAGATGGACCTCGTCACGCACGACCTGCGTAAGTTCGTCCGCCTCATGCTCAACCGCAACGGCTACGTGCTGGAGCAGCTGCTGTCCCCGCTCGTGGTCCACACGACGGCGGCCCACGAGGAGCTGGTCGCGCTGGCCCCGGGCGTCCTGACCTCCCACCACGCTCACCACTACCGGGGGTTCGCGAACACCCAGTGGCGGCTCTTCGACAAGGCCGCCGAACTCAAGCCGCTCCTCTACGCCTTCCGGGCGCTGCTCACCGGCATCCACCTGATGAGGTCGGCCGAGGTACAGGCGCACCTGCCGACCCTGCTGACCGAGGTGCCGGAGGCGCCGCCGTACCTCACCGCCCTGATCGAGGCCAAGGTCGCCGCCGAGCACGGGGGCTACGAGGGCCCGCCCGTCGCCGCCGTACGGGCGGACTTCGAGGCGCTGCACGCGGTGCTGGACTCCGCTCAGGCGGGCACCGCGCTGCCCGCGCACGGGTCGGCGTACGACGCGCTGGACGCGTTCGTCGTGCGCTGGCGGACCCTACGAGGCTGACGCGCGCCGGGTGCGGACGAGGAAGTCCTCCACCCGGGCCCGGTCCGGCTCCTCCGGCAGAGGAGTGCCGGCCAGGGCGTCCTCCGTCTCCTCCTGCAGCCGGGTCATCCAGGCGTCGACCTCGTCCCAGGTGAGCTCCCCGCGGCGGACGGCGAGGAGGCGGTCGCGGTACGGGCCCGCATCGATGCTCAGGAGGCCGGTGCGCAGCAGGTCGCGGCAGGACAGCAGCAGGCGCAGCAGGTGCATGGCGTGCTTCCAGCGCGGCGCCCCGTGGACGCGGACGTCCGCGACGAGTTTGCCGTGCTGGGAGGCCGCGTACCGGCTGAAGCTGGTGTGCGCCCGGCGGGAGAGGAAGGCCCCGCGCAGCGACAACAGCTCCCGGCCGACCGGGCCGACGTGCTCCACCAGGGGCGAGTGCAGGCACTCCAGGATGTTCGGGTTGGCCCGCAGGGCCAGTTCGCAGAAGCGCTCCAGCTCCCAGGAGAACTCCTCCTCCCGGGGCCCCTCGACATGCGTGGGCGGCTTCTCGAACCGCCAGAACAGCGGCGTCGGGGCGAGGTAGACACCGCGCCGGTCGGTGTCGCTGCTCTCCGTGGCCAGCCCGAACGCCCGGGAGCCCATCACGCACCGGTAGACCGTGTGGTCCCGTACCAGCGTCACATCGTCCATCCCGGGAGCCTACGCCGGGGCGCACCCGCCCTGCCGGGCCTTTTCCGCAGGCCGGCAGGGCTGCGAGCTTCCGCTAGGCGAGCGCGATGTTGCCGTCAGCGGCGACCGTGATCTTCTTCTCGGCCAGCCCCTTGGTGGCCGGTCCCTTGATCACCGCCCCGTCCGTGGCCTTGAACTCGCTGTTGTGACAAGCGCAGTTGATCGTGTTGTCCTCCACCTTGGTCACCAGGCAGCCCTGGTGGGGGCAGACCGCGGTGAAGCAGCGGAAGGAGCCCGCGGTGGGCTGGGTGACGACGACCTTCTGCTCCTTGAGGACCTTGCCGCCGCCCACGGGCACGTCCGCCGTCTTGACGATGGCCTTGCCCGCGGGCGCGCCGCCGGCCGAGGGGGTGGTGGCGGGGGCGTCGCCGGGCGGCGGGCTGGCGACGCCGTTCGGTTCGCCGGACGAGGTGTTCCCGCTGTCACCGCCGCTGCCGCAGGCGGTGAGCGCACCGCCGGCCAGGGTGGCCGCTCCGATCACCAGTACCTTGCGCCGGGCGGTCTGCGTGGGGTCGCTCATCAGTCTCTCCTCGCTGTGTGGCGGATCGGCGTGCAGCATCCTGACGTGCGGCGGGCCTCAGGTGAAGCCTGCCGCGCCCGAATCACGAGCTCGGCTGCCACGGTGCCAGTGATACGGGTGTGCCAGGTGTGCGTACGACCTCCCACACGTGGACCACGGCGTCCCGGTTCAGCGAACCGAAAACATGTGGGAAACGGTCGCCGGAATCACCCTCCCGGCGGACCTCCGCGGTCAGCGCGTCCTCGTCGAGCTCGACCGCGAGCAGGGTCCCCGGCTGCTCCCGGTAGTGCGTGCCGGCGATTTCGAGCACCGTCGTACGGTCCGCCGAACAGTGCACGAATCCCTCGGAGTCGAGCGAGGGCGGGGCGTAGGGCAGCTCGGGTGCGGCGGTCCAGTCGGCGAGCGGGACGATGTGGAAGATCATGACGATCGTTCTACCGCAGTGGCCGGGGGCCCGGGTGTCAGGTGGCGACGTCATCCGGTCCGGGTGAGGTGCCGCAGGCCGTCGACGAGCTGACCCCGGGCGGACAGATCCCCTCCGGTTCGATCGAGGACATCATCCGACAGCAGAAGTTCTGAAGACGTCGTCCCGCGAGGGCCCGGCCGCCGTCCCACAGGGCGGGCGGCCGGGCCCTCGCGGCGTACCGTCTGGCTACCCTGAGTCAGAACCTGTCGTCACGCACCCCTGGAGCGCCCCGTGAGAACCGCCGTCGTCATCGGAACCGGACTGATCGGCACCTCCGCGGCGCTCGCCCTGACAGCCCGCGGGGTCACCGTGCACCTCGCCGACCACGACCCGGACCGGGCCCGTACGGCCGCCGCCCTCGGGGCCGGCACCGACGAGCCCCCGCACGAGCAGGTCGACCTCGCGATCGTCGCCGTACCGCCGGCCCACGTCGCCGCGACCCTGGCCGACCTGATAGGGCGCGGCGCGGCGCGGGCCTACGTCGACGTGGCCAGCGTCAAGGGCGGGCCGCGGCGGGAACTGGCCGCGCTCGGCGTGGACGCCACCGCCTACATCGGCACGCACCCGATGGCGGGCAAGGAGCAGTCGGGTCCGCTCGCCGCGACGGCGGACCTCTTCGAGGGCCGCCCCTGGGTGCTCACCCCGACCCGCGAGACCGACCACGAGGTGCTCAACCTCGCCCTGGAGCTCGTCGCCCTGTCCCGGGCCGTACCGGTGGTGATGGACGCGGACGCCCACGACCGGGCCGTCGCGCTCGTCTCGCACACCCCGCAGCTCGTCTCCAGCATGGTCGCGGCCCGGCTGGAGGAGGCCGACGAGACGGCCGTACGGCTGTGCGGGCAGGGCATCCGTGACGTGACCCGGATCGCCGCCTCCGACCCGCGGATGTGGGTGGAGATCCTGTCGGCCAACCCGGGACCGGTCGCCGACGTCCTCGCCGGGATCGCCGCCGACCTGGAGGAGACCGTCGACGCGCTGCGCAGCCTGCAGTCCGCCGACGTGGACAAGCGCCGCGGCGGCGCCGCGGGCATCGAGGACGTACTGCGCCGCGGGAACGCGGGCCGCGTACGGGTCCCGGGCAAGCACGGAGCGGCGCCCACCGTCTACGAGACCGTGGCCGTGCTCATCAGCGACCAGCCGGGCGAGCTGGCGAGGATCTTCGCCGACGCCGGCCGCGCGGGCGTCAACATCGAGGACGTGCGGATCGAGCACGCCACGGGCCAGCAGGCCGGTCTCGTCCAGCTCATGGTCGAGCCGCGGTCCGCCGCCGTCCTCACGACCGAGCTGCGCGAACGGGGCTGGGCCCTGCGCACCTCCTGAGCCCGGGGGTGCGGAAAGCACGTGCGGGGCCGGGAGTGCGCCGTGAGCCCGGCCTGAACGGCAAGACACCCCCCGGGGGCCCGGTAACCTTGGAGAGGGGCGCTTTGCCGCGCCCTCACACGCACGCGCAACCAGGAAGGTGCCCGCACCGTGGAAACCGCAGCTCCGTCCGCCGTGATCGTCGCCATCGACGGTCCCTCCGGCACGGGCAAGTCCAGCACCTCCAAGGCCGTGGCCGCCAAGCTCGGGCTGCGCTACCTGGACACCGGTGCCCAGTACCGGGCCATCACCTGGTGGATGATCTCCAACGGGGTCGACACCGACGACGCGCAGGCCGTGGCGGTCGCCGCAGGCAAGCCGTCCATAGTGTCCGGCACCGACCCGGCCGCTCCCACCATCACGGTGGACGGCGTCGATGCCGCCGGTCCCATCCGGACCCAGGAGGTCACCTCCAAGGTCAGCGCCGTCAGCGCGGTCCCCGAGGTGCGCACGCTCATCACCGAGCTGCAGCGCTCCATCGCCGCCGAGGCCGCCCGGGACGCGGCCGGGATCGTCGTCGAGGGCCGGGACATCGGTACCACCGTCCTCCCCGACGCCGACCTCAAGATCTTCCTGACGGCCTCCGCCGAGGCGCGCGCCGCCCGGCGCAGCGGAGAGCTCCGCGGCAAGGAGGCCGCCGATCTCGCGGCCACCAAGGCGGCGCTGATCAAGCGCGACGCCGCGGACTCCGGCCGCAAGACCTCGCCGCTGGCCAAGGCCGGCGACGCGGTCGAGGTGGACACCACCGAACTCACGCTCGACCAGGTGATCGAGTGCGTCGTGACGCTCGTCGAAGAGAAGCGGGCGGGCCGCAAGTGAGCCGAACGCCCTCCCTCAAGGGTGCGGCGGTCGGAAGGCGCATCGGCATCGGCCTCATGTACGGGCTGTGGAAGCCGCGCGTACTGGGTGCCTGGAAGGTACCCGCCTCGGGCCCCGTCATCCTCGCCGTGAACCACACCCACAACATAGACGGCCCCATGGTCATGGGCACCGCGCCCCGCCCCCTGCACTTCCTGATCAAGAAGGAAGCGTACGTGGGCCCGCTCGGCCCCTTCCTGGACGGCATCGGGCAGGTCAAGGTCGACCGTTCCGGCGCCGACCGGGCGGCGATAGGCCACGCCCTCGCCGTGCTCGACCAGGGCGGAGCCCTCGGGATATTCCCCGAGGGCACCCGCGGCGAGGGCGATTTCGCCTCGCTGCGCGCGGGACTGGCGTACTTCGCGGTCCGCAGCGGCGCGCCCATCGTGCCCGTCGCCGTCCTCGGCAGCGCCGAGGGCCGTGGGAGGCTCATCCCGGGGCTTCCGCCCTTCAAGAGCCGGGTCGACGTCGTCTTCGGCTCGGCCTTCGACGCCGGGGACGGCAGTGGCCGCCGCACCCGTACCGCGCTGGACCAGGCCACCGTACGCATCCAGGACCGGCTGACCGCCCACCTGGCCGACGCCAAGCGCCTGACCGGGCGCTGAGCGAGACTTGAACCCAGTAGTGGAACCGCGCTGCGCGGGCACCACCGATCACCACGAACGACGAGGAACGGACTTCATGAACGACCAGCACGACCACGGAGCACTTGGCGACGCCGAGTACGCGGAGTTCATGGAGCTCGCCGCGGAAGAGGGCTTCGACCTCGAAGACGTCGAAGGTGCCATCGAGGAGGCGGGCCACGGCCCGCTGCCCGTCCTCGCCGTCGTGGGCCGCCCCAACGTCGGCAAGTCCACCCTGGTGAACCGCATCATCGGCCGCCGCGAGGCAGTCGTCGAGGACAAGCCCGGCGTCACCCGTGACCGCGTCACCTACGAGGCCGAGTGGGCCGGCCGGCGCTTCAAGGTCGTCGACACCGGCGGCTGGGAGCAGGACGTCCTCGGCATCGACGCGGCCGTCGCCGCCCAGGCCGAGTACGCCATCGAGACCGCCGACGCGGTCGTCTTCGTCGTGGACGCCAAGGTCGGCGCCACCGACAGCGACGAGGCCGTCGTCAAGCTGCTCCGCAAGGCCAAGAAGCCCGTCGTCCTGTGCGCCAACAAGGTCGACGGCCAGAGCGGCGAGTCCGACGCGGCCTCGCTGTGGTCGCTGGGCCTCGGCATGCCGCACCCGGTCTCCTCCCTGCACGGCCGCGGCACCGGCGACATGCTGGACGCCGTCCTCGACGTCCTGCCGGAGGCCCCCGAGCAGACCTTCGGCGGCGTCGCCCCCGGCGGCCCGCGCCGCATCGCGCTGATCGGCCGCCCGAACGTGGGCAAGTCCTCGCTGCTGAACAAGGTCGCGAAGGAGAACCGGGTCGTCGTCAACGAGCTCGCCGGCACCACCCGCGACCCGGTCGACGAGCTGATCGAGCTCGGCGGCGTCACCTGGAAGTTCGTCGACACCGCCGGCATCCGCAAGAAGGTCCACCTCCAGCAGGGCGCCGACTACTACGCCTCGCTGCGCACCGCCGCGGCCGTCGAGAAGGCGGAGGTGGCGGTCATCCTGATCGACACCACCGAGACCATCAGCGTCCAGGACCAGCGCATCATCACCATGGCCGTCGAGGCCGGCCGCGCGATCGTGATCGCCTACAACAAGTGGGACGAGCTCGACGAGGAGCGCCGCTACTACCTCGAGCGCGAGATCGAGACGGAGATGCAGCAGGTCTCCTGGGCACCGCGGGTGAACGTCTCGGCGCTCACCGGCCGTCACATGGAGAAGCTGGTCCCGGCGATCGAGACCGCCCTGGCGGGCTGGGAGACGCGTGTCCCCACCGGCCGGCTGAACGCCTTCCTCGGCGAGGTCGTCGCCGCCCACCCGCACCCGATCCGCGGCGGCAAGCAGCCCCGCATCCTGTTCGGTACCCAGGCGGGGAGCAAGCCGCCGCGGTTCGTCCTCTTCGCCTCCGGTTTCCTGGAGCACGGCTACCGGCGCTTCATCGAGCGCCGCCTGCGCGAGGAGTTCGGCTTCGAGGGCACCCCGATCCACATCTCGGTGCGGGTGCGCGAGAAGCGCGGCGCCCAGTACAAGAAGAAGAAGTAGCGGCGGTCCGGGGTCAGTAGCCCCGGCGAGCGGGCGGCAGGGCCGCCGGGATGTGCGTCATTCCGGTCTGGTGCTGCCGCCCGTCGGCGTATCCGGAGCCGCCCGCGTACGAGTAGGCGGGCTGGGTCTGGGGCTGCGACGGGGCCGGGGAGGGGGACGGTGACGGCGTCTGCGCGGTGTAGGAGGGCTGCCAGTCGGTCCGCTGCCATGCCGAACCGTTCCAGCCGCTGCCGTACGTCCCCCCGGGGTAGCCGCCCCCGTACGAGAAGGCCGTGAACCCGAGGTCCTCCTCGCCCGTACGGTCGCCCGGCAGGGCCCGGAAGGCGCGCAGGTACTCCGAGTACAGCGTGTCGTAGATGGGGGTGTGCGAGACGGCGGCCGGCGAGCTGTCCCGGTCCCGTGCGGGACGCATGGCGGGGACGGTGCTCGGATAGGACGGGGCGCGGGAGGAGTCGTATGGATGCACGTATCAGCCAACGAAACCGGCGCTCTGCGGATGCGGGTGTGAGGGGGCGGGAAACGCAGATCGCCGGGGGTGTGCGGGACGGACCGCACACCCCCGGCGCACGCCGCCCGGCCCCCACTGCGGGGGGCCGGGCGGCCGCTTTCGGTACCGGCTCGGGATCAGGCGCCGGGCGTCCCCGCGAGGGGCATCGCGGCGGCCACGAGCTTGCCCGCGGCGGCGGCCTTGTCGAGCGCGTCGCGCAGCAGGTCCTCGCGCGGCTGCTGGCCGATGGAACCGACCGGCGCGGCGTAGATGAGCACGCGCTGGGTCTTCTGGACGGCGGTCCGCCAGCCGTCGGTGACCGACAGCGCCTGGTGGGCCTGCCACCAGGCGACCTGGCCGCCGCCGTCGGTGCCCGGCTGGAGCACGGCGTGCAGCTGTCCGGCCGCGAGCAGGACCGACCAGCCGCCGAGGAGGGTGGGCAGTTCGGTCGTGTCGGTCACCGGGATGAAGCCCTGCTCGATCAGGAGCGGCAGGAAGTCGTCGCCGGGGCCGTCACTGCCCGGGCGGGCGATGGGCGCGGTCGGCTCGACGACCAGGGCGGGGTGCAGTTCGCCGCCGATCAGCACGAGGCCGCTGGTGATGCCGAGGACGGCCTGTCCGCCCGGCACGTTCTGCGGGGCGGGCGCACTCGCGTCCGACGCGGGGGCGGGGCTGTCACCGGTGATGCTGCGGACCGCGCCCTGGAGCTGCTCCTCGGAGACGGAGACGACCTGCGAGGGGATGCAGGTGGCGTGGGCGAAGGCGAGGACGGCGGTCTCCTCGCCGACGAACAGCACCGTGCTGGTGCGGTCGTTCTCGGGGTCGCCCGGAGTACGGCAGGAGGTGCAGTCGTAACTGCGCGGCGCGTCGTCGCCGACGAGCAGCCTGTCGGCTTCTTCGTCGCCGATCTCGGCACGTACCTCATCACTGACGTCGAGCATGCGCGGCACGGGGTGGCTCCTCGGCATAGGTGCGGGTCCGGGAGGCTCCCGGCTCGCCGGGCACAACGCAGGAGCCGGGGCCGGGGTCACGCCATTTGAGGGAACGGATTCGAACCGGGCGCCCGGAAGGGTGAACCGTGCGTCCCGGGCTTCGGTTTTGTGCCAACTGGTTTCCGGTTGTGCGCAGTTGGTGGCCGGGTGTGGCCGTTTCGGTGAGGTCGGGAGCTCGGCCGACCGGGTGGGGTGGCGCGACCGCCGCGTGGCGGCCCCCGGAACGCCGGGGAGTGCTGCGTAGCGTGACCCGATGCCCCGTCTCCGGACCCCCCGGGCCCACCGGGCCGCCCGCGCCGCCGTCGTCGTCGCCTCCGTGCTGGCGCTCGTACCGCTCGGGGGGACGGCGGCCGCGGCACCGCCGCCACCCGCGCCGGGTCCGGCCGGAGCGGCGCACCCGGGCTCGCCGGGCGTGATCGGGAGCGGGCCCGGGGACTGCGGCCCGGGCGGGGAATGGCCCTGGGACTGCGTGGCCGACTGCGAGAGCGGTGGCCGGTGGGCCGTGAACACCGGCAACGGCTTCTACGGCGGGCTGCAGTTCTGGCAGCCGACGTGGGAGGAGTACGGCGGCCTGGTGTTCGCGCCGCGGGCCGACCTGGCCGAGCGCGTGCAGCAGATCCGGGTGGCGCAGGAGGTCCTCGGCACGCAGGGCTGGAACGCGTGGCCGGTCTGCTCCAAGCGGTACGGGCTCGCCGGGCGGATGCACACCGTACGGAGCGGGGACACGCTGGTCACGATCGCCCGCGAGCGCCGGGTGCAGGGCGGCTGGCGGGCGCTGTACGAGGCCAACCGCGAAACGATCGGGCCGAAGCCGGAGGCGATCACCGTGGGCGCCCTGCTGACCCTCCCGGACCCACCCCCCAAGCCGGCAGCGAAGCCGCAGCCTGAGCCGAGCCCCACTGTGCCCCCTGCGTTGCCGAAGCCGGTGCCCGCGGCCAAGCCGAAGCCTGCGCCTGCGGCCAAGCCGAAGCCTGCGCGGGTGCCTGCGGCCAAGCCGAACCCCGAGGCCAAGCCGAAGCCTGCGCCGGTGCCTGCGGCCAAGCCGAACCCCGAGGCCAAGCCGAAGCCTGCGTCGGTGCCTGCGGCCAAGCCGAACCCCGAGGCCAAGCCGAAGCCTGCGCCTGCGGCCAAGCCGAACCCCGCGGCCGTGCCGAGGCCGGTGGCCTAGCCGAAGCCGGGGCCGTGTTCGCGGCCAGGTCGCGGGCGGCCGGGTTCCGCCGGGCGGTCGGGGGGTGCGCGCCGCTGGCAGACTCGGGGGATGCTCGAGACCTCCGCGCGGCTGCTGCGCCTGCTCTCCCTGCTTCAGGCGCACCGCGAATGGACCGGCGCCGACCTCGCCGACCGGCTCGGCGTCACCGCCCGGACGGTCCGGCGCGACGTGGACCGGCTGCGGGAACTCGGGTATCCGGTGAACGCCTCTCCGGGGACCGGAGGCGGTTACCAGCTGGGGGCGGGAGCCGAACTGCCGCCGCTGCTGCTGGACGACGACGAGGCCGTGGCCGTCGCCGTCGGGCTGCGGACCGCCGCGGGCAACGGGGTCGAGGGGATCGGGGAGGCCTCCGTGCGGGCCATCGCGAAGCTGGAGCAGGTCCTGCCGTCGCGCCTGCGCCGGAGGGTGTCCGCCCTCAACGAGTTCACCGTGCCGATGCTGCGCGGCGCCCAGGAGTCCACCGTGGACGCCTCGGTGCTGACCGAACTGGCCTCGGCCTGCCGGGACGCCGAGCGGCTCCGCTTCGCCTACCGGGACCACGGGGGCGGCGTCAGCCGCCGCACCGTGGAACCGCACCGGCTCGTGTGCACGGAGCGCCGCTGGTACCTGGTCGCCTGGGACATCGACCGCGAGGCCTGGCGCACCTTCCGCGCCGACCGGATCGAGCCCCGGCCGCCCCACGGGCCGCGGTTCACCCCGCGCCCGCCACCCGCCGAGGACCTCGCCGCGTACGTCTCCGAAGGCGTGTCCCAGCGGGCCTACGCCGCCCGTGCGGTGGTGCTGCTCAAGATCCCGGAACAGGAGGCGGCGCAGATCATCACGCCCAGCGACGGCGTGCTGGAACCGGTCGACGCGCACACCTGCCTGCTGCGCACGGGGGCCGTGAACCTGGACGTTCTGGTGATTCACATCATGCTGCTCGGCTGTGAGTTCGAAGTGGTCGAGCCGTCCCTGCTCACGGATCGGATGAGGGACCTCAGAGATCTCCTGGGGAGGGCCGTGGGGGCCCGGGAAGTGAAGGAAATGTAGTGGATCTGAGGGGGATTCAGCCGGTCCGGCCCAGGCGGTCCGTGGAAATCCGATGAGGCAATTCTGTGCTTCTCAGTGGAAATTCGAATACGTCTGATCCCCGGGCGTGTCGCGCTTCGGAAAGAAATTGGCGACTGTAGATATTCTGTGACACAAGCGTGACCCGGGACGGACGAACGTCCGGGCGCGGCGCTGACGAACGCCGAAGGCGGGCCGGGTCGTCGACCCGGCCCGCCTTCGTGTCGCGGGGGTGGATGGTGCGTACCGCCCCCCCGTGGAACGTCAGCCGCCGGCCACCGGACGAGCCGCGGTGCCGCGGGTCCCGGCCCGCTCGGCGTGCGCCGTGTGAGCGGGGCGGCGGCTGCCGACCGGGGTGACCGGCGTCCGCTCGGAGCGGATCAGGTGCGGCCGGTTGGCGGGGTGCGCGACCGAACGGTGCGCCGGGGCGTGCACCGCGGCAGCACCGGCCGGCGTGGCCGGGGCGTGCGTCGCGGACGGTCCCTCGGCGGCCACCGCCGCGGGCTTCAGCTGCCACTTGCCGCCCGCGGAGAGCAGCGGGGTGAGCGCGGAGACGACCGGGGCGGGCATCCGCCCGGTCTCGGCCCGGCGGCGCAGCAGCTCGCGCAGGTCGAAGACGTAGGCCTCGGTCCGCGCGATGAGCGGCTCGAACCAGGGGAGGGCCAGCATGATCAGCAGACCCGCGGACCAGCCCAGCAGGACGTCGCTGACCCAGTGCGTGCCGAGGTACACGGTGGTGGCGCCGACGCTGAGCGAGACGACCGCGGACACCACGGACAGCACCCGCCGGGTGACCACGGTGGAAGCCAGGTAGGCCAGGATTCCCCAGGTCACGACGGCGTTGGCGGTGTGGCCGGAAGGGAATATATCGCCGCCCGCGAAGAGTTCGGCCGAGCCGATCTCCGTCGCGTAGTGCGGGCCGAGCCGGCCGAGGCCGAGCTTCACGGACCCGACGGTGACGTTGAGCAGCAGCAGCGCGACGCCGAGGGTGATCAGCGGGCGGAGGGTGTGCTGCCGCCAGGAGCGCCAGCCGAGCCACGCGGCGACCATGACCGCGGTGGGCCCGCGCTGGCCGAGCACGACCAGGTAGTCGAGGAACGCGTGCAGCTGCGGCCACTGCTCGTAGGGCCGGAAGAACATGATCTGCCAGTCCAGGCGGACCAGCCACGACGTGGTCAGTACGGCCACCACGATGGCGAGGTAGAACGCGAGGGTCGACCCCAGGAGCACGACGCGGTGCCGGCTCATCTGCGGGGTCTGCAGATGAGCCGGTCGCTCCGGTTCCCGGTCCAGCCGGGCGAAGACCCGCTCCAGACGGGTCAGGATTTGATCGGTACGCACTCAATCGACGTTACCGCGCGGGGATGGTCGGCCCGGGCGAATCGCGGGGTTTGTGATGACCATGTGATGTGGAGTTGGTCTCACGCAGGCCCTAATTCCCGGTATTCCGGCAGGGGTTGGATCCTTCCCGATGCGGCGTCCGGAAATTGTTTCCGATGCTTATTCGGACTTTATTGCCGCAGGTCGATTCCCTCACCCGTGGACGACCGGCGAAGATCCGCCCGGACACGCGGCGTTCCTACGGAGGGCCCGAGCCGTTCAGCCAGAACGCCCCGTACGCCGCCGAAACCAGGGCGGCCGCGCCCACCACCAGGACCGCCCGCCGGGTCCGCCACCGGGCGAGCGCCACCGCCGGCACCAGCATCAGCGGGAAGGCGGGCAGCAACAGCCGCGGCTTCGACCCGAAGTACCCGGACGCGCACAACGCCAGCGCCACGACGACGCCGCAGTACACGAGGAGCGGCGCCGGCTGCCGCTGTCGCACGCACGCCGCGTACAGCCACAGCACCAGCACGACCCCGGCGATCAGACCCAGCCCGGCCGGGAAGGCGGACGAGGCCAGCTTCGCCCCGACGAAGCGGGCGAAGGCCACGCCGCCGTCGAAGCCGTTGCCCCAGCCGGCCTGCACCTCCAGGTACCCGAGCAGCCCGCCCCCGGTGCGCGCGCCCACCCACAGCACGTACGCCGCCGCACCCGCCGGAGCCAGCAGCGCCCCGGCGGCCATCCGCCACGACCGGTCCCCGCGCCGCAGGGCCGATGCGACGGCCACCCACACCGCCAGGACGACGGCCGCACCGACCGGGCGGGTCAGGCCGGCCCCGGCGGCGAGCAGGCCCGCCGTCAGCCACCGGCCGCGCAGGGCCCCGTACAGCGACCACGCGGCGAGCGCGGTGAACAGCGACTCGCTGTACGCCATCGACTGCACGATCCCGACGGGCAGCGCCGCCCAGACGGCGACCGCGAGCACCCCGGTCCGCCGGCCGTGGAGCAGGTCGGCCACCGCGAAGATCCCCCATGCCGCCGCGAGCCCCGCGCACACCGACACCACCAGGCCGGCCGAGCCGTACGAGAGCCCGGTCGGCGCCGCCACCAGCCGCTCCAGCCACGGCAGCAGCGGGAAGAACGCCAGGTTCGAGTGGACGTCCCCGTTGGGGAGGGCGATCTCGTAGCCGTACCCCTCGGCGGCGATGCGGGCGTACCAGAGCGAGTCCCATCGGGCCGACAGCAGCGTGTGCGGGCTGCTGCCCGCCACCGCCCCCCACGCCGCGAGCACGGTCAGCCCCAGCAGCCGGACCGCGGCGAAGGCGGCCAGTGCGGGTGCGGCCCGGCGAAATCCAAGATCTTCCACGGGCATGATTATCGGTGGCGTCCGGCCCGGGCCGGCGCCGAGAACCACGGACCGTGAGCGGGCGTGTACGCGGGGGGAGGCTTCGGGGCGGGGGAGTGGCACACGCCACACGGGGGGCGCCGCCGGGATGAGAGCTTGGCCACGTGTCGGGCACGCGAACTCGCGTACGCTGACCGTTCACTCGCGTGTCGATGCCGGACCCCGTTGGATGCCGCACAGCGCACCACCCCCCGTGGCTCCACAAGACGCTGGTCCACCGAGCGCGAGGGATCACCTGGGAGGTACATGCATGGCGGGGACGAACGCGGCCACGGCCGGGACCCCTTCGCCCTGGCAGCGACTGGGAGCGGCCTCCGGCGGTGCCAACCGCTGGGTCGTCCTGGCGGTTCTCTGCGTCAGCCTGGTCCTCGTCGCGCTCGACGCGACGATCCTGCACGTCGCGGTCCCGTCCGTCACGGAGGACCTGCGGCCCGGCCCGATCGAGCTCCTCTGGGTCGTCGACGCCTATCCGCTGGTCTGCGCCTCGCTGCTGATCCTCTTCGGCACCCTCGGCGACCGGGTCGGCCGCCGCCGCGTCCTCCTCCTCGGCTACGGACTCTTCGGCGTGGCCTCCGCGACAGCGGCCCTCGCCGACAACGCCCAGGTGCTCATCGCCGCGCGCGCCCTGCTGGGCATCGGCGGCGCGATGATCATGCCGGCCACCCTGTCGATCCTGCGCCAGGTCTTCCCCGACCGGCGCGAGCGGGCCCTGGCCATCGGCATCTGGACCGCCGTCGCCGCGATCGGCGCGGCCAGCGGCCCGGTCCTCGGGGGCTTCCTCATCGAGCACTTCTGGTGGGGCTCCGTCTTCCTCATCAACATCCCCCTGATGGCGCTGATCCTGCCGCTCGGACGCTGGCTGCTGCCGGAGTCGCGCGGCTCCGCGGACGGTCCGTGGGACGTGCTCGGCGCGCTGATGGCCGCCGCCGGCGTGCTCGGCTCGGTGCTCGGGATCAAGCGGCTCGGTGCCGAACGGCAGCTGCTCGACGCACAGGCGCTGGTACCGCTGCTGCTCGGCGCGGTGCTGCTCGTGCTGTTCGTACGCCGCCAGAAGCGGCGCGAGCACCCGCTGATCGACATGCGGATGTTCTCCCGGGCCGCCTTCTCCACCTCGGTCGCCTGCATCGTCCTCGCCATGCTCGCGCTGGTGGGGCTGGAGCTGATCGCCGTGCAGTACCTCCAGCTGGTCCTGCACCTCAGCCCGCTGGAAACCGGCCTGCGACTGCTGCCGCTGACCTTCGCCGCCATGGCCGCGGGCGCCACCGGCTCCTACACCCTGGCCCGGGTCGGGCCGCGCACCATGGTGTCGCTGGGCTTCCTGCTGACGGGTTTCGCCGTGCTGCTGCTGACGCTGATGGGCCAGCAGGACCGGCCGGTGCTGCTGACCGTCGGCTTCATCCTGCTCGGCTTCGGACTGCAGACCACGCTGTTCGCCGCGTACGAGTCGATGCTGAGCGAGGCCCCGGCCGAGACCGCGGGCGGGGCGGCCTCGATCGGCGAGACCTCCTACCAGCTGGGCGCGGGCATCGGCATCGCCCTGCTGGGCAGCGTGATGAACGCGGCGTACCGGCCGGGGCTCGTCTCCGTCCCCGGGGTCTCGGCGGCGGACTCGGCGGGCGCGGCGAACTCCCTGGGCGAGGCCTACCAGATCGCGGCGGGCCTCGGCGGCCCGGCCGGGGCCTCGCTGTACGCGGCGGCGCGGCACTCCTTCGTGCACGGGCTGCACGTCACGCTGCTGGTGAGCGCGGGGCTGCTGTTCGCGGGGGCGGTGATGGCGCTGAAGCTGCCGCGGGTCATGGACTGCGGGGTGTCGGGCGACGCCGAGCCCGTGCGGTTGCCCGCGCAGGCGAAGGGCGACGCGGCGCGGCCGACCCCGGTCGAGCAGGCCGGCTGACCGCGGGCCCCGAACGCCGGGGGCCGGAGCGGTGAGGGGCGGCCGGCGCCGGACATCAGGGCTGGATTTGCCCGCCGCAGGCCAATAGCGTCGGGTGGGCGCAAAAACTTGCGCCGCTAGGTTCCGCTCAGGCCGCCGGGAGGCCCCGTGTCCTTCGTTCCCACCGATCCGCTCGGGCTCGACGAGCTCCTCGGGCCCGAGGACCGCGCCGTCCGGGACACCGTCCGCGGCTGGGCCGCCGACCGGGTGCTGCCGCACATCGCCCAGTGGTACGAGACCGGAGAGCTGCCCGCGATCCGGGATCTGGCCCGGGAACTCGGTGCCATCGGGGCGCTCGGGATGTCCCTCGAGGGCTACGGGTGCGCCGGTGCCAGCGCCGTGCAGTACGGCCTCGCCTGCCTGGAGCTGGAGGCCGCCGATTCCGGCATCCGCTCGCTGGTCTCCGTACAGGGATCGCTGGCCATGTACGCGATCTGGAAGTACGGCTCCGAGGAGCAGAAGCAGCGCTGGCTGCCCGGCATGGCCGCGGGCGAGCTGATCGGCTGCTTCGGGCTGACCGAGCCCGATGTGGGCTCCGACCCCGCCGCGATGCGGACGTACGCCAAGCGCGACGGCACCGACTGGGTGCTCAACGGGCGCAAGATGTGGATCACCAACGGCTCCGTCGCCTCGGTGGCCGTGGTGTGGGCGCAGACCGACGACGGCATCCGCGGCTTCGCCGTGCCCACCGACACGCCCGGGTTCTCCGCTCCGGAGATCAAGCACAAGTGGTCGCTGCGGGCCAGCGTCACCAGCGAGCTGGTCATGGACGACGTACGGCTGCCCGCCGACGCGGTGCTGCCGCTCGTCACGGGTCTCAAGGGGCCGCTCGGCTGTCTCAGCCACGCGCGGTACGGGATCATCTGGGGATCCATGGGCGCGGCGCGCGCCAGTTTCGAGGCCGCGCTCGACTACGCGAGGACGCGGGAGCAGTTCGGCAAGCCGATCGGCGGCTTCCAGCTCACCCAGGCCAAACTCGCGGACATGGCCCTCGAACTCCACAAGGGCATCCTGCTCGCCCACCACCTGGGCCGGCGGATGGACGCTGGCACCCTGCGGCCGGAGCAGATCAGTTTCGGCAAGCTCAACAACGTCCGCGAGGCCATCGAGATCTGCCGCACCGCGCGGACCATCCTCGGCGCCAACGGGATCTCCCTGGAATATCCCGTCATGCGGCACGCCACCAACCTCGAGTCGGTCCTCACCTACGAGGGCACCGTCGAGATGCACCAGCTGGTGCTGGGCAAGGCGCTCACCGGGCTGGATGCCTTCCGGTGAGGGCCCTGCTCAGCTCTGGTTGAAGAAGTCGCGCGAGCGGCCGCCCGCCTCGCCGCTGACGATCTGGGTGTCGGCCGGGGTCAGGAGGAAGACCCTGGTCGCCACCCGCTCGATCGAACCGCGCAGCCCGAAGGTCAGACCGGCCGCGAAGTCGACGACGCGCTTCGCGTCGGTCGGGTCCATCGACGACAGGTTCACGATGACCGGGACGCCGTCGCGGAACAGCTCGCCGATGCCGCGCGCGTCACGGAATCCGTCCGGGGTGACCGTCGCGATCCGGCGGCCGTGCTCCACGGCCGACTCGGAGGCCACCTTGACGCGGGGGTCGGTCACCCACTGGTCACCGGGGCCCGCCACGGAACCGTGGGCGCCCTCCGCATAGTCATCGTCGTAGTAGCGCTCGTCGTCGCTGTCCTCCACGAGACCCAGCCAGGCACTCGCCTTGCGCACCGAACCCATGGACTGCCTCCTTTCACCGCGGTCAGTCTGTCTTTCTCTCCGCTGCCCCTATGCTCGTCCATGATGCTGACAACGCGCCAAGTGGATAGTCGCCGCGCAGGGGTTTCGTGACGGTACTGGTGCAGAACATCCGTTGCACGGTCAAGGATCCTGGTCGTTACCGCTGCTGACTGAGTGAAAATACGACGACCGCCGCCGTACGGGTGGGCGGCGGGGACGTACGGGTGAAAGACGCGGGTCGATACGATGCCGGGCAGGCACGCGTACGACACACGGGGGAGCAGCTTGTTCGGCATAGTCAGACCTTGCACGCACCGGCTCGGGGAGCGGTTCAAGGCGGAATGGATGGCCCATCTGTGCGGGCTGTGCCTGGCACTTCGGAGGGATCACGGGCAGCTCGCCCGGATCGTCACGAACTATGACGGTTTGCTCGTTTCGGTTCTGACGGAGGCTCAGTCGGGTCCCGCACCCGGCTCCCGGCGCACCGCGGGCCCCTGCCCGCTGCGGGGGATGCGCACCGCCGCCGTCGCCAAGGGCGAGGGCGCCCGCCTCGCGGCCGCCGTCTCCCTGGTCCTGGCCTCCGCCAAGGTGCGCGACCACGTGGCGGACCGGGACGGGCTGTTGGCCCGTGCCCCGATCGCCGCCGCCGCGCGCAAGGTGGCCCGGGGCTGGGACCGCGCCGGTGCGCGCACCGGCGCCTCGCTCGGCTTCGACACCGCGGTGCTCGTGGATGCGGTGGACCGGCAGGCGGGCATCGAGACCCTGGCCGGCCCCGGCACGTCCGTGCTCGTGGTGACCGAGCCGACGGAGACCGCGACGGCGGCCGCCTTCGCGCATACCGCGCAGCTGGCCGGACGGCCGGGCAATGCCGCCGCGCTCGCCGAGGCCGGCCGGTACTTCGGGCGGCTCGCGCACCTGCTGGACGCGGTCGAGGACCGGGACGCCGACGCGGAGGCGGGCGCCTGGAACCCGCTCACCGCCACAGGGACCTCGCTCACCGAGGCCCGCAGGCTCTGCGACGACGCCCTGCACGGCATCAGGCTGGCGCTGGGCGAGGTCGAGTTCGCGGACGCGGGCCTCGCCCACCAACTGCTCGTGCACGAACTGCGCACCTCCGTCGACCGGGCCTTCGGGACCATGAGCTGCGGCCACACGGCCACCGCCTCGGCCGGGCAGGGCCCGGACCCGTACGGCTCGAACCCGTACGGCGGGAACGGCGGCAACCCGTACGGCGGGAGCGGCGGCAACCCGTACGGCGGCGGCCCGCACGGCGGCAACCCCTACGGCGGTGCTCCGCACGGCGCGAACCCCTACGGCGCCGGCCCGCACGGCGCGAACACCCCGCAGGCCCCGGGCGGCGGCAGCGGCCCCGGCGGGTACGGCGGCGGCTTCGGTGGTGGCGGCGGCTTCGGCGGGGGCGACGGTTCCGGCGGTGGCGGCCGGCACCCGCAGAAGCCGCGTCGCGGACTGCTGGCCGGCTGCGCCGTGGCGATCGGGCTCTTCTGCACCTGCCAGATCTGCTGCACCGAGCACGAGGGCCCCTGGTCGCGCAAGAAGCGCGACCCGTGGTGCGACGCCTGCGAATGCTGCGACTGCTGCCGGCCGGGCGCCTCGTCGACCGGCGGTTCCGAGGGCGGCTCCGGCGGCGGCGGGGGCGGCGGCGGCTGCTGCGACTGCAACTGCGGCTGCTGCTGCGACTGAGTCCGCGTCAGTTCCACGCGCCCGGACGGCGTATGCGGGGATTCCCGTCCGGACGCGCGTGGAAGGGCTGAGCGGGATGAGCGATCACGCAGACGATCCGCACGCGGCCCGGCGGACACGGCGCGGGCACCCTGCCGCGCCCGGGTCCGACCCGTACGGTCCCCCCGTGCCGGACGGCGGCCGTCGGCCCGCCGCCGCCCCGGAAGGTCGAATTCCGGCCGTTCCGGGTCCGGGGTCGTGTCCGAGAAGTCCCGCTCGCCGTGCGGCGGGCCGCGCCGCGCCCCGCCGCACGGCCGGACACCCCCCACCGCGTCCCGCGCACGGGTGCCGCCCCGCCTCACCGGCCACGGCACCGGACGCCGCAGGGCCCTCCTGTCGGGTGGCCGGCGCCGCTGTGCGGACACGCTCCCGGTCCGCCCGCGGCGGCCGTCCGGTCCGCGCCGCCGCCGGGGACCGCGAACGCCGGGGCCGCGCGCCCCGGTCTGCACCCGCGACCGGCCCCCGCCCGCCCGAGCCGTCCCGGAAGCCCGCGGCGGCCGCCCGGCCCGCCGTGATCCGGCCCTATGGGCCCGGGCCGGCCCGCGCCTTCGGCCGCGTCCCCACGTGCGCCGAAACCCGCCCGGGCGATCCCGCCCCCGTACCGCCGGGGCGTTCCCCCGCGCCCGCGTACGTCCGGACCGTCCCGGTGACCCCCTCCGGCACGGGCCCGCACCGGCCCGGCCCCGACCGGAAGCCGGCCCTGCGGTCCAGGGCCGCCGGGCGCACCCCCCACGGAGCCGGCGCACGGCGCGCCCCACGCCCCCTCCACCGCCCGCAGGCCGGCATATCCGGCGCGCGGGGCGCGGTCACCACGGAGCCCGACCGGGCTCCGCCGCGCCGCCCGGCCGCGCCCTCGCGGACCCCTTCCCACGGCCTTTCCCCCCACCCCGGAACACGCCGCCCCGCACGGTGAAAGGCGGCGGGCGGAGGCCGAAAGCCGCTCTTGCGACCGGTATCCGACGCCAGGACACTCCCGACAGCGCTTGTCAGGGGCACGGCCAAAGTTCATGCGCCCGCCGTGCCCCCGGCTGCGCCTCACGGGCCCTGGCACCCCCACGACCGCCGGCCCCCGACCCTCTCCAGGAGGACGAGAAGTGAGGATCAAGCGCACCACCCGTAACAGGCTGCTCGCGGTGGCCACCGGCCTGGCCGCCGCCGCAGCGCTCGCCGCTCCCACCGCGGCGAGCGCGGACCCCCAGGACGGCAGGTTCAGCGCCGACCGGCTCGCCGCCGCCGGCGCCTCCGTCCTGCGGGCCGACGTCGCGGGCACCGCCTGGCACGCCGACCCCGCCACCGGAACCCTCGTGGTCTCCGCCGACTCCACCGTCTCCGCCGCCGCCATCGCGAGAATCAAGCGCGAGGCCGGAACCGACGCCGGGGCACTGCGCATCGAGCGCATCCCGGGCAGGCTCACCAAGCTCGCCTCCGGCGGCGACGCCATCTACGCCAACAGCTGGCGCTGCTCGCTCGGCTTCAACGTCCGCAGCGGAAGCAACTACTACGCCCTGACCGCCGGACACTGCACCGACGGCGCGGGCACCTGGTGGACCAACTCCGCCCGGACGAACGTCCTCGGCTCTACGACGGGGTCCAGCTTCCCCAACAACGACTACGGCCTCATCAAGTACGCCAGCAACACGCCCACGCCCCCCGGGACCGTCGGCAGCCAGGACATCACCAGTGCCGTCAACGCCACGGTCAACATGTCCGTGACCCGGCGAGGCTCCACCACCGGCACCCACAGCGGCCGGGTCACCGGCCTCAACGCCACCGTCAACTACGGCGGCGGCGACGTCGTCTACGGCATGATCCGCACCAACGTGTGCGCCGAGCCCGGCGACAGCGGCGGCCCGCTCTACTCCGGCACCCGCGCCGTCGGCCTCACCTCCGGCGGCAGCGGCAACTGCTCCTCCGGCGGCACGACCTTCTTCCAGCCCGTGGTCGAAGCGCTCAACGCCTACGGGGTCAGCGTCTACTGACCGTGCCCCGCGCGCCCCTGCCGGCACCCTGGACGTCCTCCCGCCTTCTGGGAGGATGTCCAGGGCGGCCGTGTCCACGGGGGAAGCAGGTTCCTGCATGAAACGCATCGGCGTGACCGGGCACCGGTCCATCCCCGACTCGGTGCTCGGCCATGTGGAGAACGGCCTGCGGGCCGTACTGGACGGCCACGAAGGGCCGCTGGAGGCCCTCTCCAGCCTCGCCGACGGAGCGGACCAGCTGTTCGCGGCCATCGCACTCGAATGCGGCGCCGACCTCACCGTGGTGATCCCCAGCGAGGACTACGAAGAGGCCTTCGAGGGCGCCGAGGCGCTGGACCGCTACCGGCGCCTCAGGCTCCGCGCCACCCAGGAGATCCGCATGGACTTCGCCCGCTCCACGGACGAGGCCTACTACGCCGCGGGCACCTACATCGCCGACTCCTGCGACCGGCTCGTCGCCGTCTGGGACGGCCGGCCCGCCCGCGGCCACGGCGGCACCGCCGAGATCGTGGCCTACGCCCGCTCCCTGGGCAAGCCGGTCACCGTCCTGTGGCGCGAGGGCGTGACCCGGGACTGAGCCACGCCCTCCCGCCCGCGACCACACGCCTCAACTGCTGTGCCGGGCCAGCCAGTCCGTGTGCTGCGGCGAGACGTACCGCTCGGTCTCGTACACCGACGAGGGCCACTGGACCTCGGTGATGGTCGTCTGCATCACGACCATCATCGCCGCCAGGTCCTGCTCGATCAGCGTGTGCGCCTCGATCAGCGGATGGTGGCGGCGCACCTCGTTCCAGGCGATGCCGGCCGCCGCCGCCGTGCTCAGCAGTCCCGTCAGGCCCGCCCCCGGGCCCGAGCCGAACGTCCTCAGCAGCGCGAACAGCAGGGCCAGACAGGTCAGCAGGACGATCGTCCACGACCACAGGCGCGTCGCCCGCCGGGACACCTCCGTCCGCCGCCGGTACCAGTTGCGCTGCTCGATCAGCCGGTCCCGTACGTACGTCTCGCGCCGCACGTGGTAGTCCCTGCCGCGCAGCCGCTGCATCGCCCCGGTGATCTCCGCACCCTCCGGCACCGCGCCCGCCGTCCGCGGATCCTCCCAGCCCATCTTCCGCAGCTCGGCAAGACCCGCCTCCAGCCGCGTCCGGTACGTCTCCCCGGGATCGGCCACGTCACTGCCGAACGGCGCCCCGTGCACCGCGTACCGCCAGGCAAGCGACTTGATGAACTCCGCAGCACTGCGGTTGAGCTGCCACTGCGGCCTGGCCCGGCGCCTGGTCGCCCGCATCCCCACGCCCAGCACCGCCGCGTACGAGAGCACGCTCAGCAGCCCGAACAGGTGCAGCGGGCCGAGCTCCGGCCCCGGCGGCAGTGCGGCGGCTCCCGCGGCCGCCACGAGCAGCAGCAGTTGCGCCCGCGTGGCATGGGTGGACTCCCGCTGCCGGGAGACCGCCGCCTGGTCCGTGTGGTGGAAGAGGGCCGGCAGGTCCTCGTTTCGAAAGGTCGTGCTGTCGGTCACAACGCCCCCCTCGTCTCGGGTGGCGGGCGGCGGGGACCGAGGCCCCCGCCGTCCTCCGTCGGATCACACGGCGAGCGGCTCCAGGTCCCGGTGGACCCGCCGCTCGTCACGCGCGTACCGGGTCAGGCTGTGGTCCTCGCCGAGCAGCCGGGTCAGCTCGGACACCACCTCGGCGCGCAGCCGGGCCGCCTCCTCCTTGCGGCCCATCGAGTCCAGGCTGATCGCCATGTTGGAGCTGCTCGCCAGGGTCTCCGGATGATGCGCCCCGAGCGCCTCGCGCAGCCGCAGCACGGCGAGCCGCTCCAGCTCCAGGGCCCCCTCCGGATCGCCCCGGTCGGCCCGGGTGTTGGCCAGGTTGAGATGCGCGAACACCGTGTGCGGGTGGTTGTCGCCCAGGACGTCCCGCATCAGCCGGATCGTCTGCCGCAGCATCGTCTCCGCCGGCTCCGCCGCACCCGTGCCCCAGTGGAAGACCGCCAGGTTGTTCACCGCCGCCAGCGTGTACGGGTGCCGCTCGCCCGGGACCTTCATGTACTCGTCGACCACCTCCTGCGCCAGGTCCCGCGCCCCGCCCGGGTCCCCCGTCGCGAACAGGTCCGAGGCCAGGTTCAGTTCGCAGGAGAGCAGGTCCGGGTTGACCGAGGTGTACTTGGCCCGGTAGCGGGCCCGGGTGGCCGTCGTCAGCCGCAGTGCGTCCTCCAGCTGCCCGGCCCGGCGCAGCGACACCGCCAGGTTCTTCGCGGCCGCCAGGGTGCCCGGGAACGCCCTGCCCAGCGTCCGCTTGTAGATCTCGTACGTACGGCTCAGCAGCTGCACCGAATCCTCGTACCGGCCCACCTCGCGCAGGTCGCGCGCGAGGTTCTGCGCGGACGACAGGGTGTACGGGTGCTCCGGGCCGAGCACCTCCGTGCGCAGGTCGTACACCTCCGTGTCGATCTCGCGGGCCCTGGTGTACTGGCCGACCAGCCGCAGGTTCAGCGCCAGGTTGTTCGCGGCGGCCAGGGTCCGCGGGTGCGCCTCGTGGAAGATCTGGCTGAAGCCCTCGTGCGCGTCGGTCGCCAGTTCCATCGCCTGTCCGTACTGGCCCAGCGCGCCGAGGGTGTTGGCCAGACCGCTCATGGTCATGTACGTGTGCGGGTGCGAGGGACCGAGCACCGCCCGCTGCCGCTCCAGCGTGACCTCGTCCAGTTCCTTCGCCTCCACGAACCGGCCCTGCGAACGCAGGATGTTCGACAGGTGGAAACGCAGGTAGAGGTACTGCAGGTCGTCGTTGCCGAGCATCTCCTTCCAGGCGTCGCGCAGTTCCTCGCCGAGCTGGTAGGCGGCCTTGAAGTCGCCGCGCTTCCAGAGGTAGCGGACCCGGTCGATCAGCAGCCTGCGCGTCTCCGGCTCCTTGCAGTACCGGGCCTCGGACGGGGTGAGGTGGGACCAGATGGTGTTGAACCGCGGCCAGGTCTCCGGGTTGTCGATCGGCTCGTCGTCGTCGGGCCGGGCGCCGGCCAGGATCCGGTGGACGGCGTGCCGGGCCTCCCGCTGGTCCTCCTCCGGCATCTGCGACCGGATCACCGCCTGCACCAGCCGGTGCACCTGGATGCTGTTGCTGACCTGGTCCACCTTGGCCAGCGCGAACCGGCCGATCTCCCGGATCACCCGGCCCAGCACCAGCTTCTCCTGGAGCGAGGCGTCGTACGGCTTGAGCGCGTCGATCATCTCCTTGCTGTAGAGCAGGCTCGCGGAGATCGGCTCCGGCGCCAGGAAGGCGCACAGCTGGAGCAGCCGGACCGCGGCCGGGGAACGGGACTGGAGCCGTTCTATGGAGATGTTCCACGTCGCGGCCACCGGCTCCGGGTATCCCGGCGGCTGGTTCAGGCCCAGCACGCTCGCCGCCTGCTGGGCCAGCTGCTCGATGTACGCGGCCACCGGCGTCGCGGTCTCCGCGATCCAGGCGCCCGCCTGTTCGACGGCCAGCGGCAGGTCGCCCACCGCGATCGCCACCTGCTCGGCGTCCTCCTTGGTGAGCCCGGGGGCCCGGCGCTGGAGGTGTTCGATGGACTCCTCGCGCAGGAACACGTCCACCGGCAGCGCGTCGCCGTACTGCGACCAGGACTGGTTGCGGGAGGTCACCAGCACGTGCCCCGGACCGCCCGGCGGGAAGAACCGCTTGAGGGTCTCGGGATCGTCCGCGTTGTCGAAGACCAGCAGCCAGCGGGAGGACGGCACCCCGCGCCGCAGCAGGTCGATCGCCTCCTGGGAGGCGGCCGCCATGTCCTCGCCGGTCTGCGCCCCCAGCCGTACCGCCAGCTCCGCGAGGGCGGCGACCACGTCGTCGGTCTGCTCCGAGGAGATCCACCACACCAGGTCGTAGTCGGCCATGAACCGGTGCACGTACTCCAGCGCCACCTGGGTCTTGCCGACGCCGCCGAGGCCGAACAGCGTCTGCGGCTGCGGGAGCACCACGGCCATGCCGCCGCCGAGCTGGTCGCGCATCCGCTCCAGCACGATGCTGCGGCCGGTGAACCCGGGATTGCGGGGCGGAGCGTTCCAGATCTTCGGAACGGTCCCCGGAAAACGGGGGCCGGGCTGCGAGGCGCTCGCCACGCTGTCGGGCAGGGCCATGGGCCTCTCCACCGCACGCAGCAGGGCGGCGGTGGCGTGCACCTCGTCGAGGCGGAACAGGTCCACCGGGTTGCGGTCGATGTACGGCGTGGACAGCCGTACGTCACCCACCCTCAGCGGCACCAGCTGGCGTCGGCCGCCGGTCGGGTCCTCGGCGGCCGCCCGCTCCCACACGTCCACGGCCCGCGCGGACTTCAGGTAGGCCGTGGAGAGCAGCACCACGGTCCGGGCGGCAGTGTCGATGCTGATGCCCGTGCCGCCGCCCAGCGTGTCCCCGCCGGACCCGGTGCCCGGGGCCGGCGCGGGCCGCTCGGCCGATACGTCCTTCGGCACCACCCGGAAGCCGGCCCGGGTCAGCACCGACTCGATCCAGTCGGCCCACATCCGGTTCTCGGCCACGTACGACAGGAACAGGTCGGCCGGCAGTGCCGGGCGCCGCCGCGTGAAGGCGTCCCTGATGCGCAGGCGGACCTCCTCGCCGATGGCGGGCATGGAGGTGATCTCGCCCTCGGTGACCACGGCGGTGAGCCGCTCGAAGGCCGAGAGGAGGGAGTTGGTCAGCCCCGCCTCGTCGCCGAAGGTGGCCAGCGTCTCCTCGTAGGCGTAGTACGGCCGGTAGGGGATCTCCACCGCGCCCCAGTAGGAGGTCAGCTCGTCCCCGACCAGGCCGCCCGGGAACCGGTCGAACTTGATCCGGGCCAGCGCCCGGCCCGCGTCGGCCTTCTCCTTCTCGCCCTCGTCGATCCGCATCGGAACGGGATAGATCTTGATGCCGCGGTCGTTGAACCGCTCGTCGATCTGACGGGCGACGGACGCGGCACCGTCGATGGACTGGTCGGACAGCGTGAAGCAGTCGACGAGGACGTCCGGCAGGTGCACGGTGCAGATGTCCGCGATGTCGGACAGACCCGTGCGGCTGTCGATCAGGACGTAGTCGTAGTTGCTCTTCATGTCGGCGCGTAAGGCGTCGAAGAACAGGCCGCCGCCGAGCCGGTCGTAGAAGTTGTCCCAGTCGAAGGTGGACACCGTCGCCGAGTACTCGCGGTTCTGCCGGCCCGCAGAGACGAAGTCCAGGGTGCCACCGTCCGGGAACTCCCAGCCCAGCGTCTCCGGAGTGAGGGAGACGGCGTGCGGCTGGATCCGCGCGTAGTCCTTGTGCCAGTCGTCCGCGCGCGTCACCGGACTGGTGGCCGCCCACGCGTACTCGCTGATCAGGTCGATCACCCCGGTGGTGGCCCCGAGCGTCGACGGGTCCAGGAAGGGGTGGAAGAACCGGTGCAGGCCCGGGGCCTCCAGGTCCCAGTCCACGGCCAGGACCCGCTTGCCGTTGGCCGCCAGGATCCAGGCGGTGTTGGCGAGCGCCATGGTGCGGCCCGTGCCGCCCTTGTACGAGTAGAAGGTGACGATGCGTCCGTCACGGCCGTCCCTGCTGTCACGACTCGCTGTCATCCGCGTCCCCCCGGTCGGTGTCGTTGCTGTCGTTGCCGTCGTTGTGGCCGCCGAACGTGTCGGGCGGAAAGGGCGCCGGTGGCGGGGCCGGAGGCCCGCTCATCCCCATCGGCCCCAGCAGCCGCGGGCGTTCGGTGTGGGTGTTGCCGGCCGGCAGGTAGACCTGGGCGTGCCTGAGGAACTGCTGCGCCGCGGCCTCGACCACCTGCGGCAGGATCTGCCCGAGGGTCTCCATGTTGGCCACCCCGTTCGCGGCGGCCCGGCAGGCGGCCCGGCCCTGGCCCATCTTGACGGGCAGCGTCTCCTCCAGCCGCCGCGCCAGCTCGATCTCCTTCGCGCGGCTCTGGTGGTCGTAGCGGTTCCACGGCACGACCACGTTGACCCACGGACGGGACTCCTGGTCGAAGGCGGCCAGGCGCTGGCGGCGGTGCTCGTCCTCCACCACCCAGCGGTCGACGATCAGGATCTCCGGCCGGGTGGGGGGCTGCTTGCTGTCGTAGTGCCCGGCCTCGTCGTCGAAGGAACCGATGCTGGTCTGGTAGTTGAGGTTCTTGACCAGGTCCTCGGCGACGTAGGCGATGGGCCGCTGCGCCACCGGGTGGTAGGGATTCCACTCCAGCGCACTGTCCCCGTAGTACTCGGGGCTGCGGCCGTCCGGCAGGTCGTGCCGGGAGGCGGCGGCGACGGTCACGTGCAGGCTGCGGGCGGGACTGCCGCCGCCCGTGGGGCCGAAGGCGCTCGGCACCCCCCGGTAGTCCAGCGGGCGGACCGGTTCGAGCCGGACGGTCTCGGCGACCCGCACGATGCGCTTGGCCAGCTCGTACACGGCCCGCTCGTACTGCTCGGCGTAGCCGCGCAGTTTGATCAGGCCGTACAGCCCGTCGGTGACGTAGCGCTCGCCGAAGGTGTTGTGGTTGAACTGCAACCGCTCCGCAGGGCCGGGGAGTTGCGACGGGGGCACCGGCACCCATAACGCGGGCACGATGGCCTCGGCGGGCTGGTTGCTCAGGGCCCCCTGATGGATCGCCCGCTGGGCGAAGGCGTACCACTCCTTGCCGCACATCTCACTGGCGAAATACCGCGGCGAGAACAACGGGACGAAGACCCGGCAGGTGGCGAGCGCCGCCCCGAGCCGCTCCGACCAGCCCTCGCCACTGCGTATCTCCCGGTCCATGAAACCGGCCTCGGCCCCCGCCGGCAGATCCGTCAGCGCCATGACATGGCTGCAGAGATCCCGGAAGAGGCGCTCGACCCACATGTCGGGGTCGGGCCCCCCGGCCCCGAATCTCGGTGTATGCGCATAACTGAGAAAAAAGTACGGCTGCACTGATGCGGGCACACGCCCCCCGTCCCGAAGCTGCGAGCGAAGAAACATCATTCCGGAGCTGCTTCGCCACATCCCCTCATCGTTCAGTCAATCAGCGTCTGTTTTCGGTCATCCACTCAAGGGCGTGGTCGACGGCTTCCGGGACGGAGAAGAGCATGCTCGACGCCCCTCCGACCCGCCCCCTGCGCACCCGCGAATCCGGGAACGCCCTGCCGATCTCCGCGAAATCACCGTCGTCCAGTGCGACGTCCTCGTATGCGGTCCACTCCCCCTCCTGGCGGGACCCCTGATGACCCTCCGGAAGGTTCACCTTCACCACACACTCGTACATGCGCAAGGGGGGCTTCGGAATTCGATACTCCGCGAGATGGAACGCGGTGCAGACGGAAAACCCCACATTGATCATGAGTACCTGTCCGCCCTCCCAGCACAGCTTTCCCAGGGGTGTCTCCTCACCCAGGTGACTTTCCAGGCGGTGGCCCGCGCAGAGCCGCTCCGCGTCCGCGCCGAGCGCGGCGAAGGAGGTCTGCGGGTGGGAGCTGCGCGCGGCGCCCGGCGCGGTCCGGACGGCCTCCGCGAGGGACCCCATGCCCTGGCTGGGGGTGCTCGCCGGGTCGAAGGCGGGCATCCGGTCGACGAAGGCCCGCACCTCGGCCTCGTCCATGCCGGCGATCCGCTCCAGGTGCGCGCTGGACGTCCTGGAGTTCTGCGGGGTGAACGCCGGCACCACCAAGGTCCCGCGCGGGCCCAGGACGCCCCGCAGGGCGTCGCGCAGCTGCTCCGCGCGCAGCCCGGTCCCGCGCAGCGAGGCGTGCACCAGGAGCCGCATCCCGGGCCGCACCCCGAGCAGCCGCAGCTGCACCGCGAGCTGCAGGGCGCCCGTGGTCCGGCGGCCCCGGCCCGGGCCCGCCGGGGAGGGTGCCGGGGCGGGGGAGTGGGCGCTCACGCGTCGACCGCCTTCAGCTCGTAGCGCAGCTCCGCCACCAGACGCTTGCCGGTGACCGTCAGCTCGGCCGCGGCCCAGAGCCGGTCCAGCGCCTCGTGGATGCGGTCCGCGCCGCCCGGCTCGGGACCCGTCGTCGCCCGCCGGTACGCCTCCACCGCCACCCGCTCGTGCACGTCGGCCAGCAGCCGCGACACCGGCACCGGGCGCGACCGCCACGGCGAAGGGTGCTGCCACTCCCCGTCCAGCGCGTACAGGTCGGTGACCTCGGTCAGGGCCCGCAGCCGGGTCCGCCGCCGACCGGTCAGCAGCGCGAGCGCGGTCTCCCGTACGCCCGCCGCGTACGGCACCCCGAGGGCACCCGGCCCGTGCCGGCCCGCCTCGCCCCACCCACCGGCCCGTGGGCCGCCCGCGAGCGGCGTCAGGGTGGTCAGCCCGGCCGCCGCCGCCCGGGCGAACCCGGGCACCGCCTTGTGCAGCAGGGCCCAGGCCCGGTCGAGCCTGCCCCGCCACTCCTCGGTCTCGCCGGCGCCGAGCCGCAGCCTGGGCGGGCGGGGGAAGCAGTTGCGGTACGGGTCGAGGTCCTCCAGTGCCACCGGCGCCGCGTCCGGGCCGGGCGACCAGGTGCGTACGGGCTGCCAGCGGGCGTCGCCGTCCGCCGGCCCGAAGCGGTGCTCGGAGCGGCCGTCCCGGGCCACGTAGCCGTCGTCGGTGACGCGCAGCGAGGCCCGGCCCTCCGTGCCCGGCTCTCCGAGCCGCAGCAGCCCGAGGGTCGGCAGGTACACCTCGCCGTCCCGGTAGGCCACCTCGGCCGGCAGGTCCAGCCGCCCGCGCAGCACGGCCGCGGCGGCCAGCGCGGTGAGCCTGCGGGCCGCCTCCGGGGCGCCGGGACGCCCGTCCCGCGCGGCGTCCAGGGACGCCAGCACCCAGGTCCGGGTGAAGGGGTGGTCCAGTACGGCGTCCAGCGCGTCGGCGCCCGCCTCCCCGGCCCGCTCCACGGCGGCCACCAGCTCCCAGGCGTGCGCCCAGTCGGGGTCTGCGGCCAGGTCCGCGTTCAGCCGGGCCAGCAGGATCCGGGTCAGCTCCTCCTGGGAGCGGGCCAGTTCGGCCGGGTCGGACAGCTGGGGAGCGGTCTCCCGGAGCGCGGTGCGGCCCTCGACCCCGTCCACGAGTTCGCGCAGGTCGGTGCAGTACACGGAGGGGTTGTCGAAGCCGTTGCGTTCGCGGTAGCGGTGGGTGTAGAGCCCGCCCCCGCACGAACGTACGACGGGGCAGCGGCGGCACGTGTCGCTGACGCCCGCGAGGCCCAGTTGCCGGGCACGGACCCCGGGATGGGCCGCGACCTGGTCGAATGAGTGCTCGAAGACGTTGAACCCGGTGGCCGCGGCTCCCTCGAAGGCGCTCTTGAGGGAGTCCACCTGCTCCAGGGTGCCGTCGGTCTCGACGACGACGAGGTCGGTGGGCGCGAGGCCGAGTGACTCGGTGAGGCTGGGGCCGCCGCGCAGGGTGGACAGCAGGGACTCGAAGAGCCGTACGGGCACCGGGCGGCCCAGCCGCTCCCAGTGGTCGAAGATCCGCAGGAGCCAGCGGGCATAGGCGTCCGGCTCCCCGTCCGGCCGGACGGGCGGCGTTTCCCAGGTGGCGTGCGGAAGGAGGAAGTCCACCCGCGGGGGTTCGAGTTCGACGAGCGCGTCGAGCACGGCGACGGGGTCGTTGGCCACGTCCACGGTGCAGAGCAGGCCCTGGTAGAGGTGGCGGTAGGGCGCGGAACGCAGCCGTGCGACGGCGGCGAGGACCAGCGGATGGCTCGTACGGCCGTCGGCGAAGCGGCGGTGGCGGTCGTTGGCGGCGCGGTCCCCGTCGAGGGAGATGCCGACCCGGACGCCGAACTCGGCGAACAGGTCGAGGCAACGGCTGCCGAGCTGGAGCCCGTTGGTGTGGATCCGCAGGTCGAGGGCGGCGATCCCGGAGAGCGCCCGGCTGAACTCCTCGCAGACGAGTCGGAGCCGGGCCGTGCCCGCCAACAGGGGTTCCCCTCCGTGGAGAATCACCGTGACGGAGGGGAGTGCATGGTCACGGGCATGTTCGGCGAGCCTGGACGCGGTACGTGAAATAACCTCGGGGGAGATCACTTTCGGCCGGGCTCGCCAGCTCTGATCTGCGTGTTCGTAGACATAGCAGTGATCACAAGCAAGATCGCATCTGCTGTGAACTTTCAGGACGATCTCGCGAAATGCGATCAGGCCGGTCATTCCGCCAGTCTAGAGCTCTCGTTCCGCCTCAGAGCGCGGAGTTGAAGATCGGTGCCTGAACCGGACGGCCGGATGCGGCCGGGAGCACGCGACCGAGCGTCGCGGCCGCGGACGCGGTCTCGACGTCGATCTTGGCGAGCGGCACCCGGCGGGCCTTGACCGTGCTGGTCGGGGGGGTTGCGGAAGTGTTCACGACACCGTCCTCGGGGAAGTCTGTGGAATGGGCATGTGAATGACAACAGCGACGCGCTGCCGTCAAGCGTGGACTTTACTCGGCCACACCCCATTGGCAACCGAGACATGACGCCTGGTCAACCGTTCTATAGCGAGTGCGGCGTATTTCCCGAGGTGGCTTATTCGGCCGTTCGCCGGACGGCAAGATCCTTTTCTCCCGGCGGCGCCGGGGAAGGCCGTCGCGGACGGGCCGCGGTCGCACTGCGGGCAGCCCGTCCGGACGGGGTACCCGCAGTGCGACCGCCTGGCCGGAGCTCGCCGTGACGCCGTGCGAGGTGCTCGCCGAACAGGCGGGGCGGACCTCGCCGCGGGTCGGGTTCCGGGTGCGGACGACTCGCCCGGCCGCCCGCCCCGTGGCGGCCCCGCTCCCTTGGCGTTGCGGCTAGTTGACACGTAATCAGATGCGCTGCGGAAACGGGGCGGAGCCCCCTGGGGATGCTGCACGGGGGCCGAACGGCCTTTATGCGGGCTGCTGTTCGCTGAGCGGTGGAGTCGGGAGGTCGCGCAGCAGCCAGTTCAGTACGTCGGGCAGTGCGCGCAGGGCCGCGAAGTGGGCGGCGGCCGGCTCGATGGTGGTGGTGGCCCCGGGGATGCGGCGCGCCAGCCAGCGGGAGTGGCCCACGGGGGAGAACACGTCGAGCTCCCCGTGCCAGATCAGCACCGGGCAGCGGATGTCGGCCGGGTCGAAGCCCCAGGGGCGGCTGAAGGCGAGGACGTCGTCGATCCAGCCGTACGCCGAATGGCGCAGCCCCTCGCGGTAGTTCCGCAGCAGCATCGACCGCAGCCCGGCGTCCGAGACGATCATGCGGTCGTTGTCGGTCAGCTCCCGGCGCAGCTCGTCCAGGAGCCGCCCCGGATCCTTGCGGATGCCGTCGGCGCGCGGGATCAGCCGGGCGGCCAGTTCCTCGGGGTCGGTGGAGGCGGTGGTGTACTCCTGGACGTTCGACGCGGCCATTCCGGCGAACCAGTCCAGGTCCTCCGCGTCCCGGGGAGCCAGCCCGACCATCGCCGCGGTGCGGGTGACCCGCTCCGGCAGCAGAGCGGCGCAGGCGAGGGCGCCGGCGGCGCCTCCGGAGCGGCCCGCCACCGCGAACCTGTCCAGACCGAGGGAGTCGGCCACGGCGGCCACGTCATGGGCCACGTCGGCGACGGTGCGGCCCGGGTGACGGTCGGAGCCGCCGTAGCCGGGTCTGTCGTAGGCGATGAGCTGCATCCGGCGCTGGTAGAGGACCATGCCCCGGGGGGCCGGGCCCAGGCGGCTTCCGGGCATGCCGTGGAGCAGGAAGACGGGCTTGCCCTCCGGATCGCCCCAGCGCTCCACGGTCAGAGCGCGCCCGTCCGCTGTGCGCACCTGATGGCGCACGCGCTCCCTCCCTCACGATCGGTGTGAGTCGTCACGGCGATTGTGCTCGCTGGGGGAGGAGTGCGGTAGGGCGCACTCAGGGGGCGATTCCGGTGCCGGTCCCCGCAGGCGCACGCCGCCGACCCGCCCGGCCGCTTCCGTACTGCGGGGCGTGCCGGGAGCGAAGGGCGGGGTCCGCTCGGAGGCGTGCGATCACAGGCCTTCGCTCAGAGGTGTGCTCCGGCGGAGTGTCTCCTCGGCCGGTTCGCTGCGCGGCTCGGCGGTAGTGGGTGCTCCTGCGGGGCGGTGGTGATGCGGTGTGGGGCGGTGCCCTGCGGCTCCCGCCGGGGGTGGCCATGGTTGCTGTGGGCCGGTGGTGATGGGGTGTGGGGCGGTGCTCCGGCGGAGTGTCTCCTCGGCCGGTTCGCTGCGCGGGCTCGGCGGTAGGGGCTGTTCCTGCGGGGCGGTGGTGATGGGGTGTGGGGCGGTGCCCCGGCGGAGTGTCTCCTCGGCCGGTCGCTGCGCGGGCTCAGCGGTGGGGGCTGTTCCTGTGGGCCGGTGGTGATGGGGTGTGGGGCGGTGCCCCGGCGGAGTGTCTCCTCGGCCGGGTCGCTGCGCGGGCTCAGCGGTGGGGGCTGTTCCTGCGGGGCGGGTGGTGATGGGGTGTGGGGCGGTGCCCCGGCGGAGTGTCTCCTCGGCCGGTTCGCTGCGCGGCTCGGCGGTAGTGGGCTGTTCCTGCGGGGCGGGTGGTGATGGGGTGTGGGGCGGTGCCCCGGCGGAATGTCTCCTCGGCTCGGCGCGTGCGGCTTTGTCGTGGGCAGGCGGGTTGGGTTGCGCGCTCGTCCTGCGGGGACACTCCGCCGTGTCCCCACCCCACGCCACGGCTCCGCCCGAACGACACCACCCGCTTGCGGAACCGGCTCGTGCTGGTGGAGGGGGGACGGGGAGGGGTGTCCCCGCAGGACGAGGCGCGACCGGGGCCGTCTGGCCGGGCCGGGGCAGCACGCGCCGAGCCGAGGAGATACGGTGCCAGGGCAGCACGCGCCGAGCCGAGGAGATACCCCTGCCCGGCACCCCGACCCACCCGCACCGCGCCCGTACCCCGGCCCGCCGCACATTCCGGCCGGACCGGACCACCCAGCAGCCCCGCAGGGGACCCGCGGCACGATCAGGCCCCGCGAAGCAACCCCGCAGGGGACCCGCACCGTGGTACCCCGGCCCTGCAGACCGGGCCACCGCCCAGCAGCCCCGCAGGGGACCCGCGGCACGGTCCGGACCCCGCAAAGCACCCCGCAGGGGCCCGGCACCCCGACCCGGCTCCACCGCGCCCATACCCCGGCCCGCCGCACACTTCGGCCGGACCAACCACCGCAAAGCAACCCCGCCGAGCAACCCCGCAGGGGCACCGCAGGCGTTACGCCGGGCGGCCTCGGCGGAGGGTGGCGCAGGCCAGGGTGATTGCCGAGCCGACCACCGCCCAGGCGCTCAGCACCAGCATCGGCCCGCCGGCCCCGTTGCCGCCGAAATAGGTGATGGAGCGCGCGGCGTACGTACCGGCGCCCGGCGGCAGGGCCGGGCCGATGGTGCTCCAGAACGGCGGCAGCAGCGGGTACGGATAGGCGCCGCCCGCGCTCGGGTTGCCGAGCACCACGATCACCAGGATCGCCAGGCCGATGCCGATCACGCCCGCCAGCCCCTGGAAGGCGAGGGTGATCGCGCCGACCGCGAAGACGACCAGGGTGCCCAGCCCCCACAGGCCCCAGATGCTGCCGGGCAGTGCGTCCAGGACCGGGCCGGCGATGACCGCGCCGAGCAGTCCGGCGCCGAGCGCGTACACGAGCAGCGCACCGAGCCGGATGACGGCGCGGTGTGCGTTGGCGGGCCGCGCGCCGGCGCTGATCGCGAGGATCGCGGCGCACAGGTAGCCGCCCACGCACCATCCGATGACGAGGTAGAAGGAGCTCAGGCCGCGGCTGTCGCCCTTGGCTGCCGGGGCCACGTCGGTGACCCGTACGGTCCGCCCCTGGGCCCGTTCGGCTGCGCCGACGACCTCCTCCAGGGCCTGGGACAACGAGGCGCCGGCGCCCGAGGCGACCAGCAGCCGGTCGGTCCGGCCGGCCGGGTCGATGATCAGCGCGCCGTCCACGTCCCGGTGCTCGACCTGGGCGCGCGCCGCGGCCTCGCCCTCGACCACGCGGGGGTCGAGCGGGTCTCCCGGCAGGGCGCCCAGCTGTTGCGCGGACCGCTCGGCCACCGGCGCTGCGGGTGCGGTCACGGCGATGGGGATCTTGCTGGGCTTCGGATGGTGGAAGGCCCCGATGTACGAGGTGATGAAGGCGAGCTGGAGCACCAGCACCCCCAGGACGAGCAGTGCCGCCCGGGTGGTCACGGCGTCCTTGATCTCGGCGAGGAAACCTTGGGACGGGGTCATGTCTCACACGCTCGGCGTGCGCGGGGCGGGCCGCAGCAGGGGCGGGCCGAACGGATGACCGCGCCGTGCGCAGGTGGTCGAACATGTGTTTCGCACGGGTATTCGAATTGCTCTATGGTGGAGAGCGGGGGTGGTGTTCTACGAGCGAAGCAGGAGGCCGCGGGTGCCTGGTTTTACGCATCTGCACACCGTTTCGGGGTTCTCCATGCGCTACGGAGGCTCCCACCCGGAACGGCTGGCGGAGCGTGCCGCCGAGCGGGGCATGGACGCCCTCGCCCTGACCGACCGCGACACCCTGGCGGGCGCGGTCCGGTTCGCGAAGGCGTCGGCCAAGGCGGGCATCCGGCCGCTGTTCGGCGTGGACATGGCGGTGCCGCCCGCCGGTTCCCCCGCGGCGGGCCCGGCCGGGCCGGGGGGCTCGACCGCGTCCTCCGCGGGCGGCGGTCCGGGTGAGGCCTCGTACCGGCGGCGCACCCCCGTCAAGGGCGGGGCCTTCCTGGACGAGTCCGCCGCCCGGGCCGTCTTCCTGGCCCGGGACGGAGCCGTCGGCTGGGCCGAGCTGTGCCGGATGGTCACCGCCGCCCACGCGACGGCCGCCGAGGTCCCGCTCGTCCCCTGGGACGCCCTGCGCGGGGAGGGCGTCTTCGTGCTCCTCGGGCCCGGCTCCGAGGTGGGGCGGGCGCTCGCGGCGGGCCGCCCCGACCGGGCCGCCCGGCTGCTCGCGCCCTGGCGCGAGGTCTACGGGGACTCCCTGCGCCTGGAGGCCGTCCACCACGGCCGCACCGGTACCGGCCCCGGCTCGCTGCGGCTGGCCGCCCGTACCGTCGGCTTCGCCGCCGAGCAGGGCGTCCCGGCCGTGCTCACCAACGCTGTCCGCTACGCCGACCCCGGCCAGGGCCCGGTCGCCGACATCCTCGACGCGGCCCGCCGCCTGGTCCCCATCGACCGCCGCGGCCCCCTCGACACCGGTGAGCGCTGGCTCAAGGCCCCCGCCGCCATGACCGAGGCCGCCGACCTGATCGCCCGGGCGGCCGGCCTCGGCCCCACCGACGCCCGCCGCCTGCTCGCGCAGACCCGGCACACCGCCGAGGCCTGCTCCGTGGACCCCGAGGACGACCTCGGCATCGGCTCCGTGCACTTCCCCGAGGCCCGGCTCGTCGGCGCCGCCCACCGCAGCGCCCAGCGGGTCCTCACCTCCCGGGCCTCCGCCGGCATGGTCCTGCGCGGCTACGCGGGCGACCCCGCCTACTGGGAGCGGATGCACCACGAGCTCGACATCATCGCCCACCACGGCTTCGCCTCGTACTTCCTGACGGTCGCCCAGGTGGTGGACGACGTACGGGAGATGGGCATCCGGGTGGCGGCCCGCGGCTCCGGCGCCGGCTCCCTCGTCAACCACCTGCTCGGGATCGCGCACGCCGATCCCGTCGAGCACGGCCTGCTGATGGAGCGCTTCCTGTCCAAGCGCCGGCGCGTCCTGCCCGACATCGACATCGACGTGGAGTCCGCCCGACGGCTGGAGGTCTACCGGCGGATCATCGACCGGTTCGGCGCCGAGCGCGTCGCCACCGTCTCCATGCCCGAGACCTACCGGGTCCGGCACGCCATCCGGGACGTCGGCGCCGCCCTGTCCATGGACCCGGCCGTCGTCGACCGGCTCGCCAAGGCCTTCCCGCACATCCGGGCCCGCGACGCCCGGGCCGCGCTGGAGGAACTGCCCGAACTGCGCGACGTACGCGGGGAGTCGTACGGGCGGCTGTGGGAGCTCGTCGAATCGCTGGACGCGCTGCCGCGCGGCATCGCCATGCATCCGTGCGGGGTGCTGCTGTCCGACGCCTCGCTGCTCGCCCGTACGCCGGTGGTGCCCACCAGCGGCGAGGGCTTCCCCATGTCCCAGTTCGACAAGGACGACGTGGAGGAGCTCGGGCTGCTCAAGCTGGACGTGCTGGGCGTGCGGATGCAGTCCGCGATGGCCCACGCGGTCGCGGAGATCCGGCGCGGCACGGGGGTGGAGCTCGACCTGGACGACCCGGCGCAGGTGCCGCCCGGCGACCGGGCCACGTACGAGCTGATCCGTTCGGCCGAGACGCTGGGCTGCTTCCAGATCGAATCGCCGGGCCAGCGGGACCTGGTGGGGCGGCTCCAGCCGGCGACCTTCCACGACCTGGTCGTCGACATCTCCCTCTTCCGCCCGGGACCGGTGGCCGCCGACATGGTGCGGCCCTTCATCGAGGCCCGGCACGGGCGGGCGCCGGTGCGCTTCCCGCATCCGGACCTCGCCGACGCGCTGCGCGAGACGTACGGGGTGGTGGTCTTCCACGAGCAGATCATCGAGATCGTGGACGTCATGACCGGCTGCGGGCGGGACGAGGCGGACCGTGTGCGGCGCGGGCTGTCCGACCCGCCGTCGCAGGCGCGGATCAAGGTCTGGTTCGCGGCGAAGGCCGCCGAGCGCGGCTATCCGGCGGAGGTGATCGCCCGTACCTGGGAGATCGTGGAGGCCTTCGGCAGCTACGGCTTCTGCAAGGCGCACGCGGTGGCCTTCGCCGTGCCCACCTACCAGTCGGCGTGGCTGAAGGCGCACCACCCGGCGGCCTTCTACGCCGGGCTGCTGACCCACGACCCGGGGATGTACCCGAAGCGGCTGCTGCTGGCGGACGCCCGGCGGCGGGGCGTGCCGGTGCTGCCGCTGGACGTGAACAGGTCGGCGGTCGCCCCCCGCATCGAACTGGTGTCCGATGCGGGGGGTGTGTGGGGACTGCGGCTGGGGCTCGCCGACGTCCACGGCATCAGCGGGGCCGAGGCGGCCCGGATCGAGTCCGGGCAGCCCTACGCCTCCCTGCGCGACTTCTGGGACCGGGCCCGTCCGGGGCGCCCGGTCGCCGAACGGCTCGCCCAGGTGGGCGCCTTGGACTCCTTCGGCGCCAACCGCCGCGACCTGCTCCTGCACGTGACGGAACTGCACGGCGCGCAGCGGGCGGCCGGTGTGCGCGGCCCCCAACTCCCGCTGGAGGGAGGCCGGTCCACGGCCTCCGTCGGACTGCCCGACCTGTCCGACGCGGAACGGCTCAGCGCCGAGCTGGGCGTCCTCGGCATGGACACCTCGCGGCACCTGATGGGCGACCACCACGCCTTCCTGGCCGAGCTGGGAGTGATCCCGGCGCGCCGGCTGCGGGAGGCCGAGCACGGACGGACCGTCCTGGTCGCGGGGGCCAAGGCGGCCACCCAGACCCCGCCGATCCGGTCCGGGAAGCGGGTCATCTTCACGACGCTGGACGACGGCACGGGCCTGGTCGACCTGGCCTTCTTCGACGACAGCCACGAGCGGTGCGCGCACACCGTCTTCCATTCCTTCCTGCTGCTGGTACGAGGCGTCGTGCAGCGCAGGGGCCCGCAGAGCCTGAGCGTGGTCGGGGCGGCGGCGTGGAACCTGGCGGAGCTGGTGGAACTGCGCGCGACGGGCGGCCTGGACGCGGTCGCGGCCCGCCTCGCCGAGCCGCCCGGCAACGCCTCCGGCGAACCGGCAGCCACGGGCGGGGGCGCGGCCGACGGGGAACCGGCGGCGAAGGGACCCGGGCGCACGATCCGCATGTCCACGGGGTACGAGATGAACCCCTGGGCGGACCTCCAGCCGCCGGGAACCGGCCCCGCGACCGGCCGCAAGCTGTGGCACTCCAGCCCGGGGAGCGCGGGATGAGCGCCACCGGGAACGCCGTGCTGTGCCTGCGGCTGCACCCCGCCGGCGGAGGACCGCTCGGGGCGCGGGAGTACGCCGGGGTGCTCGCGCTGCTCGGCGGGATCACCCCGGCCGTGCAGGCGCTGCCGCCGGACGCCGCCCTCGCCGATGTCCGCGGCGCGCTGCGCTACTTCGGCTGCGACGCCCGCCGGCTGGCCGCCGTGATCCGGGTCCGGGCCCTCGCCCTGTACGGCGTGGACGCCGCCGTCGGCGTGGCCGGCAATCCGATGCTGGCCCGGGCGGCGGCCCGCGACGCCCGCCCCGGGGGAACCGTGGTGCTCCCCGAAGACCCCGCCGCCGTACGGGCCTTCCTGGCGGGCAAGCCCGTCACCGCACTCGACGGGGTCGGCCCCAAGGCGGCCCGCACCCTGTGCTCCTACGGCCTGGATTCCGTCGGCCGGGTCGCCGCCGCGCCGCCCGCCGCCCTGCGGCGGATCCTCGGTGCCCGGCTCGGCCGCGAGGTGCACGAGCGCGCCCTCGGGATCGACCGGACCCCCGTCCGGCCGGGCGAGGCCGCCCGCGCCCTCGCCGCCGAGCGGCTCTTCGACCGGGACGAGCTGGATCCCGCACGGCACCGGCGGGCCCTGCTCTCGCTGACGGAGGAGCTCGGCACGAAGCTTCGTACACAGGAGGGCGGGCAGGTGTGCCGCGTCCTGTCGCTCACCGTGCGCTGCGCCGACCGCACCACGCTCACCCGGACCCGCACCCTGGCCGAACCCACCGCGCACTCGGCGGCCCTGACGGCCACGGCCTACGCCCTGTACGAGGGCCTCGGCCTGCAACGGGCCCGGGTCCGCGCGCTGTCCCTGCGGGCCGAGGAGCTGATCCCGGCCGAACGGGCCGCACGGCAGCTGAGTTTCGACCCCGAGGACGAGAAGGCCCGCCGCCTGGAGGCCGTCACCGACCGGGTCCGTACGCGCTTCGGTCCGCACGCCATCGCCCGTGGCACGCTGGCGGCCTGACGGACGGTCGGACTGCAGCACGCACGCCCCGTCGCGCGACACGCGAGTTTTTACCGACGCGTAACTTCCCTGTGTTGCTACTCACCCGTAATTTGACGGCAGCAGCGCCCTCTTGTGATCCGGATCACGGGACGAACCCCCACGCTCATCCCCTTGAGTCGAACGCAAGGAGATCACACGATGCTGCCCTGGAGACGCCTGCTCCGCCCGCTGGCCGTCCTCACCCTCACCGCAGCCGCACTCGTCGCCCCCACCGGCACGGCGCAGGCCGCATCCGCCCCCAGCAGCGGCTGGAACAACTGGTCCTGCAAGCCGTCCGCCGCCCACCCCCGCCCCGTCGTCCTCGTCCACGGAACCTTCGGCAACTCCTGGGACAACTGGCTCGGCCTCGCACCGTACCTGGTGCACCGCGGGTACTGCGTCTACTCGCTCGACTACGGCCAGCTGCCCGGCGTGCCCCTCTTCAACGGGCTCGGCCCCATCGACAAGTCCGCCGAACAGCTCGACGTCTTCGTCGACCGGGTGCTCGCCGCCACCGGCGCGCCCAAGACCGACATCATCGGACACTCCCAGGGCGGCATGATGCCGCGCTACTACCTGAAGTTCCTCGGCGGCGCGAAGAAGGTCAACGCGCTGGTCGGGCTCGCCCCCGACAACCACGGCACCACCCTGCTCGGGTTCACCAAGCTCCTCCCGTACTTCCCCGGGGCCGAGGACCTGATCAGCAGTGCGACCCCCGGCCTCGCCGACCAGATCGCCGGCTCCGCCTTCCTGCAGAAGCTCAACGAGGGCGGGGACACCGTGCCCGGGGTGAAGTACACGGTCATCGCCACCAAGTACGACGAGGTGGTGACGCCGTACCGGAGCGGCTTCCTGGAGGGGCCGAACGTACGCAACGTCGTGCTCCAGGACCTGTGCTTCCTGGACCTCTCGGAGCACGTGGCCATCGGGCTCACCGACCGGATCGCCTGGCACGAGGCGGTCAACGCCCTCGACCCGGCCAACGCCGAACGGACCACCTGCGCCTCGGTCTTCGACTGACACGAGACGCGGGCGGTCCGCCCGGGGAAACCCGTTCGACTAGCGGCCGCGCCGGCCCGCCGTCGTCGCACGGCGGCGGGCCATCGCGAACAGCACGGCCGCGCCGACGGCCAGGGCGCCGGCCCCGGCGATGGCGATGGACGGGGTGGCGCTGTTGCCGCCGGTCTCCGCCAGGTTGCCGCTCGCCGACGTGCCCGGGTCCGCCGGGTTGGCGGAGGCGGACGAGGACGGGAGGGAGGCGCCGGCCGCGCCGTTCGTCTTCGGGTCGTTGTCGCCGTGGCCGTTGTGCTCCACCGAGGACTTGCCGGCGCCGTCGGCGATCTGCTGGTCGGTCGGGGCGGAGGGCTTGTCGGCCGGCTTGGACCCGGTGCCGGTGCCGGTGCCGCTGCCGCTGCCGGTGCTGGGCCTGGTGCTGGGGGAGGCTCCCGTACCGCTGTTGCCCCCGTTGCCGCCGTTCCCGCCTCCGTTGTCCTTGCCGAAGACCACGTCCGAGCAGGTGTAGAAGGCCTCCGGGCTGTCGGAGCGCTGCCAGATGCTGTAGATCAGGTGGCGGCCGGACTTGTTCGGGACGGTCCCGGAGAAGACGTAGTCGCCGTTCTGCATGCCCGGGTCGGTGGCCTTCGCGAACGGCGCGGGCTCCAGGTCGGACCACTTCAGCGGCTTCGTCGGGTCGTAGCCGTCCTTCGTCACGTACAGCTCGAAGGAGCCCTTGTGCGGGGCCGTGCCCTTGTACCGGAAGGTGTGCGGGCCGGCGGACATCGGGCCGGCCGGCCAGTCCGCGCGGGCCAGGTCCAGGCCCTGGTACTTGTCGTTGCCGGCGGAGCACAGCTGGCCGTTCGGGATCAGCGCCCTGTGGTTCCCGGCCGCGTTGGCGATGTTCACGGCGTTCCAGTCGTAGAACGCCTGCGTCCCGCTGGCGGCGACGGCCGCCTTGCACGCCGCCGACTTCGGCGACTCCGGTCCCTCCGCGTAGCACGCCGCCACCCGGCTGACCGGGTCCGTCATCGAGCCGTGTGCGGCCGCGGGCACGGCGGCGTACGCGACCAGCGCGAGCGGGGCGACACCGGCGGCGGCGATACGGGTCGGCGTCACGGTGCGGCGGCGTGCGGACATGAGGGATCTCCTTCGGGCAAAGGCAGGGGCGCGCCGGCGGAATCGGGCTCGGCGGCGCCGCCCCCCGGCGGCGCCACGACCGGCCCTTCCTGTCCTGGCCCCGCCAAGCTAGCCCCCGGACCACGCCTTTTCGCCGCTCGGACCAGCCAGGAGAGGATCCTTAGGGTCCGCTTAAGGCTGGCACAAGCACCGCCTCAGGTACCGGCTCCGGCCCGTGCGGAACCGGTGCTTCAGAGGAGGAGCGCGGCCAGGCCGGGCCGGGAGCGGGCCTGGTCGTCCAGGGCGTCCAGGGCGCGGACCGCCTGGGCCGCCGCCTCCGGGTCGCTCGCCGCCAGCCCGCTCCCGGCGAACTCGTCCTCGTCCAGCCGCAGCACCGACGTCCCGTCCGCCGAGACCCACAGGTCGAGGTCCAGGTCCTCCACCAGGATCTCCCCGCTCCGGACCAGGGCCGGGCGCGTCACGTCGCAGTACCAGCCCTTCAGGACGCCGTCGCCCGTCCACACCTCCTTGACCGCGTACCACCGCGTCCGCCAGAAGTGCTCGACGAACACGTCGCCCGGCTCGAAGCGGACGAAGCCGAAGTCCCGTACGCCCTCCGCGGCCCAGGGGGCCCGAACGGAGATGCGGTCGCCGTCATCGGCGACCTGAGTCGCCGGATAGCGGATCTTGGTCCGGCCCGCCTTGGTCAGGACCACGGTCAGTTGCTCGGCCACTGGGTCCCCAGCCTCCTCGTGAAGTGCGTCTCGGTCGCGCAGATCTCGTACCCGAACCACCTGTTGATGGCGAGCATCGGGTCGTTGCCGCTGTCGTTGCCGGTGAACGCCTCGGTGTACCCGGCCGCGCGGGCCCGGTGCAGGGAGGCGTTCTTGGCGAGTTTGGCCAGGCCGCGCCCCCGGAAGGCGCGCAGCGTGCCGGTCATCGCCGAGCCGTAGCGGGTGGCGCCGTCGGTCCGGACGGCGCTGAAGGCCACCGCCCGCCCGTCGACGAGGGCGACGATCGTCAGCTCCTTGTCGAGGGAGGGGTTGTGCCAGGTGTGGTTCAGCCAGTCCTGGTAGTCGTCGAGGTCGGCGCCCACGTCACTCGGTTCGTCTGCCGTCGCCTCGGCGTCGATCGCGAAGAGGGGACGAGGATCCGCGGCGAAGGCTTCGGCGGGCAGCAGCTCCACCCCGGCGGGGAGGGCCTCGGGGAGGGCGGGCAGCTCGGCGGCCGTCAGGTCCAGGCGCAGGAAGTGCCCGGAGCGGCCGGGGCGGTAGCCGTGCCGCTCGGCGAAGGCGCGGTGGGCGGGCTCGTCGAGGACCCAGGCGTACGCATCCACCGCACCCCGGGCGGCGAGGTGCTCCTCGGCCGTGCGGAGCAGCAGCCGGCCGGCGCCGAGGCCGCGGCGGGCGGGGTCGACGTACGCGTTGACGTAGCCCTGGCCGGGCCGCGGGCTGTCGTGAGCGATACCGGCCTGGGCGGTGCCGAGGACCTCGCCGTCCGGGGTCTCGGCGACGAGGACGCGGTGGTGCTTCGCGGGATGGGCGGAGGAGAGTTCGAAGGTCACGTCCCCGGCGCGGGTGATCAGGAACGGCAGGGCGGCGCGGCGTACCCGGACCACCGACTCCACGTCCTGGAGGTCGTCCGGACGGAGATCGCGGATCAGAACGGTCATGCGCCAGACGCTACGTGCGCGCTCGCGCCCGGCGCCTCCCAATTAACCGCCGATGGTGGACAATCAGCCGCGTGAGCTCGACGAACCTGAAGATCGCCATTGACGGCTCGGCCGGGTCGGCCGCCCCGTACGAACAGTTGCGCGCGCAGATCGCCGCCCGGGCCCGGTCCGGGGAGCTGCCGGCCGGCTTCAAGCTGCCGACGGTACGGGGGCTGGCGGAGGACCTGGGGCTGGCCGCCAACACCGTTGCCAAGGCCTACCGGGCGCTGGAGGCGGACGGGGTGATCGAGACGCGGGGCCGCCACGGGACCTTCGTCGCGGCGGCGGGGGAGGGCGCGGCGCGCGAGGCCGCGTCGGCCGCGCAGGCCTACGCCGAGCGGGCGCACCGGCTGGGGCTGACGGAGGCCGAGGCGGTCGCCGCCGCGACCGAGGCCCTCAGGGCCCGGTACGCCGCCACGTAGCCGCGGCCCGGCCGCCGGAGTCTCCGCGCCCGCCGCCGAGGCGTAGCCGCGGCCCGTCCGCCGGGGGCCGCTCCGCCCCCGGACCCCCGCGCCCCGAACGCCGGCGGCCCGGCCTTCGCCCGGCCGCCGGAGGCTAGAGGTAGAGGCCCGCCTCCGAGTGGGGCTGCGGGGGCAGGACGGCCGCCGGGCCCGTGCCGCGGCGGAGGGCGAAGAGTTCCGCCAGGGTGGCGCCCTCGCGGGGGACGCCCTCCTCGGTGCCCAGCCAGTCCACCGCCTCACGGTGGGTCAGCCGGCCGACCTCGATACGGGCCAGGCAGCGCCCGGGGCGGACCACCGCGGGGTGGAGCCGTTCCAGGTCCTCGTTGGTCGTCACGCCGACCAGGACGTTGCGGCCCTGTCCCAGCAGACCGTCCGTCAGGTTCAGCAGCCGCGACAGCGCCTGGCCGGCCGTGTGCCGGGCCTCGCCGCGGATCAGTTCGTCGCAGTCCTCCAGCAGCAGGAGCCGCCAGCGGCCCTTCGCCGTGCCCTCGTCCTCGCCGATCGCGATGTCCATCAGGTAGCCGACGTCGTTGAACAGCCGCTCCGGGTCCAGGACGCAGTCCACCTGGCACCAGTCCCGCCACGACCGGGCCAGGGTGCGCAGGGCCGAGGTCTTGCCGGTGCCCGGCGGGCCGTGCAGCAGGAGCAGCCGGCCCGCGATGTCGTCCGGTGTCACCTTCATCAGCCGGTCCATCGCCCCGGCGACCGGCGCGGTGTAGTTGGGCCGCACCTCCGCCCACGTCCCGGCCGCGATCTGGCGGGTCGTCCGGTACGGGCCGCGGCGCGGGGAGACGTACCAGAAGCCCATCGTGACGTTCTCCGGCTGCGGTTCCGGCTCGTCCTGCACCCCCTCGGTGGCCTCGCCGAGCACACTGGAGGCGAGTTCGTCGCTGACCGCCGTCACGGTGACGTCCGCGCCCCGGCTCCACCGGGAGACGAGCATGGTCCAGCCCTCGCCCTCGGCGAGGGTGGCGCTGCGGTCGCTGTCGCGCGCCGAGCGCAACACCGTGGCCTCCGGCGGCAGGAGGGTCGCCTCCGCCTTGACCCGCTCGATCGACACGCTGTGCGAGTAGGGCTGCTCGCCCGAGGCGAACCGGCCGAGGAACAGCGCGTCGACGACGTCCGACGGCGAGTCGCTGTCGTCGACGTTGAGCCGGATCGGCAGCGCGTCTTGCGGGTTGGCTGGCATGGCGCCCATGATCCGGCACGAGGTGCCGTCGTGCACCCGTGTTTCGCCGGATCGGGTGCCAAGTTCCCCCTTCAAACGCAGGGCGGGTGAAGATTCGGGCCTCGACTCTGCTCCGAACATTCTTGGCATGGACACTTCCGGCAATCCTCGGCTGCTTGTACCACGGACTCAGGAGTAACCCCCACAAGGAGCCGCATACATGAGCATGAAAGTGTCGCGCTTCGCTGCCCTGACCTCCTCCCTCCTCCTCGCTGCCGGCGCCGCACTGTTCGGCGCCGGCCAGGCTGCCGCCGCCCAGGCGGACTTCGGCTACGTCGCCCTCGGCGACTCGTACTCCTCCGGCCTCGGCGCCGGCAACTACGACGGTGCGAGCGGCAACTGCAAGCGCACCACCCGCGCCTACCCCGCCCTCTGGGCCGCGGCCCACTCCCCGCAGACCTTCGCCTTCACCGCCTGCTCCGGTGCCCGCACGGGTGATGTGCTCTCGGGCCAGCTCGGCCCCCTCAACTCCGGGACCGACCTGGTCAGCATCACCATCGGCGGCAACGACGCCGGATTCTCCGACGTCATGACGACCTGTGTGCTCCAGTCCGAGTCCACCTGCGTCAACCGCGTCAACCAGGCCAAGGCCTACGTGGACTCCACCCTCCCCGCCCAGCTCGACCAGGTCTACAACGCCATCGACAGCCGGGCACCCGGCGCCCGCGTCGTCGTCCTCGGCTATCCCCGCTTCTACAAGCTGAACGGCACCTGTACCGCCGGCCTGACCGAGGGCGAGCGCGCCGCCATCAACGGCGCCGCCGACCACCTCAACGCCGCCATCGCCAAGCGTGCCGCGAACCACGGCTTCACCTTCGCCTCGGTCGCCGGCACCTTCACGGGCCACGAGATCTGCTCCGGCAGCCCGTGGCTGCACAGCGTCAACTGGCTGAACATCGCCGAGTCCTACCACCCGACCGCCGCCGGACAGTCCGGCGGCTACCTGCCCGTCCTCACCAACGCGGCCTGATCCGCACCGCCCGACTCCCCGGCCTCCGCAGTCGCCGCGGGACTCGCCGTCGGCGACGCCGGGGACGGGCTCGTGCCGGGGGAGGTGGCCCCGCCGGTCGGGGTCGCCTCCTCGCACGTCACGGAGGTCGCCACCCACTCGGTGGCGACCTCCGCCGGTCCCCGCACCTCCAGCCGGACCGCGTCCTCGAAGAGCACACCCGGCACGTGCGTCAGCTCCTCGTGCTCCAGCCGCCGGCTCCTGGGCCCGGCGGCCTCGTACGTGACGGACTGCCAGCCGGGCCCGGAGGTCCGCCCGCTCCGCGTGGCCCAGCGGTACTCCAGCACCACCGGGACCCGCTCCACCTCGACGGTCGCGCTGAAGGCGGGCGCGTGCCCGGCGGGCGGCGGACAGCTCCCGGTGTACGCGGTGCGCACCGCGTCGACGTACACCGAGACGTGCTGCCCCGCGGAGGGCGAGGCCGAGGGCGACGCGGGCGCGGACGCCGGAGCGGTGTCCGCGGGGGCCGTGGTGGCGGCCGGAGCGGTGGTCGCGGGTTTCGCGGGCGCGCCCCGGTTCCCTGCGCGGCCGTCCTCGTCCCCGAGGTCCTTGAGCAGGACCCAGCCCAACGCGGCCAGGGCGAGCAGCAGCAGGACGATCCCCGCGACGAGCACGGGCCCGGCCGCGCCCCGGCCCTCCCCGGTTCCGGCCGCGGCGGCCGTCCCGTTCGCCGTCCCGTTCGTCGTTCCGTTCGCCGTTCGGTTCGCCGTCCCGATCGAGGCCGCAGACATGGGTACGGGCGGCTGTCCGAGTGCGGGAGTCCGCGGCGCCGACGGTCCGTACGGCCCCGCTCCGCCCCGCGGTGCGTGCCCGTGGCGGGCCGTGGACAGCGGCGCGTCCGGTCCCGACACCGGCCCGCCGGAGGCCCGTACGGCCCCGCCCGCGCCCACCACCCGGAGCATCGGGGCCGTCTCCGCCGCGTCCAGCCGCTCGGCGGGGTCCTTGCGGAGAAGCCCCGCCAGTACGGGCTCCAGGGGCCCGGCCCGGCGAGCCGGGGGAGGGTCCTCGTCCACCACGGCCCGCAGCGTGTCCATCGCGGTGGCCCGGCGGAACGGCGAGACCCCCTCGACGCAGGCGTAGAGCATGACCCCGAGCGACCACAGGTCCGACCCGGGGCCGGGGTCGCGCCCCAACGCCCTCTCCGGCGCGAGGAATTCGGGAGAGCCGACCACCTCGCCGGTCATGGTGATGGCCGAGGAGCCCTCCAGGCTCGCGATCCCGAAGTCGCTGAGCACCACCCGGCCGTCGCTGGCGATCAGTACGTTGGCCGGCTTCACGTCCCGGTGCAGCACCCCCGAGTCGTGCGCGGCGCGCAGCGCCGCCAGGACCTGTTCGCCGATGTGTGCGGCGCGCTGCGGGGTCATCGGCCCCTCCGCCTCCAGCACGTCGGCCAGCGAGAGCCCGCGCACCAGCTCCATCACGATCCAGGGCCGGCCGTCCTCGGACGCCACGTCGTAGACCGTGACCACCCCGCGGTGCGAGACCCTGGCGGCGGCCCAGGCCTCCCGCTCCAGCCTCCGGTACATGCGCTCCAGTTCGGAGGTGTCCAGCCCGGCCGGGGCGCGTACCTCCTTGACGGCGACATCGCGGGCCAGCACTTCGTCGCGGGCCCGCCACACCACACCCATGCCGCCGCGGCCGATCTGCTCCAGCAGCCGGTAGCGGCCCGAGACGACACGATCGGAGTTGGATTCCTCACTCACGCGAGCCCCCCGAATGCTTCTGTGCGCCCATGCGTCATCGACCGGTCACTCCAAGTTAGCGCAGTGTGCGCCAAGTGACCCCAGTCGTGACGAGACTCGCGCAGAGGTCTTCCGGAGCGTGATTTCCGTGCTGCCTTCTGTGCGGAGAGTAACGGGTGACTCCGCTGAGTAACCGTCAACTCCCCCTCGCCGCAGGGGTAATTCACACCACCGGGATACCCGCGCGCAACGCGGGGGCGATAGGGTTAACCTGCCCGGGCCGGGTGCCCTCGTACGGGTGGGGAGAGATCATGGAACAGATAGCAATGCGCAGCAGGCCGCCTCGCGTGCCTGCCATCACCTGCGGCAGCAGTGCGACCAGCTCGCGCCTCGACCGCCACCTCGCCGTGCTGGGCGGGCCTGCCGTCCCGCACCGGGAGGCCGCGGAGGCGACGCTGCTGATGCGCGAGCTCACCTCCCGCGACCATACGCACCGTCTGCGGAGCCGGAGCGCGCGCGTCTCGCTCTTCGCGCCGCTGCGCCGTCTGCGTCGCTCGCTCTTCGGCAGCCGCCGTTCGTAACAGACCCCGCACCCGCGGCCGTTCGCCCTTCCGGCGGCGTCCGGCCACCCGGCCCTACGCGATCACACCGTCCCGGCGCAGTTCCGAGATCTGTGCGCCCGCCATCCCCAGGGCGCGCAAGAGGTCGTCGGTGTGCTCACCCAGCGCGGGCACCGCACCCATGTGCGGTGCCGCGCCGCCCGGCAGCCCGATCGGCGGCAGCAGGGCCCGCAGCGGACCCACCGGCGATCCCACCTCCCGCCACCGGTCCCGAGCCGCGAGCTGCGGGTGCCCGGCCAGTTGGGCCACCGAGTTCAGCCGCGCGCAGGCGATGCCCGCCGCCTCCAGTCGCCCGATCGCCTCGTCCGCACCCAGCCGGCCCAGAGCCTCCGCCACGACCGCGTCGGTCTTCTCCCGGTTCCCGGTACGCGCCGTGTTCGTCGCGTACGCCGGGTCGTCGGCCAACTCCGGCCGCTCCAGTACTTGTTGGGCGAGACGCCGCCACTCCCGGTCGTTCTGCACCGACAGCAGCACCCGGTCCCCGTCCGCCGTCGGGTAGGCGTCGTAGGGGGCGATCACCGCGTGCGCGAGCCCGGTGCGCACCGGCTGCTCCCCGCCGTGCATGGTGTGGTGCAGCGGGTGCCCCATCCATTCGGCGAGCGCGTCCAGCATGGACACCTCCACCCGGCCACCGCGCCCGGTGACCCCGCGGCGCAGCAGCGCTGCCAGCACTCCGGAGAAGGCGTACATGGCCGCCGCGATGTCGGCCGCCGGGATGCCCGCCTTGACGGGCTGCTCCGGGGTGCCGGTCACCGACACCAGGCCCGCCTCGCACTGCACGAGCATGTCGTAGGCGCGCTTGTGGGCGTACGGGCCCTGCGCGCCGTAGCCGGACACGTCCACGGCGACCAGCCGCGGGTAGCGGGCGCACAGCGCGGCCGAGTCGAGCCCGAGGCGGGCGGCGGCCCCCTGGGCGAGGTTCTGCACGAAGACGTCCGCGTCGGCCAGCAGGCCGTGCAGCACCTCACGGCCGCGCGGGTCCTTCAGGTCGAGCGCGATCGACTCCTTGCCCCGGTTGGCCCACACGAAGTGCGAGGCGAGTCCGTGTGCGGCGGTGTCGTAGCCGCGGGCGAAGTCGCCGCCGTCGGGACGCTCCACCTTGATCACCCTGGCGCCGAGGTCGGCGAGCTGGCGGGTGGCGAAGGGGGCCGATACGGCCTGTTCGACGGCGACGACGGTGATGCCGGCCAGGGGCAGCGGTTCGGCGGTCATGGGGCTGGTCATGCGCCCTGCCTACCTGTTCGGGGGGGTGTCTGTCACCACTCCCGGGTGATCCGGCCGATGTTGCCGGCCGCGATCCACCCGTCCCCGAGGGCCCCTAGCCGCGGGCGTCGCCGCGCGCGAAGCGGCGGGGGCCGGTGGTGCGAACACCACGAGGAGCAGCAGCGACCACAGCAGCGCCCCGGCCGCCGGGTGCGCGGCGGGCCAGGCGGCGCCCGCGCCGGCCTGCGCCCCCGCGTTCCCGTCCCGGTGCGGTGCGGCGCTGTGCTGTGCGGTGGCCTGGGGCGTCGGTGCGACCCGCGGGCCGGTGCGGTAGGCCGCCGGCCAAGAGGGCCCCGGCTCGCGGCACGGTGCTTGGCCGCGTGGTCGGCGGGCGCGTCCGGCGCGGTCCCGGCCCGGCGCTGTCCGGGGTGGGTGCCGATCGGACGCCGTCCCGGCGCGACCTGCCCGGTCATGGCCGACGGCCGGTTACAGCAGGGCGAACTGGCCGCCCGGCCCCTCCTCCTGGTGGTCCAGTACCGAGGCCGGCCGGCGGCTCCAGGGCGGCGGTGGCAGTACCCCCGCCGCCCGCAGCTCCGCGGCCGGCAGGCTCGGGCCGGGGTCGAACGCGGCCCGCTCCGGCGCCAGTTCGGCCAGCAGCGCCAGCGTCGTCACCAGCGCGAGCAGCTCCGACGTCCAGCTCTGCGGCCACTCTGCGGGGCCCAGCGCCGCCAGGCCGTCGGCCTCCGGCCCGCGGTGCGCCGTGCGCGCGGCGAACCAGCTCTGCAGTACGCGCACGCCCTGCGCCTCGTACTCCCACGCCCCGGCCGGTACGGGCGATACCGTCCCGCTCCCCAGCGCCAGCGTCTCGCTCTCCGCGTCGTACGAGAGCCCGTGCGGCCATCCCCCGACCGCGGAGCGGACGTACGGGCGGCGCCCACCGGGCAGCCGGGGCGCCCCGCCGCCGCGCGCCCCGCGCAGCTGCACGGTGAGCAGCCGGTGGCCGAGTTCCAGCCCGGCCCGCCAGCGTTCCGGGTCCGCGGCGAGCGGCACCTCGTACCCCCGCGGACCGGGCCGGCCGGCGGCCAGGATCCAGCACAGGACGTCCTCGGGGGTCACCCAGCCGCCGTGGCGCTCGCCCAGCAGCGACAGCAGGCCGGGGGCGAGGTTCGGCTCGGCGCCGCCCGGGCGCCGGTGCAGGGGGCGGATCCGGCCGAGCCGGCCCGCCGGCAGGTGCGCGGTGACCAGCGGCTCCGGTGTCTCGACGAGGAACAGCTGGTGCTCGTCGAGGACCCGCCAGAGCTCCGGGCGGGCGGTGTCGATGAGCCGCTGGTCCGGCAGGAGCCACTGCTCGTCGAAGGGCTCGCGCAGCACCCGAACGGGTTCGGGGCACGGGCCGGGAGCATCGGCGAAACGGGCCGTCGCGGCCGAGCGCTGCCCCGGCAGGGCGGCCGCCGAGGCGGTGGGGGTGCGGCTGCGGCTCGGGCGGAACAGCCGGTCCCGTTCGGCCCCTTCGGCGCCCGCCAGGGCGGCCCAGCGGGTGCGCAGGGCCGCCGGATCGGGCGCGGCCACCCAGTCCCGGCCCAGGCGCAGGCCGCCGACGGCCCAGGGCATCAGATCGTCCAGCAGCGGGTCCGGGTCCGGCTGCGGTGTGTCAGCGCTCACGCCGCCGATGGTAGCGACGGGCTCCGATGGCCGGGCTGCGTCCAGGCCGAAGAGCTACGCTCCTTATGTATGCATACGTGCGGTATCGACCGAGGAGCGGTCATGAGCCAGTACGACGAATACTCGACTCCGTCCCAGGCCGAGGGGGAACGCCTCGACGAGGACATGGACGAGGCCCAGCGCAAGGAGCGTCACCCCCAGACGATGCGGACCACGCCGTCCCAGGCGGAGGGCGAGCGCACCGCCGACGACGACAAGAAGTGACGCCGCCTGCGGCGGTGTCGCCGTCGGCCGGTCGGTCCGTCCGCCGGTCCGTCCGCCGGTCCGTCCGTCCGCCGGTCGGTCCGCCGGTCCTGGTCAGTGGGCGTCGACCGTCACCGTGAAGGAGAACCGGTCGCCCCGGTAGCGGATCCGCGCGACGTCCACCACCCGGCCGTCCTCGTCGTAGGTCACGCCCGTGTAGTGCAGGATCGGGCTGAGCAGCGGGACCTGGAGCAGCTCGGCGGTCTCCGGGTCCGCGAGCCGCGCCTCCACGGTGTCCGTGATCCGGCTGATGCGCACCCCCACGACGTCCCGCAGCACCTTCGTCATCGGCCAGCGCTCCAGATCGGCGACGTCGACGGCCTCGGCGAACTCCGGCAGGACCGCGTTCTCCGCCCAGTTCGTCGGCTCGCCGCTCTCGCGGTCGCGCCGCAGGCGCCGGTAGGTGACCACCTCGGGCGTGTCCGGGAAGTGGTCCAGCAGCTCCCCGGCCACGGGCGTGCGCGCGTGACCGAGGACGGTGGTGCTGTCGCCCGACTGCTGGGCCACGATCGCGTCGACCGAACCCAGCAGCCGGACCGGGGTGCTGCGCAGCGCACCCGGCTCGATGAAGGTGCCGCGCCGCCGGTGCCGGCTGATCAGCCCCTCGCCCTCCAGCTCCTTGAGCGCCTGCCGCATGGTCAGCACGCTCACCCCGTAGTGCTCGGCGAGCTGCTCCTCGGTGGGCAGCCGCAGCGACGCGTCCGGGGTGCGTCCCAGTATCGAGGCGCGGAGCGACTGCGAGACCTGGTACCAGAGCGGCAGCTTCCGGTTCAGGACCAGCGAGTCGGGGGCGAAGGCGGTCACGGGTGGATCTCCGAACGGCTGACGGGTGACGGGTGACGGTGCTGACGGCTGACGGCTGACGGCTGACGGCTGACGGCTGACGGCTGACGGTGACGGCTTGCGGCTCCTCGCCGCTCGCGGCGGCTGACGGTGCTGACCTGCATGCGCCCGGAGCGGGCGCATGCAGGGTATGCAGTGCGGGTCAGGCGCGGAAGTGGCGCTGCAGACCCTGCCACACGTCGTCGTAACCCCGCTGGAGGTGATCCGCGCCGGCCGCCTGCGCGGTGGCGGTGATCGGCCAGCGGGTCTCGAACATGAAGGCCAGGCCGTCGTCGATCTTCTGCGGCTTCAGGTCGGCCGCGCTGGCCTTGTCGAAGGTCTCGTGGTCGGGGCCGTGCGCGGACATCATGTTGTGGAGCGAGCCGCCGCCGGGGACGAAGCCCTCCGCCTTGGCGTCGTAGGCTCCCTCGATCAGGCCCATGTACTCGCTCATCACGTTGCGGTGGAAGTACGGCGGGCGGAAGGTGTCCTCGCCGACCAGCCAGCGGGGCGCGAAGACCACGAAGTCCACGCCCGCCAGGCCCGGGGTGTCCGAGGGCGAGGTCAGGACGGTGAAGATCGACGGGTCCGGGTGGTCGTAGCTGATCGTGCCCAGGACGTTGAAACGGCGCAGGTCGTAGACGTACGGGACGTGCGTGCCGTACCAGGCGACCACGTCGAGCGGGGAGTGGCCGTAGGTGGCCGACCAGAGGTTGCCGCAGAACTTGTTGATCACCTCGATGGGGCGCTCGACGTCCTCGTACGCGGCCACCGGGGCCCGGAAGTCCCGCGCGGCGGCGAGGCCGTTGGCGCCGATCGGGCCGAGGTCCGGCAGGACGAAGGGCTGGCCGTAGTTCTCGCAGACGTAGCCGCGGGCGTCGGCGTCCAGCAGCTCGACGCGGAAGCGGACGCCGCGCGGGATGAGGGCCACGTCGCCCGGACGGGCGGCGAGCAAGCCCAGCTCGGTGCGCAGGAGCAGGCCGCCGCGCTCGGGGACGATCAGCAGCTCGCCGTCGGAGTCGCTGAACACCCGGTCCGTCATGGACGCGTTGGCGGCGTAGAGGTGGACGGCCATGCCGGTGCGCTGGGTCGCGTCGCCGTTGCCGCCGAGGGTCCACAGGCCGGCCAGGAAGTCGGTGCCGGGGGCCGGGTCGGGCAGCGGGTTCCAGCGCAGCCGGTTCGGGTCCGCGGGTGCCTCGGTGAAGGGGGCGGTGCGCAGGGCCCCGTTGTCGATCCGGGTGAAGGGCGGGTGCGCGGCCGAGGGGCGGATCCGGTAGAGCCAGGAGCGGCGGTTGTGGCTGCGGGGCTCGGTGAAGGCGCTGCCGCTGAGCTGCTCGGCGTAGAGGCCGAGGGGAGCGCGCTGGGGCGAGTTCCGGCCGAGCGGCAGTGCGCCGGGGACGGCCTCGGAGCTGTGTTCGTTGCCGAAGCCGGTGAGGTACTCCAGTGCCTCCGCCGTCTTCCGGGCCTGCTCGCTGCCGGCCTGCTCGCTCATGTGCTGCTCCCACTCCGTCGAAGGAATCCTATGGTCGACAGTAGGATTCCGCGGCCCGTGCGTCAACGGCGTCCTGGCGGCGTCCGTCGTGCGTCCGGGGGCGGGGCGGGAGGAAACGGCAGGATCCGGGAGGAAGGCGCGCGGGGCGGCCGGGCGGGGCCGCGGATTCGCTCCCGGGGGGATCACAAAAGATGAACATTGCTCTACTCTCACGCGCATGTCGTGGACCCGCAGGTTCCCTGCCCTGCCGGCGGCGCTCCTCGCCGCCCTTCTCGCGCTCCTGTCCCTCTTCGCCGCCGCGCCCGCCGCCCGCGCGCACGAAGAGCGCCCGGTCACCTTCCCGGACGGCTCCGGCTCCGTCCCGGAGTACCGCAAGGCCGACCCCGACCTCATCGTCTGCAAGGCGGACCGGCCTGCCTTCGAACGCCGGATATCCGCCTTCCCCGAGGAGCTCAGGCAGCGCAACCTCGCCCTGTACGAGCGGTGCGAGGCGAGCGGCTACCGGCACCTCCAGGAAGCCGTCGACGCCGTGGACCGGCCCGGGATGAACATCGCGATCCTGCCCGGCCTCTACGAGGAGGAGCCGTCGCTGCCCAAGCCGACGGGGGAGTGCGCCGCGCTCAAGGCGCCCGACTCCGCACTCGGCTACCAGATCCTGTCCTACGAGCAGCAGGTGCGGTGCCGGCACAACCAGAACCTCGTCGCCATCCTCGGCAAGAAGAACCTGCAGATCGAGGGCACCGGTGCGTCACGGCTCGACGTGGTGATCGACGCCAAGTACCAGAAGCTGAACGCCATCCGCGCCGACAAGTCCGACGGCGTCTACTTCCGCAACTTCACCGCCCAGCGCACCACCTTCAACTCGCTGTACGTGCTCGCCGCCGACGGCTTCGTCATCGACGACGTGCTGACCCGCTGGAACGACGAGTACGGCTTCCTGACCTTCGCCAGCGACCACGGGCTCTACAAGAACTGCGAGTCCTACGGCAACGGCGACTCCGGTATCTACCCCGGCAGCGCCTCCAACATCAACGACGGCCGCGGCTACGAGGTCCCCCGGTACTCCATCGAGATCACCGGCTGCCGCAGCCACCACAACATGGTCGGCTACTCCGGCACCGCGGGCGACTCGGTGTGGGTGCACGACAACGAGTTCGACCACAACATGGGCGGCGCCTCGATGGACAGCGCCTTCCCCGGCCACCCCGGACTCCCGCAGAACCACGCCAAGTTCGAGCGGAACCTGATCCACGACAACAACCAGGACTACTACCGCCACGTCGCCGACGGAACCTGCGCCAAACCGCCGGTCGAGCGCGGCTACGAACGCGGCGTCGTCTGCCCCCAGATCTCCATGCCGCCGGGCACCGGCATCATCACCGCGGGCGGCAACTGGAACCTGTACGAGGGCAACTGGGTGTACGGGCACCAGCGCGCGGGCTTCTTCCTCAGCGCCGTCCCCGCCTTCATCCGCGGCGAGGAGGCATGGTCGAAGCAGACCGACACCTCCCACCACAACCGCTACGCCGGCAACGTCCTCGGCAAGGACAAGGCCGGCGCCTCCCGCCCCAACGGCATGGACGTCTGGTGGGACGGCCAGGGCAGCGGCAACTGCTGGCAGGACGGCCCCGACGGCTCCAGCCCCGGCACGGTCCCGCGGTGCGGCGAGCGACGGGGCGACGTCTCCGGTGCCTCGGCCCGCCTGGTCGGAGAGCCGGTCAAGCTGGTCCAGCTCCTCGTCTGCGCGGACTACAACGTCCAGGCGCGCAAACTCCCGGCGGGCTGCGACTGGTACGGCGCGCGCGGACTGCAACGGGTGGAGACCCAGCTCGCCCTGGCCGTGGCCGCAGTGCTGCTGCTGGTCGGCGGTGTGCTCTGGTGGCGCCGCCTGCGCGGCTCCCGCCTGGGCACGGCAGCCTCACTGCTGGGCCTGGCAGGCCTGGCCCTCGACGTGGCCGGCTCCACCATGGCACTGAACGCCACCTTCGTCCCGGCCCTCGCCCTCCTCCTGCTCGGCCTGTGGTGGACGGGAGCAGGCCTGGCGTTGCGCCCCAGCCGCCCCTGGCTGGCACGCTTGACCCTGCTGCTGGCCGGGCTCACCCTGCTGGACGCCTTCGACAAGGCGGTCCTGATGATCCCGTGGACCCCGCTGAGCCCCGCCTGGGTGCGGGCCCTGGTTGCCGTGGTCTGGGTCCTGTGGGCGGTCGTCGCCTCCGCCCGGCCGGGCACGGCCCCGGCCCGCCCCGCCGCCCCGGCCGACGACGACCCCGAGGCCACCCGGCCGGCCCCGGCACCGGCCCCCGCCCCCGCCCCCGGGGCAGGGGGAGGCCCGGCATGAGCAGCCTTTCCAAGGACCGACCCGACACCCGGATCCTGCCCGACGCCCTGCCCGAGGACCGGATCCGTTGCGACGCCCTGCCCTACGACCGACCCGACGACCGGGACCGGTGCGACGCCCGGCTCGGCGCCCAGCCCTACGCCGTGCCCGACGCCGAGCCCTGCGCCCTGCCCGAGGACCGGATCCGTTGCGACGCCCTGCCCGCCGCCCGGCCCTACGCCCGGATCCGGTGCGACGCCTGCGGTACGCCGCCCACCGCGGCCCGCGGGCACCGCCGGACCACCCGCACAGCAGCCCTGCTCGCCCTCGCCCTGCTCCTCGCGGGCGGCGCGGCGACGGGCTGCGGCGGGCGGGCCACCACCCACCACAAGCCCGGCACCAGCCACGAGCAGGCCTCCGGCAGCGTCGGCACGCTGCTCACCACGGGCGACGCGGCCGGCCACAAGCTCCGCGAGGTACCGTCCCAGGGCGCCCCCGAGGTCCAACTGGCCCTCCGCCCGGACTCCGAGGACGGCTGGAACCTCCAGCTGAACGTGAAGAACTTCCGCTTCACACCCGACAGCACCGGCGGCGCCGCCCTCCCGGGCGCCGGCCACGCCCACCTGGAACTCGACGGACGCAAGATCGCCAGACTGTACGGCCCCTGGTTCCACCTGCCGGCGGCGCAGGTCCCGGAAGGCGCGCACACCCTGACCGTCCGCCTCTACGCGGACGACCACACCGCCTGGGCGGCCTCCGGCAAACCCGTCGAGGGAACGGCGCAGCTCACCGCCCCTGCTCCGGGTGCGTCCGGCGGCCACGGCCACGGCCACGGCGACGCCCCGTCGCGGCCGGCACAGTCACCGCAGCCGCCGACGCCGGGCCAGGCGCAGGCGGACCGCACGGTCACCATCACCGTCCGGGACGGCAAGGTGAGCCCCGCCCCGGCCCGCACCGAGCTGCGGCGCGGGGAACGCGTCGCCCTGCGCGTCACCAGCGACCGCGCGGACACCCTGCACGTCCACGGCTACGACAAGGAACTCGCCCTGCCGTCAGGACAGGAGGCCACCCTGGTCCTGACGGCCGACCGTACGGGCCTCTTCGAGGTCGAGACCCACGAGTCCCGCCTCGTCCTGACCCAACTCCTCGTCCGATGACCGCCCGCAACCCCACGCCCACCCCCCACACCCCGCCCCGGCCGCCGGCGCCGACGGCCGGACCCGGTGCCGGGCCCGGACCCCGTGCCGGTACTGGTCCCGGTGTGGTCGGGGGCCGGCCCGAGTCCAGTCGCGGTGGCGGCAGCGGTGGCAGTGGCGTGACCGGGACCGGGACCGGGACCGGGACCGGGGCGCGAGGCCGGGCCGTCCGTGGCGTGGGGCGCCCGGAGGCGCGGTGGTGAGCCCGAGCCCCCTCGGTCACGGCCGGGGCGTGGTCGTTCACCCGGCCGAACCGTTGACCTCCCTCGCGCACGGAATCGGGTCCCAGCACGATCTGCCGATCTCTCCCTTCTACGCATTCGCCGGAGCCTTCGCCGCGTTGTTCGTCTCCTTCCTCGCACTCGGCCTGCTCTGGTCCACCTCCCGCTTCCGCGGAGAGCGCTCGGGCCTCGCCCTGCCCGCCGCCCTCCAGCGGGTGGCCGACGCGCCGGCCACCCGAACCACCCTGCGCGGGCTGGGCCTCGCCACCGCGCTCCTCGTCCTGCTCCACCTCCTCCTCGGTCCCGACGACCCCGCGCACAACCCCGCTCCCGGCGCCGTCTACGTCCTCCTCTGGGTCGGACTCGTGCCCGCCTCCCTCCTCCTCGGCCCCGTCTGGCGCCTGCTCAACCCGCTGCGCACCCTGCACCGCCTGCTGTCCCGGTCCCTGCGCCGTCCCCGTACGGGCGACCACCCCCTCCCCGCCCGGCTGGGGCTGTGGCCCGCCGCCGCCGGACTGCTCGGCTTCACATGGCTCGAACTCGTATCCCCCGACCCCGCATCGACCACCACCCTGCTGCTCGCCCTCGCCGCCTACGCCACCGCCCAACTGCTGCTCGCCGCCCGCTACGGCGAGAGCTGGTTCGCGGACGGGGACGCCTTCGAGGCGTACTCCGCCCTGCTCGCCCGCCTCTCCCCCCTCGGCCGCCGCAGCGACGGCCGTCTGGTCCTGCGCAATCCCTTCCACGGACTCGACGCGACACCCGAGCGGCCCGGTCTCGTCGCCACCGTCTGCGTCCTCCTCGGTTCCACCGCCTACGACGGCTTCTCCGACAACCCCTCGTGGATCAACACCCTTCAGACCTCCCCCCTCGGCCGCACCCCCACGGCCACGCTCGGACTGCTCGGCTCCGTAGCCCTCGTCGCCACCCTCTACTGCCTGTGCGCCGCGGCCACCCGCCTCGTCAGCGGCCCGCACCCCGGCCCGCTCACCGCCTTCGCGCACTCACTCGTCCCCATCGCCCTCGGCTATCTGATCGCCCACTACTTCTCCCTCCTGGTAGTCGAAGGACCACGCACAGTAAGCATGGCACTCCGCACTGACAACGCCCCCGAACCCGCTCCACCACTGGGTCCCGGCGGCCTCGCGGCCCTCCAGGTCATCGCCGTCGTCACCGGCCACGTCCTCGGCGTCGTCGCCGCCCACGACCGGTCCGTACGCCTCTTCCCGCCCGCGAAGGCGGTGGCCGGGCAGCTGCCGCTGCTCACCCTGATGATCATTTACACGATCGGGGGCCTCAGCCTCCTGCTGAACTGAGAACCGAGGCCCCCGCCGGACCCGGAAACGAGGAGCGGCATGATGGACCCCGTGCCTCCCGCCCACTCCCTGCGCCGTACGCCGATCCAGCAGCGCAGCGCCGACCGGCTCGCCCGGATCCTCGACGCCTGTGCCGAACTGCTCGACGAGACCGGGTACGAGAACCTCACCACCCGCGCCGTCGCCCTGCGCGCCGGCGTGCCGATCGGCTCCGTCTACCGCTTCTTCGGCAACAAGCGGGCCATGGCGATCGCCCTCGCGCACCGCAACCTGGACCAGTACGTCGACGGCATAGCCGACCGCCTCGCCGACCTGCCCGCCACCCACTGGCGACCGGTGGTGGACGCCGTGCTGGACGAGTACCTGGCGATGAAGCGCGGCGTGCCGGGCTTCGCCCTCGTCGGCTTCGGCGTGCCCGCGCCGCCGGCCGGCGACCCCGAGGGCGATCCCAACCACCAGGTCGCCGCCCGCCTGACCGAACTCCTCTCCACCCACCTCGGACTGACCCCCGACGCCACCCTGGAGCGGGCGGTCCTCGTCGCCGTCGAGGCCACCGACGCGCTGATCCAGCTGGCCTTCCGGACCGACCCGGCCGGGGACCCCGGCATCGTCGCCGAAACCCGCGCGATGATGCACGCCTACCTGGCCCGCGTACTGGACTGAGCCCCCCCCGCGGCCCTAGCTGCCCCGGCCGAGCCGGCGGTCGCCCGCCCCTCCGGCGCCCCCCGTCCCTCCGGCGC
>NZ_JOBX01000039.1:0-78983 GCF_000720645.1 Streptomyces sp. NRRL S-378
CAACCCCGCCTCCCGCCACCCCGCCTGCCGCCACCCCTACCGCCGCCGCGCCGCCCGCCGCGAGCTGCACGTCCTGGAGGCGGGCGAGGGCGTCGTAGCGGTAGAGCCCGTCCTGGAGGACGGTCCGCGACACGACCGGCCAGCGCAGTACGCGCCCGAGCTTCAACTCGTGGGCGACGGAGTGCGCGAGGGTGGACTTCCCCGTGCCGGGGAAGCCGGTCACGAGCAGCGGCCGCCGCAGGTACAGGGCCGCGTTGACGGCCTCCAGCTCCTCCGGCTCCGGCCGGTGCAGTTCGGCGGCCTGCCGGTGGGCGCCGAGCCGCCGGGCCACGTTGCCCTCGGCGGCTGCGGCGGCCGGGCCCGGCTCCACGACGGGCCCGCCGTCGAAGTTCCGCCAGGGCGGCGGGTCGGGCAGGGCGTCGATCCCGTCGTGGGGTTCGCCGACCCCGCGGTAGATGAGCCAGTCGTCGTTCATGCTGCGTGTTCCCTCCCTCGAGTCCGGCGGGCCGGGCTCCGTCACAGGTCGCCGTGGAGCGGCTCGACGTCCGGCAGCGGCCGCGCCGGGTCCTCCCACACCAGCCCCGCTCCGGCCGCCCAGTAGGCGTCGGGGTCCGCCCCGTACGCCCGCCCCCGCAACGTCTGGAGCCGTACCGGCAGTACCTCCGCCCGGCCGGCTTCGGCCAGTTCCTCCCGCAGCCCGCGGTGGAACGGCGCGCACGACACCCCGGGGTCCGGCGGCGGCCTGCGGGTCACGGCGACCCCGTAGCCGGCGTCCCGTACCGCGTGCAGCGATCCGAGCGTGGGCTCCTGGTCGGCGGCCCGGCAGTGCACCGGGACGGTGCTGTCCGGCAGGCCCGACAGCCATGCGGCGGAGGGTGCGCGCGGCCGGCCGCCGGCGCAGTCGGCCCGTTCGTCCTGGAGCGGTCCGGCCTGCACCCGGGCCCACCGTGCGGCGGCCCGGCCCGCCCCGTGGTCCGCCTCATGGTCCGCCGGGTGATCCGCGGGGTGGGCGTCCGGCCCGCCCGGGCCGGTGGCCGGACCGTGGGCGCCGCGGCCGCCGGGGTGGCGCAGCACCACGGGCCGCTGCACGCCGAGCGGTACGCCGCCGGCCACCACCCAGTCCTCCACGGCCAGCCCGAACAGCTCCGGGGCCACGGCCACTTCGAGCAGGGCCGCCGCGACGTGGGTGTCGCACCGCCGGAAGGCCTCGGCGAGCGGGGCCCGCAACCGCTCGGGCAGGGCCCCCACGGTGGCCCGTACGCCCGAGTCGACGGGGGTCAGCCGGCCGGGGTGGGCCGGGCCCGCCAGGACGGAGACCCGCCAGTCGTAGAGGTGTTCCCAGCCGTGCGCCCACACCTCCAGCAGGACCGAGGCGCCGGGCGGCAGGCCCCCGGCGCGCCGGGCCGGGCCGCCGGCCGTGCGTCCGGCCGAGGCCCGGCGGCGGCGCTCCCGCTCCGCGAGGCCGCGCTCGTGGCGCTCGCCCAGTTCCCGGCGCAGGGGCCGCCACAGCCGCTCGGCCGTGGCCCGTACCCAGTCCCAGAGCTCCTCGTCGGCGCCCGGTGTCGGGGGCTCCCGGTACTCGGCCACGCTGACGTCGGTCGCGTAACGGAGCATGGCCGCGGCCTCGCCCGTCCCGCCGGGCGGGTCGTGCAGCAGCCCGAGCCCGTCGCGCCAGCTCAGCGGGGCCGGGGGCTGCGGGTCCGGTTCCTCGCCGCGGGCGGCCTCGACCAGGGCCCGTACGGCCTCGGAGGAGCTCGGCGGGGGCAGTTCGGCCAGGAGTCCGCACAGGGTGGTGCGCTCCCCCGGGGTGAGCCGGCCGCGGCCGCCGTACGGGTCGTGCTCCTGCGGTGGGAGTTCGCCGTGCACGTCGGTCCAGGTGCGGCGGTTGTCGAGGTCGCTGAGGTGCTGGTCGTAGTGGTACAGGTCGTGGGCCTGCATGATCCGCCGGTAGAGCCCGGTCTGGCCGCGGGCGGGCATCGGGAGGGTGCGCAGCTGGACGACGGAGACGGCGAGTCCGCCGCCTCCGGCGTGCCGGCGGGCCTTGACGACGCCGACGACCTCCCCGCGGGCCAGGTCCACGACGGGTCCGCCGGACATGCCGGGGTCGATCTCGTCGTCGTCGGCGAGACGGATGGCGGCGCCGTTCCCGGCGGTGCCGCGCAGTCGGGTGGTGCGGCCGGTGATCTCGGGGGTGCCGAGGTCCTCGGTGCAGCCGAAGTAGGCGACCTCGTCGAAGCGGGGCCTGGAGCGGTCGGTGAGCCAGACGCAGGTGTGCGACACGGGGGCCAGGACCCTGATCAGTGCCAGGTCGGGCAGGTCCCACAGGGCGTGCCGGGCGGGTCGCCGCTCCTCCAGGCGCTCGGGCAGTACGCATTCCACGCGGCCGGTGACGGTGCCGGTGACGGCGCCGGGCGCGCCGGGGCCGCCGTAGCGGGGTCTGCCGGAGTGGAAGGTGATGCCGACCTCGCGGCCCGTCAGACGCACGGCGGCACCCCCTTCGCCGACCACGTGCGCGCACGTCAGGACCCAGCCGGGGGCGATGAAGAAACCGCTCCCCCAGGTGGGACCGGTCCGATGGCTGCCGGGGTTGTCATACCCGCCGGGCGGGGCGTGGACGCGTACCGTCGCCGCTTGGACGAGGGGTTCGAGGAGCTCGAAGGCGCGCGCCGTCCCGGTCGTGCGCCCGTCGGTCATCCGCGCCCCCCGCCCGCTGGTGAGACGTCCAGGCTAGCGTCGGCGGAACCGGCAACGGGAGGTCTCGCGGACGCCGCGGATTATCCTGGCGGGAAACATTCCCTGCACATCGACATCCACATCCCCTTCCACATCACGGCACGGAGCCCGACTTGTACTTCACCGATCGCGGCATCGAGGAGCTGGAGAAGCGGCGCGGCGAGGAGGAGGTCACCTTCGAGTGGCTCGCCGAGCAGCTGCGCACCTTCGTCGACCTGAACCCTGACTTCGAGGTTCCGGTGGAACGCCTGGCCACCTGGCTGGCCCGGCTGGACGACGAGGACGAGTAGTTTGGCCGAATCGGTGACGTCCGCCGGCTGCCGATGGTGAGGGCGCCGGCGGGAGACGCCAGAGGGGCCCGTCCGCTGCTGCGGACGGGCCCCTCTGCGCGGGGCGGCAAGGCTCAGGCGGCCTTGGTCTCCCAGAAGATGCGGTCGATCTCGGCGATGAGGTCGAGGGCCTTCTGGCCGGTCGCCGGGTCGTTCGACGCCTTGGCGGCCGAGAGGGCCTTCAGGGTGTCGTTGACCAGGGTGTGCAGCTGCGGGTACTTCTCGAAGTGCGGCGGCTTGAAGTAGTCGCTCCACAGCACCGAGACGTGGTGCTTGGCGAGCTCGGCGCGCTGCTCCTTGATGGTGATGGCGCGCGCGCGGAAGTCGGCGTCGTCGTTGGCCTGGTACTTCTCCTGCACGGCCTTGACGGACTCGGCCTCGATGCGGGCCTGGGCAGGGTCGTACACGCCGCACGGCAGGTCGCAGTGGGCGGAGACCTTCGCCTTGGGGGCGAAGAGGCGGGAAAGCATGGAGTATGTCCTCCTCGTGATCGTCTTCTCAAGGGGGGACATTACTCGCTGGGGAACCGGATTTCGCGGGCGCCCCCATGGGCTTAGGACAAAAGTCCAGGGTCACGGCCGGACCGGTGAGCGAATGTACGGGGCCGTGCGGCAGCATGCGGGAGTGACGAGGAGGACACGCATGGTGGAGAGCGCCCGCCCGCGCAAGCGGTTCGAGGTGGTGGAGGTGACGGGCCCGTCGATGGTGCCCACGCTGCTGGACGGCGACCGGCTCGTGGTCCGCTACGGGGCCCCCGTCCGGCCGGGTGCCGTCGTGGTGCTGCGCCACCCGTTCCAGCAGGACCTGCTCGTGGTGAAACGCGCGGTCGAGCGGCGCCCCGGCGGCTCGTGGTGGGTGCTCGGCGACAACCCGTACAACGAGACCGGCGACAGCACCGTCTACGGGCCGGTGCCCGGCGAGCTGGTGCTGGCGACGGCGGTGCTGCGCTTCAGGCCGCGCGAGGAGGGTCAGCGCTCGCTGAGGGCCCGGCTGTCCTGGGCGGCGTCGTCGCTGCGCGTGCTGCGCGCCGACTCCTCGGCCTCCAGCCGCTTGCGGGCGCGGTAGGCGGCCACGTTCGCGCGGGTGGCGCAGCGGTCGGAGCAGTAGCGCCGGGAGCGGTTGGTGGAGGTGTCGAGGTAGGCGTTGCGGCAGGGCGCGGCCTGGCACAGGCCGAGGCGGTCGGGGCCGTGCTCGGTGAGGTGGAAGGCCAGGCCGAAGGACGCGATGGCGGCGTAGCCGGCGGAGGCGTTAGAGGGGTGGTCGGCGAGGTGGATGTGCCAGTCGGGGCGTCCGGTCTCGTCGAGGGTCTGATGGCCGGAGACCTGCGGGCTGACCGGGAACTCCATGAGCAGGGAGTTCAGCAGGTCGACGGCGAGGACGTGGTCGCCGCCGTCGGCGGCTTCGAAGACGGCCCGCAGCCGGCCACGCACGTTGCGGAAGCGGGTGACGTCGGTGTCCGTGACGCGGCGGGCCATCTGCTGGCTGGCGCCGAACAGGGCGCGGACGGCGTCCACCGAGGTGAGCGCGTCCTTGTTGCGGGCCGGCTCCTCGGTGTTGACCAGGCGCACGGCGAAGTCCGAGTAATGGGCCAGTTCCACTTGTAGTCCTTACGGCTGCGGATTAGGGTCTCTCGTAACAGCTGAGACGCATTCGAGGGTATTACGTAGGGAGGGGTTCGGGATGGCTGATGCGACGGACACGGCGGACGCGACCGGCGCGGGGCGGGCCGCCGGCACCGACTGGCAGGCCTGGCAGGACAGCTGGGACCGCCAGCAGGAGTGGTACATGCCCGACCGCGAGGAGCGGTTCCGGGTGATGCTGGACATGGTCGAGGCGCTGGTGGGCCCCACCCCCCGGGTGCTGGATCTCGCATGCGGTACGGGAAGTATTACGGACCGCGTCCTCAAGCGGTTCCCGGGAGCCACCAGCACGGGCGTCGATCTCGACCCCGCGCTGCTGACCATCGCCCGGGGCCACTTCTGCGGGGACGCGCGCGTCTCGTTCGTGACCGCCGACCTCAAGGATCCCGACTGGCACGCGGCCCTCCCCCACGGCAGCTACGACGTCATCCTGACCGCCACCGCCCTGCACTGGCTGCACAGCGAGGAGCTGGCCGTGCTGTACGGGCAGCTCGCCCCCCTGCTGGTGCCCGGCGGGGCGTTCATGAACGCCGACCACATGCCCGACCCGGCCACCCCGCGCATCAACGCCGCCGAGCGCGCCCACCGGCACGCCGGCATGGACCGGGCCAGGGCCGCCGGGGCGGTCGACTGGCGCGAGTGGTGGGCCCTGGCCGCCGCCGACCCGGCGCTGGCCGAGCCCACCGCCCGCCGCTTCGAGATCTACGGGGAGCACGCCGACGGCGACACCCCTTCCGCGGCCTGGCACGCCGAGACGCTGCGCGCCGCGGGCTTCGCGGAGGCCCGTACGGTCTGGCGCTCGCCCTCGGACGCTCTGGTCCTAGGTCTGAAGTAGGGAATCCGGAACGCGGGCGCACCCAGGACGCGGACACGGCCGAGGGCGGTACGGATACCCGTACCGCCCTCGGCCGTGTCCGCGTGCGGCGCCCGGCGCCGCCGTCTACAGCACCTTGGAGAGGAAGGCCTTCGTCCGCTCGTGCTGGGGGTTGCCCAGCACGTCGCGGGGGTGACCCGACTCGACCACGACGCCGCCGTCCATGAAGACGAGGTTGTCGCCGACCTCGCGGGCGAAGCCCATCTCGTGGGTGACGACGATCATGGTCATGCCCGACTCGGCGAGGTCCCGCATGACGTCCAGGACGTCACCGACCAGCTCGGGGTCGAGGGCCGAGGTCGGCTCGTCGAAGAGCATCAGCTTCGGCTCCATGGCGAGCGCCCGGGCGATCGCCACGCGCTGCTGCTGGCCGCCGGAGAGCTGGGAGGGGTAGTTCCCGCCCTTCTCGCCAAGGCCCACCCGGTCCAGGAGGCGGATGGCGCGCTCGCGCGCCACCGCCTTGGACTCGCCCTTCACCATGACCGGCGCTTCCATGACGTTCTCTACGGCCGTCATGTGCGGGAACAGGTTGAAGCGCTGGAAGACCATGCCGATGTCCCGGCGCTGCGCCGCGACCTCGCTGTCCTTCAGCTCGTAGAGCTTGTCGCCCTTCTGGCGGTAGCCGACGAGGTCCCCGTCGACGTAGAGCCGTCCGGCGTTGATCTGCTCCAGGTGGTTGATGCACCGCAGGAAGGTCGACTTGCCGGAGCCGGACGGGCCGACCAGGCAGAACACCTCACGCGGGGCGACCTCCAGGTCGATGCCCTTGAGGATGTGCGCCGCGCCGTAGGACTTGTGGACGCCCTCGGCCTTCACCATGGCAGTCATCAGGCCACCGCCTTGCTGTTCGAGAAGCTGGACAGCTTCGCCTTGATCTTCTGCAGCGGCGTGGGCGGCAGGGTGCGGAGCGCGCCACGGGCGTAGCGGCGCTCCAGGTAGTACTGGCCGACGCTGAACACGCTGGTCAGCGCGAGGTACCAGATCGAGGCGACGAAGAACATCTCCATGACCGCGAACGAGGTGGAGGCGATGTCCTGCGCGGCGCGCAGCAGGTCGAAGTACTGCACGGCGACGACGAGCGACGACGTCTTGAGCATGTTGATGAACTCGTTGCCCGTCGGAGGCACGATCACCCGCATGGCCTGCGGCAGGACGACACGGCGCATGGTCTGCGTCCGGGTCATGCCCAGCGCGTGCGAGGCCTCGGTCTGGCCCTCGTCGACCGACTGGATGCCGGCGCGGACGATCTCCGCCATGTACGCGCCCTCGTTGAGGCCGAGACCCAGCAGGGCCGCCAGGAACGGCGTCATGACCTGGGTCATCTCGTCCTTGTAGAACCCGAGGTTCAGGATCGGGAAGATCAGGGCGAGGTTGAACCAGATGAGGAGCTGCACGTACACCGGGGTGCCGCGGAAGAGCCAGATGTAGAACCAGGCGATGGTGCTGGTCACCGGGTTCTTCGACAGGCGCATGACGGCGAAGAGGACGCCGAGCGCCAAGCCCAGGGCCATGGCGGTGACGCTGATCCAGATCGTGTTGACGACGCCTCGCAGGATCGAGGGGTCGAACAGCTTCTCCGGCACGGTCGCCCAGCGGACGTTGCCCTGGGAGAAGGCGATGACGAGCGCCACGACCAGGCCGATGACGACCACGGCGCTGATCCAGCGGCCGTAGTGGCGGACCGGGATGGCACGGATCGCCTCGGGGGGGAGGGCCCCGGCCGGCGGGGTGTCCGCCGGGCCCGGGCCCTTGTCGAGCTTGTCAGTCACAGTGACTGCCCTTCAGTGTGCTGCGGTGGTACGCGGAGGTCAGGAACCGGCGTTGATCTTGGCCTCGGTGACGGCGCCGGAGCCGGCGTTCCACTTGTCCAGGGCGGCCTTGTAGGTGCCGTCCTTGATGATCGCGTCGAGGGCTTCCTTGAGCGCGTCGCGCAGCTCGGTGTTCTTCTTGTCCACCGCGATGCCGAAGAGGCCGGCGTCGGTCGGGTTGGCGATGGCCTCGAAGTCGTTGCCGCCGCCGGCGGTCTGCGCGATGTACGCGGCGACCGGGGAGTCGTTCAGGTCCGCGGCGGCGCCACCGGCCTTCACGCGGGTCTGGGCCTCGGCGTCGGTCGGGAAGGACTCGATCTTGAGCTCGCCCTTGCCGTCCGTCTTGCACTTCTCGGCCTGGGTCTTGGCGGACTCCTCGTACGTGGTGCCGCGCTGGACGGCGACCGTCTTGCCACACAGGTCGTCGAGGGTCTTGATGCCCTGCGGGTTGCCCTTCTTGACCAGGATGCCGGTCGAGGCGGAGAAGTAGTCGACGAAGTCGACGCCCGCACCGGTCTTGGCGCCCTTGTCGTCCAGGCCCTCCTGGCGGGCCTTGGTGTCGGTGAGGGAGGACATGACCAGGTCGCTGCGGCCGGTCTGCATGCTGCCGATCAGCGTGTCGAAGGTGCCCGACTCGAACTTGAACGGGACGCCGAGCTGCTTGCTCAGGGCCGCCGCCACGTCCGGGTCGACGCCGACGATCTTGCCACCCTCGGTGAACTCCATCGGCGCGTAGGTCGCGTCGGTGCCGACCTTGATGACACCGGCGTCCTGGATCTTCTTCGGGAGCTTGGAGAAGAGCGGGGCGCTGCTGTTGTTCGCCGCACCCGACGGGGTCGAGGTCGCCTTGTCGGTCTGGTCGCCACAGCCGGTGAGGATCAGGGCGCCGGCGACCGCGATCGCGCCGACCGCGGCGATCCGGGACCGGGCGGCGGTCGTACGACGGGTGGTGCTAGCGGTCATGGCTTGGTTCCTCCGACAGGGGTGGAAAAGCATCGAAAAACGGTCGGACACGCACCATCGAGTGTCGCGACCTTGTGTGATTACGGCATCTTGCCATTCGGACTGAGACATTCAGGCTGCCCGTCAGGTCAAAATCGCATAACGGGCGACCCGGGTAGGCCAACAGGACTGCGGGCAAGGGGGTTCGAGGCCGCAGATACTGCTGTGACCAGGCCTTTTGGGCGCAGTTTCTCCGGGGCGTCTCGCCCACCGGACGGCAAGGTTTGGACTTTTCGCCAAAAGGCGGGCAGTTGACCTACGGTTGAGCCGGAATCGACTCGTCTGAGCGAGTGTTCTTCGGGTAGAACAGATCCTTACACCCCTCATCCGGGGCTCAGGGCGCGCGTGCGGCGCGCCCGCGCGTACGAACCTCCCCTTCGCGGAGACGGGCCAACCGTCGATGCGGAGTACGGACGCGGTGCCCGCCCACCCCTTAACCAGGAGTGGCCACCCTCAACGAACATAAGGAATTAAGGGGTCACACGAAGTGGCAGCGGAGATCGTCAACCCTCGCAGCGACAGTGCGACGGACAACAACCCCGACGCGGTGTTCGCACTGCACCGGGGCGGCAAGATGGCCATCCAGGCCACGGTTCCGGTCAACGACAAGGACGACCTGTCCCTGGCGTACACCCCGGGCGTGGCGAAGGTGTGCACCGCCATCGCCGAGCAGCCGGAGCTGGTGAACGAGTACACCTGGAAGTCCAACGTGGTCGCCGTCGTCACCGACGGTACGGCCGTGCTCGGCCTCGGTGATATCGGCCCGGAAGCCTCCCTCCCCGTGATGGAGGGCAAGGCCATCCTCTTCAAGCAGTTCGGTGGTGTGGACGCGGTCCCGATCGCACTCGCCACCAAGGACACGGACGAGATCGTCGAGACGGTCATCCGTCTGGCGCCGTCCTTCGGCGGGGTGAACCTGGAGGACATCTCCGCCCCCCGCTGCTTCGAGATCGAGCGGCGCCTCCAGGAGGCACTGGACATCCCGATCTTCCACGACGACCAGCACGGCACGGCCATCGTGACGCTGGCCGCACTGCGCAACGCCGCCAAGCTCACCGGTCGCACCCTCGGTGACCTGCGCGCCGTGATCGCGGGCGCGGGCGCGGCGGGCATCGCCATCGCCAAGATCCTGGTGGACGCGGGCATCGGCGACGTCTGCGTCACGGACCGCAAGGGCGTCGTGTCCGCGGACCGCTCCGACCTGACGGACGTCAAGGCGGAGATCGCGGGCCTGACCAACAAGACGGGCCAGACCGGCTCGCTGGAGCAGGCCCTGGCCGGCGCGGACGTGTTCATCGGCGTCTCCGGCGGCTCCGTCGCCGAGGAGGCGGTGGCCACGATGGCGAAGGACGCGTTCGTCTTCGCCATGGCCAACCCGAACCCGGAGGTCCACCCGGACGTCGCGCACAAGTACGCGGCGGTCGTGGCCACGGGCCGTTCGGACTTCCCGAACCAGATCAACAACGTGCTCGCGTTCCCGGGCATCTTCGCGGGCGCCTTCAAGGTGCGCGCCACCCGGATCACCGAGGGCATGAAGATCGCCGCCGCCGACGCCATCGCCGGTGTCGTGGGTGACGAGCTCGCCGCCGACTACGTGATCCCGTCGCCGTTCGACGAGCGCGTCGCGGAGGCCGTCGCCGCGGCCGTCGCCGCGGCCGCGAAGGCGGACGGCGTGGCCCGCCTGGCCTGACCCGGCACCCGAGCGGTACGCGACGAGGCCCGACCGGATCCCCTCCGGCCGGGCCTCTCGTCCTCTGCGGGCCCCGCGGTGCGACGAAGGCCTCACCCGCGCGGTCACGGGAGGTCTGGAACCAGGGCCCTACCGAGCGGTAGCGTCGCGGCATGTTCGCTGCCTACGCCGCCCGAATCGACCGTGACCAGCCGCTGAACGGCCTTGTGCTGGGCGACCGCCCCGCTCCGCAGGCCCGGCCCGGCTGGGTGACCGTGAACGTCAAGGCCGCCTCCCTCAACCACCACGACCTGTGGTCGCTGCGCGGGGTCGGCATCGGGGAGGAGAGCCTCCCCATGATCCTCGGCTGCGACGCGGCCGGGATCGACCAGGACGGCAACGAGGTCGTCCTGCACTCCGTGATCGGCCAGAGCGGCCACGGGGTCGGCCCGGACGAGCCCCGCTCCATCCTGACGGAGCGCTACCAGGGCACCTTCGCCGAGCAGGTGACCGTCCCCGCCTGGAACGTGCTGCGCAAGCCCGCCGAGCTCTCCTTCGAGGAGGCCGCCTGCCTTCCGACGGCCTGGCTGACCGCGTACCGGATGCTCTTCACCAACGCCGGGGTCCGCCCCGGGGACTCCGTCCTGGTCCAGGGCGCGGGCGGCGGTGTCGCGACCGCCGCGATCGCCCTCGGCAAGGCGGCCGGCCTGCGGGTCTTCGCCACCAGCCGGGACGAGGCCAAGCGCAAGCGGGCCGTGGAGCTCGGCGCGGTGGAGGCGTTCGAGCCGGGCGCGCGGCTGCCGCAGCGGGTGGACGCGGTGATCGAGACGGTGGGTGCGGCCACCTGGTCCCACTCGGTGAAGTCGCTGCGTCCCGGCGGCACCCTGGTGATCTCCGGCGCCACGAGCGGCGACCGCCCGGCGCACGCCGAGCTGACCCGGATCTTCTTCCTGGAGCTGAAGGTCGTCGGCTCGACCATGGGCTCGAAGGACGAGCTGGAGGACCTCCTCGCCTTCTGCGCCACGACCGGGCTGCGGCCGGTCATCGACGAGGTGCTGCCGCTGGACCGGGCGCGCGAGGGGTTCGAGAAGCTCGCGGCGGGCGACCTCTTCGGCAAGATCGTCCTCAAGCCCTGACGGCCCGCGGCCCGACGGCCTGACACACGGGCGCACCGACGCACCGACGCACCGACGCACCGACACGCCTGGATGTCAACCAGGGTTGACGAACCTCCCACGTCAACCTACATTGACACGCATGACCGAAGCCACTGATCTCGCCGAGCGGGCCGGTGACCGTGACCCGCGCGTGGGCCTGCGTGCCGTGGCGGCACTCCGAAGACTGCTGGAGCAGCTGGAGGCCGTCCAGGTACGCAGCGCCCGCGCGCAGGGGTGGTCCTGGCAGGAGATCGCGGCCGAGCTGGGCGTGAGCCGGCAGGCCGTGCACAAGAAGTACGGGAGGCTCTGATGTTCGAACGCTTCACCCGTGACGCCCGGTCGACCGTCGTCGGGGCGGTGGCCGAGGCCCGGCAGGCCCGGGCCGCCACCGTCACCGAGGAGCACCTGCTGCTGTCCCTGCTGGCCCTGGGCGCCCTGGACCCCTTCGGCGCGGACCGCGGGGCGGTGGCCGCCGACCTCGCGGCGGCCCGCCGCCGGGGCGGCATGTCCCGGGCGGACGAGGAGGCGCTGGCCGGACTGGGCATCGATCTCACCGAGATCGTCTCGCGGATCGAGGAGGCCCACGGCGAAGGCGTGCTCGCGGCGCCCGCGCCGCGCCGCCGGACCCTGGGCGCCTCGCTCCGCTCGGCGCTGGGCCGGGACGAGCCGGACGACCGCGGCGGCAGCCGGCACGTCCCCTTCACCCAGGGCTCGAAGAAGGTCCTGGAGCAGTCGCTGCGCATCGCACTGGGCCGGGGGGACAAGCACATCGGCACCCTGCACCTGCTGCTGGCCCTGCTCTCGCGCCCCGGCACGGTTTCCGAAGTCCTCACGGACCACGGCATCACCTACGCGAGGGCCGAGGCCCACGGCTAGCGGATCGCTCCTGCGGCGCGGTGGCGGAGGAGCGGCCGCCGCCGTCCGCTCCCACGGGGGGCGGGGTGTCCCGGGCCATCGCTCCCACGGGGGCCCTCGCGGCCCACCAGCCACCATTCCGCCCTGCCGCGCAGCGTCGCGCCCCGCCGACGTTGAGGCGCCGGGTTACGGCTTGGGGGCGAACGTGGTTCCCAGCCGGGCGGCGGCCGCCGCGAGATGGTCGCGGGCCTCGGCCACCCGGGCCGCGGTCACGCCGTGGTCCCGCGCCGCGTCCCGCACCTCGTCGCGGAAGCGGTCCAGCAGCCGGTCCAGGTCACGGGCCGGTTCGCCGGTCGGCGTCAGGTCCGCGGCCCAGCCCGGAGCCCCGTCCGCGTCCGCCGCACCGGGCCTGCCCGCCGTACCGGTGCCATGGGAACCCCCACCGAGCCAGGCGCCGGCCAGACCGCCCAGGACGCCGCCGGACCTGGCGAACTGCTCCTGGAGCTGGCCCACGATCCGCTGGACCTCCTCGCGGGCCCGGTCCTGGGCCTCTTTCGCCTGGCGGCGGGCCGCCTGCGCCTCCTCGCGGGCCCGGCGGCTCTCGTCCTTCGCCCGGCGGGCCTGCTCCTTCCACTCCTGCCTGGCCTTGCGCAGCTCTTCCCTGGCAGCCTTCCAGGAGTCCTCCTCCCCCACCTGGGCCGCCGACGCGGTGGCGGCCGCCCGCATCTCGCGCCGCAGGTCACCCGCGGCGCCCCGTACGTCGTTGCGGATCTCGGCGGCCAGTTCGGTGACCGAGTCGCGGATCTCCAGCTCCAGGTCGGCCAGTTCGCCGCTGCGGTCGGCGAGTTCGGTGCGGCCCGCCTCGGTGATGGAGTACACCTTGCGCCCGCCTTCGGTCGCGTACGTGACCAGGCCCTCCGCCTCCAGCTTGGACAGACGCGGGTAGACCGTGCCGGCGGAGGGGGCGTACAGGCCCTGGAAGCGTTCCTCCAGCAGGCGGATCACCTCGTACCCGTGGCGCGGGGCCTCGTCCAGCAGCTTGAGGAGGTAGAGGCGGAGGCGGCCGTGGGCGAAGACGGGCGGCATGTCAGAGCACCTTCTTGTCGAGCGGGAGCGGGGCGGGGGCGTCGGCGTCCGCCTGCGGGCGGCGCAGCAGCGCGATGGACCCGGAGACCGTGGTGGCCCGCAGGGTGCCGGCGCCCGAGCCGAGCGTGCCGGTGATCCGCTTGGCGCCGAGCTGGCCGGAGACCCGCAGGTCCTCGAAGGCGTTGGAGACGCCTCCGGTGGCGGTGTTGGCCTCGACGCGGGCGTCGGCGGGGTGCGGGAGGCGGATCGCGACCTGACCGGAGACGGAGTTCAGGGCGATGTCCACGGGCCGCTCGGCGGCCGGGCCGGGGTCCAGGTCGATCAGCATGTCGCCGCTGACCGAGTCGGCGCGCACGCTCACGCCCGCGCCGTCGACGACGGTCAGGCCGCCGGAGACCGAGTGGAAGCCGAAGTCACCGGTGACGGACTGGGCCTCGACGCTGCCCGAGACGGTGTGCGCCTTGATCCGGCCGGAGAGCCCGACCAGCGTGGCGTCGCCGGAGACCCCCTTGACGTCGGTGGCGGCCGAGATGCCGGAGACGAAGGCGGTGGCGTCGACCGTGGCCACGTGGACCCGGGTGGCGGCGGGCACGGTGAGGGTGACGGCCGCACGGCGCTCCCACACCTTGCGGCCGGAGGAGGAACCGGACCAGGCCTTCCACGGCTTGTCCTCGAACCACTGCTTGAGGCCCTGGGAGCCGTTCCAGGGCAGGTCCTCGTAGGAGACGGTGAGGACGCCGTCCTCCTGCACGACGTACAGGGGCGGGCCGTCGACCTCGGTGACTTCCAGGCGGGCCGGGCCCTCCTCGGCGGCGACCACGTTGACGGTGCCGCTGACGACGCGCACGCGGAGCTCGGTGACCGGCTCCTCGAAGGTGAGCTTCTGCGGCTCGGCGAAGTGCCACGTCGACCGCGACGGCTGGGACGACTGCTCTGACATGGTGCTGATCCTCCTCGTGCGTTCACGGACGGGGCTCGACGCACGCAACATATCGCGTCTTGTGAAGAACACGATATATCGCGGTTGGGCGAAGTCAAGCAGAGTGCCGCAATCCGCCATTTGGGGGTGATTTGCCTTAGCGTGTGAGCATGTCAATTTCCAGGACCCCGACCGGCGGAATGCTGCTCTGCCGTACCGAACCCGTCGCGGCGCGCTCCCCCGCGCACCTGCTGCGCGTACGCCTGCTGCTCGCCCCGGCCGGTTCGTGGACCGTGCTCGTACCCGAGGACAAGCCGTGGAGGGAGGGCGGGAGCGCGGCCGAGGTGTTCACCGGCTGGGGAACCGCGCTCGCCACCGGTACCAACTGGCCGGTGCTCAGCCTGTGGTGGGAGGGCGGCCGCGCCGGGTTCGTGCTGGCAGGCGGCTTCCGGCGGACCGTCGCCCAGGAGTGGGACGCCGCCGGACGGGCGGCGGGCGAGCCCGATGCGATGCGGACCCTGGCCGCGCGGCTCGGGCTGGATCCCGTACTCGACCTGGAGGAGCTGGAGCGGCTCACCCGCCCCGACGCCGCGCCGGGCGTGGACGGTGCGGTCCGGCTGCGCGGGCTGACGGCGCTGCTGACGCGCGCCGGCCTGTCCCTGCCGCCCGGCCTGACGCCGGGCGAACCGGCCGACCGGCTGCGGGGCGCGGCCCGGGTGGCACCGGACGTCGAGACGGTGGAGTGGTCGGGCTGGCGCGACGCCGTGCGGGCCGAGTGCGACGCCGTGGACGCGGGCCCGCTGGGCCCGTGGGTCCGGGGCCCGAAGGCCCGGCTGCTGGGCGCGGCCCAGATCGTGGCGGGGGCTCCGCTCCTGGCGTGGGCGGCCCGGCGCCACAGCCCCGCGTGGGCCGCGGCGGGCGCCCTCCTGCTGGCCCAGGGGACCCTCTCGCTGGCCTACGACCGGGTCCGCGCGCGGAACTAGCCGGCCGAGCGGCAGGCCCGGCGGAGGTCAGGCCGCCTCCAGCAGGGGGCTCGCGTGGTGGTGGAGCCACGCCCGGTACGGGGGCGTGCGCAGGGCGGCCTCGCGGTAGGCCGCGCGGAGGTCCTCGTAGACCTCGGCGTGCGCGCCCGGGCGGGTCGCCAGCAGCAGCCGCACGGCCAGGGGGTCCCCGCACAGCGGCCTGATCGCCATGTCCTCGCGCGGCCCCGAGGTCGGCTGGCAGGGCGCGACCGCCTCGCCGGAGATGATCAGCGAGGTCGCCGTGTGGTAGTCGGTGTGCAGTACCGGCGGGTCGAGCCCGGCGCCGGCGAAGACCCGGCGCAGGCCGTCCCATTCGCCGTCGACCGAGGGGTCGACGGCCCAGCGGTCGGCGGCCAGGTCTCCTAAGGAGACGATCTCCTGCCGCGCGGCGGGGTGGTCCCTGGGCATCGAGACGAACTGCGGCTCGCGTTCCATCAGCACGTGCGTCTGGAGCCCCTCGGGCACCCGCAGCGGGCTGCCCTCCACCTCGTGCACGAACGCCACGTCCAGCTGTCCCGCCGCCACCATCCTGAGCAGCGCGTTCGCGGAGACGTCCACCAGCAGGGAGGTCTCGGTGTCGGGCAGCCGCCGGTGGAGGCGCCGCAGCCACCCGGGCAGCGCCCGGCTGGCCGTCGAGCCGATGCGCAGCCGGGGGCCGTGGGCCTGGGCGCGGGCCTCCGCCACCAGCGCGGCCATGTCGGCGAGGAGGGGCCGGGCCCGGCCGAGGACGGTGTGACCGAAAGGAGTGGGCCGGCAGCCGGTGCGCTCGCGCAGGAACAGCTCGCCGTCCAGGGCCCGTTCGATGCGGCGTAACTGGGTCGTCAACGAGGGCTGGCTCACGCCGAGTTGCCGGGCGGCCTTGTGCAGGCTGCCGGCGTCGGCGATGGCGCACAGCGCGCGCAGGTGCCTGACCTCAAGCTCCATGCCCCGAGGGTAGGACGGGCCCGTGGGGCCGCACCAGTCACCGATAGCCCCCCGAATCCCGCCATTCTCACGCTAGTTGGGCTGTCGAAATCTCCGCGATAGGCCGGTGCTATCGGCCAGTGACATCATCCGCCGGCCCGTTCCGCTCCCGCAGACTCCGGTACCGAACGACCCACCCCCCACCGCACCGGATGAGTAGGAGCTCCCCCACATGCGCCACTCCCGTAAGGCCCTGCTGGCGACCGCCGTCGGCATCGGTCTCGCCGCCACCCTCGGCGCCGTCCCCGCCGCCGCCGCCGCGCCCGCCCCCGTCGGCAATGCCGCGAGCTACGCGGCGTACGAGCGTTCGCCGCAGAACGAGGCCGCCAACCGGGCCTTCTTCGAGGCCGTGCAGCGCTCGGTCGCCGAGCAGCGCGCCGCGAACCCCGGCGCCCTCGCCGTCACCGTCACGTACAACACCCGCAACGCGCCCAGCTTCCGTACCCAGATAGCCAACTCCACCCGCATCTGGAACAGCTCGGTGACCAACGTCAAGCTGCAGGAGGTGTCCTCCGGCGGGAACTTCTCTTACCGCGAGGGCAACGACTCACGCGGCTCGTACGCGAGCACGGACGGGCACGGACGGGGCTACATCTTCCTCGACTACCGGCAGAACCAGCAGTACAACTCCACCCGGGTGACCTCGCACGAGACCGGCCACGTGCTGGGTCTGCCGGACCACTACTCCGGCCCGTGCAGCGAGCTGATGTCGGGCGGCGGCCCGGGCACCTCGTGTCAGAACGCCACCCCGAACTCCACCGAGCGGGCGCGCGTCAACCAGCTCTGGGCCAACGGCTTCGCCTCCGGCCTGGGCGCGAAGGAGACGGCCCCCGCGGGGTGAGTCACCGCTCCCCGCGCTCCACGTAGTCCGCGCAGTCGGGGTTCCGGCAGGGACCCCGCCTCCACACGGGGATGAAGACCCCGAGGGACTTGCGCCGCCCGACCACCGTGTCGACGCTGCGCCCGCAGGTCGGGCACGTCTGCTGTTCGTGCCCGGCCTGCGGGGCCACCCGCTCGTGCGCGTGCTGCTGCTGCTCACCGGCCATACCTCCACGGTAGGCCGGTTTCCGCATATCCGTCGGGTCAGCGCCTGCGGAGGTAGGTGCTGACGATCTGGCCGCCGCCCAGGGTCGTGACCCCGGTGAGCTCCAGGGGTCGCACTCCGAAGCCGGCCCGCGACATCGGCATCCCGGTGCCGGCGAAGACCGGGTAGGTCTTGACGACGAACTCGTCGATCTCGTCGATCAGCTGGGTGGCGAGATCCGCGCCGCCGCACAGCCAGATGCCGAGTCCGTCGCGGGCCTTGAGCTCACGGACGCGGGCCACCAGGTCGCCGCTGATCAGGCGCACCTGCGGGTCGGGCGGGGTGGTGAGGGAGCGCGAGACGACGTACTGCTCGGGCAGGTGGCCGTAGGGGCTGGTCATGCCCGCCTTGAGGCCCGGCTCGTAGGTGGCCCGGCCCATGAGGACCGCGTCGAAGCGCTTCGGCGGGGCGTCGGCGATCCCGAGCTGGGCACGCCCCTGGGCCGCAATGGTCTCCGGGTACTCGGCCTTGAGGTGCTCGACGAATTCGGCGTCGAGGTGGCTGTAGAAGAAGTCGCCGTCGCCGTCCGGGGCACCGATGAACCCGTCGACGGTGGTGGCGATGAAGTAGGTGAGCTTGCGCAAGCGATTCTCTTCCGTCGGACCGTGCCGCCGCACCGGGGCACGGCGAGTAAAGTACTTCAGATGAAGTGGTTACGCAAGCTCCCGCCCCACGGCGTCCTCAGCCCCTGGGCTTGCGCCACATCGGCCACATCAGCGGCCCCTCGGGAAGCCGGACCGCCTCGCCGGTGAACTCCCAGCCGAGCCGCTCGTACAGCCCCCTGCTGCGCTCGCTGCTCGCCTCCAGGTACGCCGGGACGCCCTCCCGGTCGCAGCGCTCCAGCACCGGCCGCATCAGCTCGGTGCCCAGCCCCTCCCCCTGCCGGCCCGGGGCGACCGCGATCATCAGCAGGTACTCGTGCTCCTCCGCGGTGGGGTGCACCGCGCCCGTCAGCCGGCCCACGAGCTCGCACCGCTCGTTGTCCGGGTCGGCCACCGCCCGCATCTTCGCCGGGACCTCGTCCTCGCCCTCCGGCTCGCCCGCCGGGATCCGCAGCCACAGGGCGGCCGCCGAGCCGTCCACCGCGTAGTCGATCCGGCCCTCGGCCAGTGCGACGTCCACAAAGACGCCCAGGAACCGCCCGTGCACGGCGGCCCGGTGCTCCGGGTCCGGGAAGACCCAGCTGCTCACCGGGTCGGTGCGGAAGGCCTCGTCGAGCAGCCGCGCCACCGCGTCCCGGTCCGACTGATCCGCCTGACGTATCTCCAGCGCCACTGGTCACACCCTTCGCTCACGTGTCAACAACCGTCAGCGATCCTAGAGTTGGCGCACCCATGCGGTAAGGCCCGTTCCGGCACCGCCCGGTGCCGGAACGGGCCTCCCCCCGTCACGCCGGACGCCCGCTCACCTCGTGCGGCGCGTCACGAACTCCGCCAGCGCCAGCAGCCCGCCCGCCGCCCCGAGGTCGGGCACGGCGCGGGACAGCTGCTGGACCGCCCGGCTCATCCGGTCCGCGGCCTGGGCCTGGGCCCAGTCCCGCCCGCCGGCCCGCTCCACCGCGTCGGCCGCCCTGCGTACGTCGTCCCCGGTCATGGGACCCGCGTAGAGGGCGGCCAGCTCCTCGCCCGCCCGGGTGCCCGAGGTGAGGGCGGCCACGACCGGGAGGGACTTCTTGCGGGCGATCAGGTCGGCCCCGGCGGGCTTGCCGGTGTGCCCCGGGTCCCCCCAGATGCCGATCAGGTCGTCGATCAGCTGGAAGGCCAGGCCCGCCTCCCGGCCGAAGGCGTCCATGGCGTCCACCTCGTCCGCTCCGGCCCCCGCGTACAGCGCGCCCAGCGCGCACGCGCAGCCCAGCAGGGCCCCGGTCTTGGCCGTCGCCATGGTCAGGCACTCGTCGAGCGCGACGTCCGGGCGCCGCTCGAAGGCGCAGTCGGCCTGCTGGCCCGCGCACAGCTCGATGATGCAGGCCGAGAGCCGGGACGAGGCCGCCGCGGCGGCGGGGTGGGGGTCGTCCGCGAGCAGCCGCTGGGCGAGCGCCATCATGGCGTCGCCCGTGATGATCGCGTCCGGTGTCCCGAACACCGTCCAGGCGGTGGCGCGGCCGCGACGGCGGACGTCCTTGTCGATGACGTCGTCGTGCAGCAGCGTGAAGTTGTGCGCCAGCTCCACCGCGACCGCGGCCCGTACGGCCTGGTCGACCGGCCCTCCGCCCGGACCCTGCAGGGCCTGGGCCGCGGCCAGCACCAGCGCCGGCCGGATGGCCTTGCCGGGGCTGCCCGCGGCCGGGGTGCCGTCCGCGTTCACCCAGCCGAAGTGGTACATCGCCACCCGCCGCATCCCGCCGGGCAGGCTCTCCACGGTGCGGCGCAGTTCCGGGTTGACCGTTTCTCTCGTCCGTTCCAGCAGGGCCGCGGCCTCCTGGCCCTCACCGGTCGCGATGGCGTTCACCTCGATCAGCGCCAGCGGCCGATCTCGACGTTCTCCAGCACGCCGAGCGCGTCCGGCACCAGCACCGCGGCGGAGAAGTACGCCGTGACCAGGTAGGAGATGATCGCCTGCTCGCTGATCCCCATGAAGCGGACCGAGAGGCTCGGCTCGATCTCGTCCGGGATGCCCGGCTGGTGCAGGCCGATCACGCCCTGCTCGTCCTCGCCGGTACGCATGCACAGGATGGAGGTGGTGCGGGCGTCGCTGATCGGGATCTTGTTGCTCGGGAAGATCGGCACCCCGCGCCAGGTGGTCACCCGGGTGCCGTCGACGTCCACCGTCTCCGGGTAGATCCCGCGCTTGTTGCACTCGCGGCCGAAGGCGGCGATCGCCTTGGGGTGCGCGAGGAACAGCTTGGAGCCGCGCCGCATGCTGAGCAGCTGGTCCATGTCGTCGGGGGTGGGGCCGCCGTCGTGCGGCTGGATGCGCTGGTCGTAGTCGGCGTTGTGGAGCAGGCCGAACTCGGGGTTGTTGAGCATCTCGTGCTCCTGGCGCTCGCGCAGCGCCTCGACCGTGAGCCGCAGCTGCTGCTCGGTCTGGTTCATCGGCTGGTTGTAGAGGTCGGCGACGCGCGAGTGCACCCGCAGGACCGTCTGGGCGATGGAGAGCTCGTACTCGCGCGGGCGCGCCTCGTAGTCCACGAAGGTGCCGGGGAGGACGGCCTCGCCCCGGTGGCCGGCCGAGAGGTCGATCTCCGCCTCGCCGTACTTGTTGGTGCGCTGGGCGGGTGCGGAGCGCAGGCGGTCCAGGTGCTCGCGCAGGGAGGGGACCCGGTCGGCCAGCAGCTGGAAGTCCTGCCGGGACAGGGCGAGGGCGGTGCCGGGGGTGGCGGCGCGGGCGGTGTACTCCCAAATCGATTCTTCATCGACGAGGGAGTCCTCGCCGAAGTACGCGCCGTCGGCGACGGTCCGCAGGACGGCGTCGTCGCCGTAGGGGCCCGGGCCGATCTGGTCGACGCGGCCGTGCGCGAGCAGGAAGACTTCGTCGGAGGGGCTGCCGAAGGAGGTCAGCTCCTGGCCTGACTCGAAGTCGATCTGGCGGCACCGCTGGGCGAGTTCGCCGAGGACGTCGAGGTCGTCGTAGTCGCGCAGCAGCGGGAGTTCGCCGAGCTCTGCGGGGATCACCTGGACCTGGGTCCCGGTCTTGATGAACTCCACGACGCCGTTGCCGACCGAGTAGCTCAGTCGGCGGTTCACCCGGTAGGCGCCGCCCTGGACCGACACCCACGGCAGCATCTTCAGCAGCCACCGCGAAGTGATCTCCTGCATCTGCGGCGCGGACTTGGTCGTGGTTGCCAAGTTCCGTGCGGCCGCCGTCCCCAGACTGCGCTGCGGTGTCTGGGCCTCGGACTCGGAACCTGCCTGGACCGACATGTCTTTCCCTTTCGATCACTCCATGGGTCTGCGGCACCAGCCTTTCAGCACGCAACGTGGTGGAACCATTACACAAAAGGGTGTGACTACTCCGTCCGGGGACGGGGCACTCTCTCGGATCGAACTCCTCGCCCGTGGGCAGCGAGAGCTCCGTACGCCCCATCGGTTTCGGCCAAGTGATGATCCCGCCCGGGGCTTAATTTGTATCTCGTATGCGAGTTTTCTACGGTGACCCCATGCGGCTGACGCGATTCACCGACCTGGCGCTGCGCACCCTGATGCGCCTGGCCGTCGAGGAGGAGGACCTCCCCACCACGCGGGACGTGGCGGCGACCATGGAGGTCCCGTACACCCACACGGCCAAAGTCGTCGCCAGGCTGCAGCATCTCGGCCTGGTCGAGGCGCGCCGCGGCCGCGGCGGAGGGCTCACCCTGACCCCCGCCGGGCGGGCGGCCTCGGTGGGCGCGGTGGTGCGCGAACTGGAGGGCGCGGGCGACGTCGTGGACTGCGACGGCACCACCCCCTGCCCGCTGCGGAGCGCCTGCCTGCTGCGCGGCGCGCTGCGCCGCGCCCAGGAGGCGTTCTTCGCCGCACTGGACCCGCTGACGGTGAACGACCTGGTGGCAGCCCCGACCGGCCCGCTTCTCCTGGGCATTTCGAGCAGGGCGCCCGCGGGGGCCGAAGGTCCCTGACCATCAGGGCCTTATGGCCGGTTACCGCCGTCCGCCGGGCCCCATAGCCTCACCTCCGGCGGGAGTTCGAACAGAAGTCCGCACCGCGGCGGGCCTCTGCGAGCAAAAATACGCATCTAACATGCCAATTAATGGACCATCCACGCGAGGAGTTCCCCATGCTGTCCGAGAAGTCGACCGCGACCGTCCGAGCCACCCTGCCCGCCGTCGGAGCGGCCATCGGCGACATAACGGAGCTCTTCTACACCAAGCTCTTCACCGCACACCCGGAGCTGCTCCGCGACCTCTTCAACCGCGGCAACCAGAACGCCGGCCTCCAGAAGCAGGCGCTCGCCGGCTCCATCGCCACCTTCGCGACCCACCTCGTCGAGCACCCGGACACCCGGCCCGACGTGATGCTGGGCCGCATCGCGCACAAGCACGCCAGCCTCGGCGTCACCCGCGAGCAGTACGCGGTCGTCCACCTGCACCTCTTCGCGGCGATGGCCGAGGTCCTCGGCGAGGCCGTCACGCCCGAGGTCGCCCAGGCCTGGGACGAGGTCTACTGGCTGATGGCGAACGCGCTCGTCGCCATCGAGGAGCGCCTCTACGCCGGGCACCGGATCGCGGCCGGCGACGTGTGGCGCGAGTGGACCGTCATCGGCCGCTCGGAGGAGACGGCCGACTGCACCACCTTCCGCCTCACCCCCGCGGACGGCGCCCCCGCGCCCGCGCACCTGCCCGGCCAGTACGTCTCGGTCCAGGTCGAACTCCCGGACGGGGCCCGTCAGATCCGCCAGTACAGCCTGTCCTCCTCGCCCGGCCCGGCGGTCCGCGCGATCACCGTCAAGCGGGTCCACGGCGCGGCCGCGGGCCCCGACGGCGAGGTCTCCAACCACCTGCACGCCCACGTCCGCACGGGCGACACGCTGCGGGTCTCGGCCCCGTACGGCGACCTGGTCCTGGAGGACTCCGACGCCCCGCTCCTGCTCGCCTCGGCGGGCATCGGCTGCACCCCGATGCTGTCGATGCTGGAACACCTGGCCGAGGCCGGGCACAGCTCCCCGGTGACGGTCCTGCACGCCGACCGCTCCCCCACGGACCACCCGCTGCGGACGGACCACCGGGCGCTGGCCCTCAAGCTGGCCGACGCCACGGCCAGGTTCTGGTACGAGGAGTCGGCGGAGCCGGGCGACGCCACCGGCCTGATGGACCTGTCCGAGGTGGCCGTCGCCCCCGGCACCCGGGCCTACCTCTGCGGACCGCTCCCCTTCATGCGGTCCGTGCGCGAGCAGCTGATCGCCAAGGGCGTGCCGGCCGCCGACATCCACTACGAGGTCTTCGGCCCCGACCTGTGGCTCGCTTCCGCGTGAGCCGTGTCCGGATCCGCTCGCTAGCCGTACGAAAACACTAGCCGCGGAAGGGACGCCTCCGCTAAACCGGAGCGTGACGATTCGGACACACTGGGTGTCCGTAGCGCACCGCACGAAGGGAGGCGGCCATGGCCGCACCCATGTCCGCGGACCGGTTCATCAACGCACTGAGGAACGAAGGCCTGACCGTCGTCGAGGTCGGCGCCTGGCGCACCCACAACCGCAACCACAAGGGGCCCTGGGGCCCGGTGCACGGGGTGATGATCCACCACACCGTCACGCGCGGCACCGCGTACTCCGTCGAACTCTGCCGCAACGGCCACAGCGCCCTCCCGGGGCCGCTCTGCCACGGCGTGATCGCCAAGGACGGCCGGGTCCACCTGGTCGGCTACGGCCGCGCCAACCACGCCGGCCTCGGTGACCCCGACGTCCTGGCGGCGGTGATCGCCGAGCGGCGGCTCCCCCCGGACAACGAGGCGACCACCGACGGCAACCGCCACTTCTACGGCTTCGAATGCGTGAACCTCGGCGACGGCGAGGACCCGTGGCCCCCGGCCCAGATCGACGCCATGGCCCGTGTGTCGGCGGCCCTGTGCCGGGTCCACCGGTGGACGGCCCGCTCGGTCATCGGCCACCGCGAGTGGCAACCGGGCAAGGTCGACCCCCGGGGCTTCACCATGGACTCCCTCCGTGACCGCATCGCCGAACGCCTGAAGTAGCCCCCGGGCCCGGCACCGGGAGGACACCTCTCCCGGTGCCGGGTCCCGGGAGCAGGCAGAGACTCAGGGCTGGCGCTGCGGCACGCCGGGCGGACCGGGCACGACCTGTTCCGGCGAGTGTGCACCGATCACGCCCGCGCCACCCGCGCGCCGTAGCCCCCGCCCGCACGACGACACGGGACGGCTCACAATGGACGGGTGGACCACCCCGAACTGCAGTCACGGCCGGCGTCTCCGCTCGTCGAGGCGGTGGACGAGCGGTTCGCGCGGCACGGGGTGCGGCTGCTGTTGAAGCGGGACGACCTGGTGCATCCGGAGCTGCCCGGCAACAAGTGGCGCAAGCTCGCGCCGAACCTGCGGGCCGCGCTGGAGGCGGGGCACGAGCGGCTCGTCACCTTCGGCGGCGCGTACTCGAACCACCTGCGGGCCACTGCGGCCGCCGGGCGGCTGCTGGGCATCGGGACGGTCGGCGTCGTGCGCGGTGACGAGCTGGCCGGCCGGCCCCTGAACGACTCCCTCGCCCGGTGCGCGGCGGATGGCATGCGCCTGCACTTCGTCACCCGCTCGCGCTACCGCGCCAAGGCCGACCCGCAGGCCCTGGCCCTGTTGCTGGACGAGGCCGGCGCGAGCGGGGCGTACGTCGTCCCGGAGGGCGGCAGCAACGCCCTCGCCCTCGCGGGCTGCGCGGAGCTGGGCCGCGAGCTCCGCGGCGTGACCGACGTGGCCGCGGTGGCCTGCGGCACCGGCGGCACCCTGGCGGGCCTGGCCGCGGGCCTCGCACCCGGGCAGCGGGCGCTGGGCGTCCCCGTCCTGGCGGGCGGCTTCCTGTCCGGGGAGATACGTTCCCTCCAGACCGAGGCCTATGGCGGCCCGGTCGGGGACTGGACGCTGGCCGAGGACTTCCACCACGGCGGCTACGCCCGCGTCCCGGCCGCCCTGGAGTCCTTCGCCGCCGACTTCGCCTCCCGCCACGGCTTCCCGGTGGAACGGATCTACGTGGCCAAACTCCTCTGGGCCCTGACCACCCTCACCGAGGCGGGCACTTTCCCGCCCGGCACCACCCTCACCGCCGTCGTCACCGGCCGCCCGTAAGGGACGGCCTGCCGGGGACGGGGACGGGGTGGGGTGTTGTCCGGGACGCAGAACGTGATGGGCTGGCGCGGCAGCGACCCGTACGGGCCGCCACGGTCCGGGCGCCGCACACAGGAGTCCAGGACGACACCCCGCTCCGGCACCGGCCCCGACCTCCACCGCCGCCCCCTGGGCACCGCCGCTCACCCCGCCGGCCCCCGTAGGGGCGGGGCTACGTCGACTCGCGGTACGCCGCCGCCTCCTCCAGGTCCAGCCTGCGCAGCAGCACCCGCAGCATCTCGTCGTCGATCCGCCGCTCGTCCCGCAGCGCGACGAACACCTCCCGCTCCGACTCGATCATCTCGCCCGCGAGCCGCCGGTAGATGTCGTCCGCGGACTCCCCCGTCAGCGGATTGACCTCGCCCAGCCGTTCCCACACCGCGTTGCGCCGACGTTCCAGCACCGTCCGCAGCCGGTCCGCCAGCGGCGGCGGCAGCGTGGAGTTCTCCGGTTCCGCCAGCAGCTCCGCCAGCCGCTCCTCCGCCGCCCGCGAGGCCTCGCTCTGCGCTTGCGCCTCCGCCAGCGTCTCGGCCTGCACGTCCCTCGGCGGCAGCTTCAGCATCCGGATCAGCGGCGGCAGCGTCAGCCCCTGCACCACCAGCGTCCCGATGACCGTCGTGAAGGTGAGGAACAGGATCAGATTCCGGTGCGGCACCGAGATCGGCACGGAGAAGGCGATGGCCAGCGAGACCACGCCCCGCATCCCCGCCCAGCCCACGATCACCGGGGACTTCCAGTCGGTCTCCGGCTCCCGCGTCCGGATCCGGGGCGACATCCAGCGCGGCACGAACGTCGCCGGGAACACCCATACGAAGCGGGCCACCACCACCACGACGAAGACGGCGACCGCGTACCAGGCCGCGTCCACGCCCTGGTACTCCCCCAGCCCCTTGAGAACCACCGGCAACTGGAGGCCGATCAGCGCGAAGACGACCGACTCCAGGACGAAGGCGACCATCTTCCACACCGCCTCCTCCTGGAGCCGGGTGGCGAAGTCGACCTGCCAGTTGCGGTGCCCGAGGTACAGCGCGACCACGACCACGGCCAGCACACCGGAGGCGTGCACCCGCTCGGCCGCCGCGTACGCCACGAAGGGGATCAGCAGCGAGAGGGTGTTCTGGAGCAGGGGTTCCTTCATCCGTTTGCGCAGCTGGTGGATCGGCACCATCAGCAGCAGGCCGACGCCGACGCCGCCCACCGAGGCCAGCAGGAACTCCGCGATCCCGCCCGCCCAGCCGGCGCTCACCCCGACCGCCGCCGCCAGCGCCACCTTGTACGCGGTGATGGCGGTCGCGTCGTTGACCAGGGACTCGCCCTGCAGGATGGTCGTCAGCCGGTTCGGCAGCCCCAGCTTGCGGGCGATCGCGGTGGCGGCCACCGCGTCGGGCGGCGCGATCACCGCGCCCAGCACCAGCGCCACCGGCAGGGACAGTCCGGGCACCAGCAGGTACGCCGCGTAGCCGACGACGACCGTCGCGAAGAGCACGTAGCCCACCGACAGCATCGCGATCGGTCTGATGTTGGCCCGCAGGTCCAGGTACGAGCTGTCCACGGCGGCCGTGTACAGCAGCGGCGGGAGCAGCAGCGGCAGCACGATGTGCGGGTCGAGGGTGTACGCGGGCACGCCCGGGACGTACGAGGCCGCCAGGCCCGCGGCGACCAGCAGGAGCGGCGCCGGGACCGGCGTGCGGCGGGCGAGTCCCGCCACGGCCGCGCTGCCCGCGACCAGGGCCACCAGCTGCAATACGTCCATCGAAGATCCGTCCTCCGTCGTCGTGCGCCCGTCCCCTGGTCGTACGCTGGCCATCATGAGCGAGTGCACCCACGTTGCCGAACTGCCGCGCCCCGAGCCGGTCCCGTCTGCACAGACCTGCGCCGAATGTCTGGCGGTCGGCAGCCACCCCGTGCAGCTGCGGATGTGCCTGGGCTGCGGGCACGTGGCGTGCTGCGATTCCTCGCCGTTCCGGCACGCGACGGCGCACCACGGCGAGACCGGCCATCCGGTCATGCGGAGCTTCGAGCCCGGCGAGACCTGGCGCTGGTGTTTCGTCGACGGTTCGATCGTCTGAGGCGGGGTAGTTCAACCCTCCGCCGGCTCCCCCGATTTGACCCCCGCAGACCCCTACCCACTGTGCGTACCCATGGGCTTACCATCAGTCACTGGCAGCAGGGCAGGGTGCTCACGGCGGTCGTCACGAGGGGTGCCGCGACACAATCGCCCGGATCGCGGTAGCGTCACCGGCGAAAAGAGCTCGTACCACCTTGGAGGTGAGGGTGTCCCAGATCGCAGGCGAGCCCGGGACTCAGGACTTCGTGGAAGTCCGGCTGCCCGCTGCGGGTGCCTACCTGTCGGTGCTGCGGACGGCCACGGCCGGCCTCGCGGCACGTTTGGACTTCACCCTCGACGAGATCGAGGACCTCCGCATCGCGGTGGACGAGGCCTGCGCGATCCTGCTCCAGCAGGCCGTGCCGGGCTCCGTCCTCAGCTGCGTCTTCCGGCTGATCGACGATTCGCTGGAGGTGACCGTCTCGGCGCCGACCACGGACGGACGCGCGCCGGAGCGTGACACGTTCGCGTGGACGGTCCTGTCGGCACTGGCCGGCAAGGTCGAGGCCACGGTCGAGGAGAACCAGACGGTGAGCATCAGCCTCTACAAACAACGCGGCGCGGGGCCAGGCCCGGCGTGAGCGGCGGGGAGATCCCGGTGCGGGGCGGGGATCGGCCCCGGGTACGGCATGAGGTCGACGGCGGCATCCCGGAGCAGCTGCACGCCCGGCCGCACCCGGCTGACGCGGATGCGGAAGACGGCTTTTTGGACTCGGCGGAGCGACGGGCGGGCCCTATGAGCGAGAACCAGCACGACCAATCACAGCCGGCACAGCCGCCGGAGGCCGCTGCGCCGGCCCCGGCGGTGGGGTTCCCGGCGCCTCCGGCCCCGGCGGCGCTCCCCGATCCGCGCGACCGCAGCAGCGCGCGGGCCCTGTTCGTCGAGCTGCGGGCGCTGCCCGACGGCTCGGCGGAGAAGGCGGAGCTGCGCAACCGGCTGGTACGGATGCACCTGCCCCTGGTCGAGCACCTGGCGCGGCGCTTCCGCAACCGCGGTGAGCCGCTGGACGACCTGACGCAGGTCGCGACGATCGGCCTCATCAAGTCGGTGGACCGGTTCGATCCGGACCGCGGGGTCGAGTTCTCCACGTACGCCACGCCCACGGTGGTCGGCGAGATCAAGCGCCACTTCCGCGACAAGGGCTGGGCGGTGCGGGTGCCGCGTCGCCTGCAGGAGCTGCGGCTCTCGCTGACGACGGCCACGGCCGAGCTGTCCCAGCAGCACGGGCGTTCTCCGACGGTGCACGAGCTGGCCGAGCGGCTCGGCATCTCCGAGGAGGAGGTGCTGGAGGGGCTGGAATCGGCCAATGCCTACAGCACCCTCTCCCTGGACGTCCCGGACACCGACGACGAGTCGCCGGCGGTCGCGGACACCCTGGGTGCGGAGGACGAGGCCCTGGAGGGCGTCGAGTACCGCGAGTCCCTCAAGCCGCTACTGGAGGGGCTCCCGCCCCGAGAGAAGCGGATCCTGCTCCTCCGCTTCTTTGGCAACATGACGCAGTCGCAGATCGCGCAGGAGGTCGGCATCTCCCAGATGCACGTCTCCCGCCTGCTGGCCCGCACCCTGGCCCAGCTCCGCGAGAAGCTCCTCGTCGAGGAGTGAGCCGGGCCCGGCCGCGCGCCGGGCTCAGGAGGAGGACGGCCCTCCGATACCGAGGGCCTCGGTCGCCGTCGGGTTCACGAGCAGCGCGACGACGGCCACCGCGGCCGCCGCGAGAGCCACGGCGGCGGCGGTCACGGCACCGCCGGTGGTGTAGAGCGTCCAGGCCACCGGCAGCGCCATCAGCTGGGTGATCAGTGCCGGGCCGCGGCTCCAGCGGCGGCCCAGGCGCAGTCCGCGGGCGGCGATCAGCGGCAGCGCGGCGAGGGCGAGCAGGGTGATGCCGCCCGTCTCGGCCTGCTGCGGGGAGTCGGGGTCGCCGGCGATGCCGACGAACAGCATGTACACGCCGAGGCCGGCGAGCGCCAGGCCCTCCAGGGCGGTGAGCGCGGCCGCGGCGGTCAGTCGGCGGGGCAGCGCGGTGGGCGCTTCGACGGTGGGGGCGGGGGCCTTCACGGGCTGCTTCTTACTCACCCATGCAGGGTAGCGGCGCCCTCCGCAGGCCGGAGGGGACGGGCAGTAGGGTCGGCTCACGGAGGGGTGGGTAGTCTGGCGCTCATGCGTGCACTTCTCGTGGCCAACCCAGCAGCGACGACCACCAGTGCGCGCACGCGCGATGTCCTGATCCATGCACTGGCCAGCGAGATGAAGCTGGAGGCGGTCACCACCGAGTACCGCGGGCACGCCCGGGACCTGGGGCGCAGGGCCGCGCACGAGGGGCTGGACCTGGTGGTCGCCCTGGGCGGCGACGGCACGGTCAACGAGGTGGTGAACGGGCTCCTGCACAACGGACCCGATCCGGACCGGCTGCCCCGGCTGGCAGTGGTTCCCGGCGGCTCCACCAATGTGTTCGCCCGCGCCCTGGGGCTGCCGAACGACGCGGTCGAAGCGACGGGCGCGCTGCTGGACGCGCTGCGCGAGCAGCGCGAGCGCACGGTCGGCCTGGGGCTGGCGGCGGGGACCCCGGGGACCGAGGACGAGTCGGTTCCGGCGCGCTGGTTCACCTTCTGCGCGGGCTTCGGTTTCGACGCGGGCGTCGTGGGGCGGGTCGAGCAGCAGCGCGAGCGCGGCAAGCGTTCGACGCACGCGCTGTATGTACGACAGCTGATGCGCCAGTTCTGGGAGGAGCCCAACCGGCGGCACGGCACGGTCACGCTGGAGCGGCCCGGAGCGGATCCGGTGACGGACCTGGTGCTGTCGATAGTGTGCAACACCTCACCATGGACGTATCTGGGGAATCGCCCGCTTTACGCCTCCCCGGAGGCATCGTTCGATACTGCGCTTGACGTACTGGCGCTCAATCGTTTGTCAACTCCGGCCGTCGCCCGCTACGCGACACAGCTCCTGACCTCCACTCCTGAGCGGGGTCCGCACGGCAAGCATGCGGTGTCTCTGCACGATCTGACCGACTTCACCTTGCATTCGAAGGTTCCCCTCCCGTTCCAGATGGACGGTGATCACCTCGGACTGCGCACCAGCGTTCGGTTCACAGGCGTACGCCGTGCACTGCGTGTGATTGTGTGAGTAGAAGGGCCCGCGGGCCTTTCACTCGAACGTTTACACGCCGGTCCACCCTCACGATGTAGGGCTGTGACCTAGTAGACACCGACGAATCAAAAAAAACTTTCCGGAAGGGGTTGTATCCCCGTCCGAGGTTTGCGAATCTCTTCATGGCGATCGGGACAGCCCGCAGGACCCGGCACCCACACAGACCGCCAGAACCCCTCCACGAATCTCAGACTGATCACCCGCGTGAAACCGGGCGGTCGCCCTTCCCTCACGGGGGGATTCGTGAAAGCGTTCACATTCACAAGCAAAGTGCCCGCAATACAAGGAGATGGAGCAGCCATGGACTGGCGTCACAACGCCGTTTGCCGCGAGGAAGACCCGGAACTCTTCTTCCCCATCGGCAACACCGGTCCTGCGCTGCTGCAGATCGAGGAAGCCAAGGCCGTCTGCCGCCGTTGCCCCGTCATGGAGCAGTGCCTGCAGTGGGCGCTCGAGTCCGGTCAGGACTCCGGCGTCTGGGGCGGTCTCAGCGAGGACGAGCGCCGCGCCATGAAGCGCCGCGCCGCTCGCAACCGGGCGCGCAACGCCAGCGCCTGACAACGACTTTCGAGCCTCGACGCGCAGCGCGCAGTAACCGAAGAAGCGCTCAGCAACGTGCTCTTGAGCCCCGGACCGAAGCATTCGGTCCGGGGCTCAGTGCTGCCGTGCGACTACGCTGCGTGCACGCGACCCCGAAGCCTTCGCTGACGCTGAGTCACCGTACGGCTGCTACTTCTGCGGGCTGGACGGCAGGTCGAGGACGACCTTGGTGCCGCGCGGCTCGGCCCGGACCATGTCGAAGGTGCCGCCGAGTTCCCCCTCCACGAGGGTCCGTACGATCTGCAGCCCGAGGTTGCCGGCCCGCTGGGGGTCGAACCCCTCGGGCAGGCCGTTGCCGTCGTCGAGGACGGTGATCAGCAGGCGCCCGTCCTTGCGGCCGGTCCCGCTGCGCAGCGCGGCCACTTCCACGGTGCCCCGCTCCCCCGGGGTGAAGGCGTGCTCCAGGGCGTTCTGCAGGATTTCGGTCAGCACCATCGACAGCGGGGTGGCCACCTCCGCGTCCAGGATCCCGAAGCGGCCGGTGCGCCGGCAGTCGACGCGGCCCGGTGAGATCTCCGAGACCATCGCGATCACCCGGTCGGCGATCTCGTCGAACTCGACCCGCTCGTCGAGGTTCTGGGACAGCGTCTCGTGCACGATCGCGATCGAACCGACGCGGCGCACCGCCTCGTTGAGCGCCTCGCGGCCCTGGGGCGAATCCATGCGGCGGGCCTGGAGCCGCAGGAGAGCGGCCACGGTTTGGAGGTTGTTCTTCACCCGGTGGTGGATCTCCCGGATGGTCGCGTCCTTGGTGATGAGTTCACGTTCGCGACGGCGCAGTTCGGTGACGTCGCGGCAGAGCACCAGGGAGCCGATCCGGGTGCCCTTCGGCTTGAGGGGGATGGCGCGCAGCTGGATGACGCCGCCGTTGCCCTCGACCTCGGTCTCGCGAGGGGCCCAGCCGCTGGCGAGCTTGACCAGCGCCTCGTCCACCGGACCGCGGGAGGGGGCGAGTTCGGCGGTGGTGGCGCCGAGGTCCTGACCGACCAGGTCGGAGGCGAGGCCGAGGCGGTGGTAGGCGGAGAGGGCGTTGGGGGAGGCGTAGGTGACCACGCCGTCGGCGTCGAGCCGGATCAGGCCGTCGCCGACGCGCGGCGAGGCGTCCATGTCGACCTGCTGGCCGGGGAAGGGGAAGGCGCCCGCCGCGATCATCTGTGCGAGGTCGGAGGCGGACTGGAGGTAGGTCAGCTCCAGCCGGCTCGGTGTACGCACAGTGAGCAGGTTGGTGTTGCGGGCGATCACTCCCAGTACCCGTCCCTCGCGGCGGACGGGGATCGACTCGACGCGGACCGGCACCTCCTCGCGCCACTCCGGGTCGCCCTCGCGCACGATGCGGCCCTCGTCGAGCGCGGCGTCGAGCAGGGGGCGCCGGCCGCGCGGCACAAGGTGTCCGACCATGTCGTCCTGGTAGGAGGTGGGGCCGGTGTTCGGGCGCATCTGGGCGACCGAGACGTACCGCGTGCCGTCGAGGGTGGGCACCCACAGGACGAGGTCGGCGAAGGACAGGTCGGAGAGCAGCTGCCACTCCGAGACCAACAGGTGGAGCCACTCCAGGTCGGTTTCTCCGAGAGCGGTGTGCTGGCGTACGAGGTCGTTCATGGAGGGCACGGTGCGAGCGTACCCCGGGTACGCACGATGACTTTCCCCACGCGGGTACTCAGGAGTATCCAGGAGGGGCACGGGCCGCGTACTGTTGGAGGAAGTGACGGGTTTCCAGCTACCGTCATTGGATGGACAGAACAGATTGGTCTAGTCCAGAATTGGCTTACAGTCTCCGCCCTCCCCGCACAGGAGGACGGAACGAGGTGGCCGCGCGCTCTGCCCTGACCGCGCAGGCGCCTCTCACCGGCCGCCGGGAACCGCACACCTGACGGCCGTAAGTACTCCGGGCTACGGTGCCGGACGGGTTGAGGGTCCCGTCCTGCACCGTGGCCCAGAGGAATCCGCGGGTGTCTACGGCCAGGCCAGCAGGGCCCGCTCCGCCACCGCCTCCAGCTCTTCCCGGGTCGCCCCGTCGCGCGACTGCTGGGACATCCCCTGAAGCACGGCCCCGGCGTACCGGGCCAGCGCCCGCGCGTCCGTGTCCGCGGGCAGCACGCCGGTCGCGACGTCGGCGCGGATCCGGCGCTCGAAGAGCTCCAGGTTGGCGTTGCGGCGCTCGCGCAGCGCCTGGGCCACCTCCTCCGAAGTGGTGTTGATCGCGGCACTGATCACCATGCAGCCCGGCGGGTGGGCCGGGTCGGTGTAGACCTCGGCCGCCTCGCGCAGGATGCGCTCGACGGCGTCGCGGGCGGTGGGCTCCTCGGCCAGCGCCACGCCGGCGAAGTCCCCGTACCGGCTCCCGTACACCACGACGACCTCGTCGAAGAGCTTGCGCTTGTCGCCGAAGGCCGCGTAGAGGCTGGGTGCGCTGATGCCGATCGAGGCGGTGAGATCGGAGATCGAGGTCGCCTCGTAGCCGCGCTCCCAGAAGGCCGTCATCGCCTTGTCGAGGGCGGCGTCGCGGTCGAAGGAGCGGGGCCTGCCGCGCTGTCCGGTCACCATCCGCACATTCTATAGCGGCCGCTAGAGAATCTGGTACGGTCCCTTTCTGTAGCGACCGCTATCAATTGTGGAGGGGGGCGCGTCATGGGCGTGCTCGAGGGGAAGACGGCACTGGTCACGGGCGGCAGCCGGGGCATCGGCCGGGCCGTGTCGCAGCGGCTGGCACGCGACGGGGCACTGGTCGCGGTGCACTACGGGCGCAACGCGGAGGCCGCCGAGGAGACCGTGGCCGCGATCGGGGCGGCCGGCGGACGGGCCTTCGCCATCGGGGCCGAGCTCGGGGTCCGGGGGGACGCGAAGGCCCTCTGGGCGGCGTACGCGGCCCACCCCGCGCACACCGAGGCCGTGGACATCCTCGTCAACAACGCGGGTGCGGCGGCCTTCGCGGGGATCGGGGACACCGACGAGGAGGCGTACGACCGGGCTCACGCGCTGAACGCCAGGGCGCCGTTCTTCGTGATCCAGCACGGACTGGCCAGGCTGCGGGACGGCGGCCGGATCGTGAACGTGACCGGCACCCCGGACATCGCGCTGCCGGCGATCCTCGCGACGGTCATGCCGAAGGGCGCGGTGAACGCCCTGACGCGCTCGCTGGCCGCCGAACTCGCCCCGCGGGGGATCACCGTGAACTCGGTGGGCCCCGGGATCACCGAGACGGACCTGAACGCGGCCCTGCTCACGGATCCCGCGACCCGGGCCCACCTGGCCTCCCGGTCGGTCTTCCACCGGGTGGGCACGGCGGAGGAGGTGGCGGACGTGGTGGCCTTCCTGGCCTCGGCGGACTCCCGCTGGGTCACCGGCCAGCACCTGGACGCCACGGGCGGCCTGCAGCTGGCACTGGTCTAGGACGCGGGGAGGGGCGGGCACGGGAGGGGCGGGCGCGGGAGGGCCCGCCCCGGACTACGGGGCGCAGGGCGGACTCCGTCCCGGCGGTGGACGGGGTCCCGGGAGGCCGGAGGCCGGGACCGGGATCAGCATGGAAAGTGGCGGGACCCCCGCCGCACCCGGCCCGCTCTGCTAGATTGGTCTATACCACATCACCCACTCCAGATCGGCAGGCCCCGCGTGGAAGTTGTCATCGTCCCGGACGCCAAGGCAGGCGGCGAGCTCATCGCGGAGGCCATGGCCGCCCTGGTACGCCGCAAGCCCGACGCCCTGCTCGGTGTGGCGACCGGCTCGACCCCGCTGCCCGTCTACGAGGCCCTCACGCGCAAGGTGGGGGCGGGCGAGGTCGACGTCTCCCGGGCCCGGATATGCCAGCTCGACGAGTACGTGGGCCTGCCGGCCGGGCACCCGGAGTCCTACCGGGCCGTCGTCCTGCGCGAGGTCGTCGAGCCCCTCGGCCTGACCGAGGGCTCCTTCATGGGCCCCGACGGTGCGGCCGAGGACCTCGTCGCCGCGTGCGAGGCCTACGACCGGGCCCTGGCCGGGGCCGGCGGCGTCGACCTCCAGCTGCTGGGCATCGGCACGGACGGGCACATCGGCTTCAACGAGCCCTGCTCGTCCCTGGCCTCGCGCACCCGCATCAAGACGCTCACGGAGCAGACCCGCGTGGACAACGCGCGCTTCTTCGACGACGACCTCGAGCAGGTGCCGCACCACGTCATCACCCAGGGCATCGGCACCATCCTCGACGCCCGCCACCTGGTGCTGCTGGCGACCGGTGAGGGCAAGGCCGAGGCCGTCGCGCAGACCGTCGAGGGGCCACTGTCCGCCCTCGTCCCGGCGTCCGCGCTGCAGCTGCACCGGCACGCGACCGTCGTCGTGGACGAGGCCGCCGCCTCGAAGCTCAAGCTGGCCGACTACTTCCGCCACGCCTACGCCAACAAGCCGTCCTGGCAGGGGCTGTAGCACCCGGAACGGACGAAGGGCCGGGCTCCCGCTGGGGAGCCCGGCCCTTCGCCGTGGGCGGCGGAGCCGGGCACCACCCCTGTGACGGGTGCCCGGCTCCGGTACCGCGGCGTCACACCCCTGTGACGGCCTCCGCGACGACCTCGGCGGCGGCGCGTCCGCAGACGCGCGCGGCGCCGTGCGTCGCGATGTGCAGGGCCCCGCGCGGCTCGGCGCGGGGCAGCCCCATCTCGACCACGACCGTGTCCGGCCGGGCTTCGACCAGGGCGTCCAGTACCTCGGTCATCCACGGGTGGCGGTGCGCGTCGCGGACCACCGCGACGACGGTGCGCTCCCCCGCTGCCGCCAGGATCTCCCCCGCCGTGGCGCCCTGCGGGTAGAAGCCCGAGGCGGTGCCCGGCAGCAGCTCGGCCAGTTCGGCGGCCGGACCCCACGGGGTCTCGTCACCGACCGCGATGTTCGCGACGGGGGTCAGCGTGGCGACGTACGGGCGCCCCGCCGACGGCACCGCCGAGCCGGTGACGACCAGGGCCCGGCGGGCGGCGGTCAGGCCGATGCCGGACGCGCGGCTCCCCTCCGGCCGCGCGCCGGGCCGGGCCCCCCGGGTCCAGGCGGCCAGCGCCCGGACCCTGGCGGCGGCGTCGGCGAGGCGCTCCTGCGGGAGCGTGCCCTCGTGGACGGCCGCGACCAGCGCGTCGCGCAGCCGCAGGACGGTGGCCTCGTCGGCGAGTCCGCCGCCGACGCAGATGGCGTCGGCGCCCGCCGCGATGGCGAGGACCGAGCCGCGCTCGATCCCGTACGTCCCGGCGATGGCGTGCATCTCCATGCCGTCGGTGACGATGAGGCCCTCGTAGCCGAGTTCCTTGCGCAGCAGGCCGGTCAGGATCTGCGGGCTGAGCGTGGCCGGGCGGGTCGGGTCGAGGGCGGGCACCAGGATGTGCGCGCTCATCACGGCCTTGGTCCCGGCCTCGATGGCGGCCCTGAACGGTACGAGTTCCCGTGCGGCGAGGGTGTCGAGGTCCACGTCGATGCGCGGCAGGGCGTGGTGGGAGTCGACGTTGGTGTCGCCGTGGCCCGGGAAGTGCTTGGTGCACGCGGCGACGCCGGCGGCCTGGAGGCCCTCGACGTAGGCGGCGGTGTGCCGGGCGGCGAGGTGGGTGTCGGCGCCGAAGGACCGTACCCCGATGACGGGGTTGTCCGGGTTGGAGTTGACGTCGGCGGAGGGGGCCCAGTTGAGGTTGACGCCGCACTCGGCGAGGCGGCGGCCCAGCTCGTGGGCGACGTCCCGGGTCAGGCCGGTGTCGTCGACGGAGCCGAGGGCCAGGTTGCCGGGGAAGGACGAGCCGCCCCGGACCTCCAGGCGGGTGACGTCGCCGCCCTCTTCGTCGATGGCGACGAGGACGTCGTCCCGCTCGGCGCGCAGCTGCGCGGTCAGTGCGGCGAGCTGCTCGGGCGAGGCGATGTTGCGGCCGAACAGGCCCACCGAGGCGAGGCCTTCGCCGATCCGGCGGAGCAGCCAGGCGGGGGCGGTGGTGCCCTCGAAGCCGGGCTGGAGGACGGCGAGTGCGTCGCGGGTCACCTCGTCGGAGGCGGTGGCGCGGTGCGCAAGGACAGTCATGACGGCGTCATCCCTTCACTGCGCCGGAGGTCATGCCGCCGACGGCCTTGCGCTGGAGGAAGATGAAGATCAGCAGGACCGGGACCGCGAAGAGCGAGGACGCGGCCATGGTGGCGCCCCAGTCGTTGCCGAAGGCCGACATGAACTCGGTCAGCCACAGCGGCAGGGTCTGCGCGGTCTTGTCCTTGTTGAGGATCAGGACCATGGCGAACTCGTTCCAGGCGGTGATGAAGCCGAAGAGCGAGGTGGACATCAGGCCGGGGGCCAGCAGCGGGAAGATCACCTTGCGGAAGGCCTGGCCGCGGGTGCAGCCGTCGATCTGGGCGGCCTCCTCCAGGGTCACCGGGACGGCGGCGATGAAGCCGCGCAGGGTCCAGATGGTGAAGGGCAGGATCATCACGAAGTAGATCGCGGTGAGCAGCGGGAGGCTGTTCAGCATCTCGGCGTCGCGGGCGATCATGTACATCGCGATGACCATGACCTCCCAGGGGGCCATCTGGGCCATCATCACGGTGAGGACCAGGCCCTTGCGGCCCTTGAACCGCATGCGGGCGATGGCGAAGCTCGCGGCGAGGGCGACGAGCAGGGCCAGCACCACGGCGCCGACGGTGACCAGCACGCTGTTGGTGACGTACGTCCAGAAGTTCTCGACCCCGGTGGCCTTGCCGAAGTTGGCCGTCGTCGGCGTGAAGACGAAGACGGGGTCCTTCGTGAGCATCTGGTCGGCCGGCTTGAGGGCCGACGAGAACATCCAGTACACGGGGAAGACGAAGACCAGGGCCAGCAGGAGGGCGCCGAGGTTCTTGGCCACGGCTCCGGGGCGCACCGGGCGGCGGGTGCGGAGCTGCTGTGCGGGCCTCTGGGGAGCCGCGGGCTTCGGGGCGGTGGTCGTGCTCGTGCTCACTGCTCCTCCTCCTGCTTCAGGATCAGGCGGAAGTAGAAGGACATGACGACCACGAGGATCACGATCGTCAGGACGGAGATCGCGGCGGCGAGGCCGTAGTGGGCCTGGCTCTGGCCCTCGACGTAGGCGAAGACCGGGAGGATCTCGGAGGCGCGGTCCGGGCCGCCCTTGTTCATCGCGTAGACCTGGGTGAAGGCCTTGAACACCCAGATCACCTCGAGGAAGGTGGTGATGAGGAAGAAGGGCTTCAGGTTCGGGAAGACGATCTTCCAGAAGGTCTGCCAGCCGTTGGCGCCGTCCATGCGGGCGGCCTCGTACAGCTCGGCGCCGACCGTGGTGAGGCCGGCGTACATGTTGAGGGCGACGAAGGGGATGGAGCCCCAGACCACCAGGATGGTGACGATCACCATGGTGGAGAGACCGGTCTCCATCCAGTTGTGCTGTTCGTAGCCGGAGAAGCCGGCGGTGCGCATGACCCAGTTCATGACGCCGAACTGCTCGTCGAACAGCCAGCGGAAGACCTGCACGGAGGCGACGATCGGCATGGCCCAGGCCATCACCAGCGCCATCGAGAGGACCAGGCGCATCTTCTTGCCGAGCTTGTTCAGCAGGATGCCGATGAGGCTTCCCAGCACCATGATCAGCGCGACGTTGGCCAGGGTGAAGGCGAAGCTGCGGACGACGACGGTCCAGAAGGCCGAGTCACCGAGCAGCTCGGTGTAGTTGGCGAGTCCCGCGAAGGGGTACTTCCGCTGGATGAACTCGACCTTGTTGATGTCCTGGAGGGACAGGATCACGTTCTTGATCAGCGGGTACAGCAGGAGCGTCGCGAGGGCGAGCACCGCGGGCGCGACCAGCAGATAGGGCAGCCACCCCGTGGGGAGCGACTTCCCGCCCCCGCGAGGCGGCGTGGGGCCGGTGCCGGCTGCTGGGGCCGGCGTCTCGGGCAGTCCGGCGGACTTCTGTGGTGCGTCCTGTGGAGCGCTGGTCACCGCTCCCTGGGAGTGCACGGTCATGGCTTGGCTTCCTCGCGGTTGACTGTGGAGTCAAATGCGCGACCGGGGGCGCGGCGGGTGTCCGGGCACCTGCCGCACTCCCCGGTGCGATCACACTGCTGGGTCGTGCGGGTACTGCGGGGCGGGACTACTTGTTGATGCGCTTCGCGATCTCCGCGTCCGCCTCGGCGCCGGCCTTGGCCGCGTCCTCACCCTTGAGGACCTTGGTCATGAACTCCTTGATGGGGTTCGGCTCGGTCTCGACGTTCGCCCAGCCCGCGGTGACCGGGGTGATCTTGCCGTTGACGCCGGCCTTGCCCATGGCCTCGGCGAAGGAGCCCGCGGCGGGGGTGAAGTTGGCCGCGGCCTGGTTCGGGAGCAGCGCGCCCTTGGTCTCGGCCGCGTACTTGGTCATCTGGTCCTTGCCGGCGGCGAGGGCCAGCCACTCCTTGGCGAGCTCCTTGTTCTTGGAGCGCTCGGCCACGGCGAGGTTCGAGCCGCCGAGGAAGACGGTGCTGGTCTTGTCGGCCGTCTTGCCCGGGATCGGGAAGTAGCCGAAGTCGGCCTCCTTGCCCGCTTCCTTCAGCGCCTTCTCGGCACCGCCGGCCTCCCAGCCGAGACCGATCCAGGAGGCGACTCCGCCCTTGGGGACGATGTCGGTGGACTGCTGCGGGTTGGCCTCGTCCTTGTCCTTGGGGGCGGTGGAGTAGGACTGGAGCTTCTTGTAGAACTCCATCGCGGCGCCGGCCTGCGGGGTGCCGAGGCCGCCCTTCCACTTGGCGCCGTCCTTGACGGCGAGGTCGCCGCCCTCGTCCCAGATGAGACCGGCGAGGACGTACCAGCTCTGGCCGGGGAGGTAGATGGGCTGGGTGGCCGGGTCGGCCGCCTTCAGCTTCTCCAGGCCGGCGATCCACTCGTCGCGGGTGGTGGGCGGGGTGACGCCGGCCTTGGCGAAGGCCTTCTTGTCGTAGACGACGACGCGGTTGGCTGCGTACCAGGGGGCGGAGTAGAGCTTGCCGTCGACCTCGGCCGAGGCGAGCATGCTCTTCTGCCAGGCGTCGGCGCCGAGGGCGGCCTTGTCCTTCGTCAGGTCGGCGAGGCCGCCGGTGACCGCGTAGCCGGCGGTCTGGGTGTTGCCGAGCTCAAGGACGTCCGGAGGGTTGTTCTCGGAGAGGGCCGTGGTGACCTTCTCCTGGATGCCGGTCCACTTCTGCTCCTCGACCTTGACCGTCACACCGGGGTGCTTGGCCGAGAACTCCTTGTTGACCTCGTCGATCCAGGCCTTCGGCGCGGAGCCGTCCATGACCCAGACGGTGATCTCCTTGGGACCCGCGTCGGCCTTGGCCTTGTCGTCGTCCCCATTGCCACACGCCGCGAGTCCGACCATCATGCCCGCGACACCGACCGCCGCGATGAGCTTGCGCTTCACGCCACCCTCCTCAGGGATGCCTGCCTGCACTTCCCTTGCCCGCCGCGGTGACATACGCGAAGTACTGCCGTGGGGCTGGGATCTGATCCATATTGGTGTAGACCAGTAGCTGGAGCTTGGCCTAGACCTTTAGGGGTGTCAAGGGTCTAATGAGCGGGTGCCCGGTCCGTTATCGGACCGACACCTGGGGAGAGAGAAGGCCTGTCCCCCCAGTCGTGTCACCATGTGACCGCACATATCGGAGGAGCCGGTGACGGCAGCGAAACTGGAGTCGGGAAGGCGGGCGGCGATGGCCACCGAAGGGGCACTCACGGAGCCGGACGGCGGGGCAGCCACTCGCACGGCACGTGTACCCAAGTACTACCGACTCAAGCGGCACTTGCTCGACATGACGGAGACGCTGCCGCCCGGCACCCCGGTACCGCCGGAGCGGACGCTCGCGGCCGAATTCGACACCTCGCGGACCACGGTCCGCCAGGCCCTCCAGGAACTGGTCGTAGAGGGACGACTGGAGCGGATCCAGGGCAAAGGCACCTTCGTCGCCAAGCCGAAGGTCTCGCAGGCCCTGCAACTGACCTCGTACACGGAGGACATGCGGGCCCAGGGCCTGGAGCCGACCTCACAGCTCCTCGACATCGGCTACGTGACCGCCGACGACACCCTCGCCGGACTCCTCAAGATCAACACCGGTGGACGGGTGCTGCGCATCGAGCGGCTGCGCCTGGCCAGCGGCGAGCCCATGGCCATCGAGACCACCCACCTCTCCGCCAAGCGGTTCCCCGCGCTGCGCCGCTCGCTCGCCAAGTACACCTCCCTCTACACCGCCCTCGCCGAGGTGTACGACGTCCACCTGGCCGAGGCCGAGGAGACGATCGAGACCTCGCTGGCCACCCCGCGCGAGGCCGGCCTGCTCGGCACGGACGTCGGGCTGCCGATGCTGATGCTCTCCCGGCACTCCCTGGACGCCGACGGCGAACCGGTGGAGTGGGTGCGCTCGGTGTACCGCGGCGACCGCTACAAGTTCGTCGCCAGGCTCAAGCGGCCCGCCGTCTGATACACCCGCACCCCGCCCCGCGTACCGGAATACCGCGACGGAATGCGGACGGGGTCTTACGTTCACCAGGCAATCCCCCGTAGATTCCGCCTGCTTACGCAGATGATCGACGAGGGGACGAGAGATCATGCCTGAACCGGAAGCAACAGGGACACAACGGGACACGGCGGGTCCGGGAACCCCATCGGGCTCGCCCTCCCCCAAGTCCATCGCCGTGTGGGTGCTCGTCGGCCTCGTCGGCGCCATCGGGTGGGGCGTGCTGGCGCTCTCGCGCGGCGAGGAGATCTCCGCGGCCTGGCTGCTCGCCGCCGCGCTGGGCTCGTACGCCATCGCCTACCGCTTCTACGCGCGCTTCATCGCACAGCGCGTGCTGAAGGTCGACGCCACGCGGGCCACTCCCGCCGAACGCCTCGACAACGGCGTCGACTTCCATCCCACCGACCGCCGGGTGCTCTTCGGCCACCACTTCGCCGCCGTCGCCGGCGCGGGCCCGCTCGTCGGCCCCGTGCTCGCCGCGCAGATGGGCTACCTTCCCGGGACCATCTGGATCGTCGCGGGCGTGATCTTCGCCGGCGCCGTCCAGGACATGGTGACGCTGTTCTTCTCCACCCGCCGCGACGGCCGCTCGCTCGGCCAGATGGCGCGGGACGAGATCGGCCCCGTCGGCGGAGCCGCCGCCCTGGTCGCCGTGTTCGCCATCATGATCATCCTGCTGGCGGTGCTGGCGCTGGTCATCGTCAACGCCCTCGCCCACTCCCCCTGGGGCGTCTTCTCCATCGGCATGACCATCCCGATCGCCGTCTTCATGGGCTTCTACCTGCGCGTCCTGCGGCCGGGCAGGGTCACCGAGGTCTCCCTGATCGGCGTCGCCCTGCTGCTGCTCGCCATCGTCGCGGGCGGCTGGGTCGCCGAGTCCTCCCTCGCCGGGACCTTCACCCTGGAGAAGGAGACGCTCGTCATCTGGATGGTGGTGTACGGCTTCCTGGCGTCGGTCCTGCCGGTGTGGATGCTGCTCGCACCCCGCGACTACCTGTCCACCTTCATGAAGGTCGGCACGATCGCGCTCCTCGCGATCGGCGTGGTCATCGCGATGCCGACGCTGAAGATGCCGTCCATCACCGACTTCGCGGCCCGCGGGGACGGCCCGGTCTTCGCCGGGTCGATGTTCCCGTTCGTCTTCATCACCATCGCGTGCGGCGCGCTCTCGGGCTTCCACGCCCTGGTCTCCTCGGGCACCACACCGAAGATGATCCAGAAGGAGACCCAGGTCCGCATGATCGGCTACGGCGCCATGCTGACCGAGTCGTTCGTCGCCGTCATGGCGATCATCGCGGCCTGCATCATCGAGCCGGGCCTCTTCTTCGCGGTGAACTCCCCTCCCGGCGTCATCGGCACCACGGTCGAGTCGGCCTCACAGGCGGTGACGAACTTCGGCTTCGCCATCTCACCCGAGGCGCTCACCCAAGCCGCCAAGGACGTCGAGGAAGCCAGCCTGCTGTCCCGTACCGGCGGCGCGCCGACCTTCGCACTCGGAATGTCGGAGATCTTCTCCTCGGTCATCGGCGGCGCCGGGATGAAGGCCTTCTGGTACCACTTCGCGATCATGTTCGAGGCCCTCTTCATCCTGACGACGCTCGACGCGGGCACCCGCGTGGGCCGGTTCATGCTCCAGGACACCCTCGGCAACGTCCACAAGTCCTTCAAGGACGTCAGCTGGAAGCCCGGCGTGTGGTTCGCGAGCGCGATCGTGGTCGGCGCGTGGGGCTACTTCCTGTGGGTCGGCATCAAGGATCCGCTGGGCGGAATCAACCAGCTCTTCCCGCTCTTCGGCATCGCCAACCAGCTGCTCGCCGCGGTCGCGCTGGCGGTCTGCACCACGCTGCTGGTCAAGTCCGGCCGGCTCAAGTGGGCCTGGGTGACGGGCGTCCCGCTGGTCTGGGACGCCACGGTGACCCTCACCGCCAGCTACCAGAAGGTCTTCTCCGAGGACGTGAAGGTCGGCTTCTTCGCCCAGCGCGACAAGTACCAGGCGGGCATCGACGCCGACAAGGTGCTGGCCCCCGCGAAGAACATGGACGACATGCACACGATCGTCACCAACGCCACGGTCGACGGCGTGCTGTGCGCCCTGTTCGCGGTCCTGATCATCGTGGTCCTCGCGGACGCGCTGCGTACCTGCGTCAAGGCCGTCCGCGACCCGGGGGCGGCGACGCTGTCGGAGGTTCCGTGGACCGAGTCGAAGATCGTCGCCCCGGCCGGCCTGATCGCGACCGCCGAGGAGCGGGCCCAGCTCGCCGCCGCGGCGGACCGCGGCTCCGGCGGCGGGCAGGTCAAGGAGCCGGTGGCGTGAGCACCGTGCGCAGCGTGCTGGCCAGGGCCCGGTTCTACGTACGGGAGTTCTCGGGGGAGGCCGCGTACGACCGGTACGTGGCCCACGCCCGCTCGCACGACCCGGACGCGGAGGTCCTCACCCGCCGCGCCTTCGAACGCGCCCGTACGGACGCCCGCGAGGCGGACCCCCGCGAGGGCTTCCGCTGCTGCTGACACGAACGAAGGGCCCCGCCGCGTCCTGTGGCGGGGCCCTTCGGCGTACCTCAGCGCACCCAGTCCTTGAGGGGTTCGGCCGGGAGGGTGATGGCCGTGCGGACGACGCCGGTGGACGGCGATGCCTGTCGCCGCGAAGGTGCGCGGCTTCTCGATCCGGTCGCGCCGCTCGGTGTCGGAGGCCCACGAGGTCACCTCAACGGCCATGAGGACCGGCCCGGGATCCACCCGCTTCCTCGACGGCGCTGTCTTTCGACGACGGCGCCGGGTCCCGACAGCCGTCCTGCACACTCGACCGCATGGACATGGTGATCAGAACGGCGGTGCCCGCCGACTACGCGGAGCTGGGCGAGATCACGGCGCAGGCCTACCTCGCCGACGGGCACCTGGACTTCAACGAGGACGACGCGTACCTCAACGTGCTGCGCGACGTGGCCGGCCGGGCCGCCCGGGCCGAGGTGCTCGTCGCCGAGCGCGACGGGCGCGTGCTCGGCGGGGTGACCTTCGCCGCACCCGGCAGCCCGCTCGCCGACATCGCCGGCCCCGACGAGGCCGAGTTCCGGATGCTCGCGGTGGCCCACGCGGCCCGCGGCCAGGGCGCCGGCGAGGCCCTGGTGAAGGCGTGCGTCGAGCGGGCGCGGGCCGTCGAGGGCGTCACGGCCCTGGTGCTCTCCACCCAGCGCGGCATGGCCGGGGCCCACCGGATCTACGTACGGCTGGGCTTCGAGCGCACGCCGGAGCGGGACTGGGCGCCCATCGAGGGCCTGAAACTCCTCACGTACCGACTCAAGCTGTAGCCACGCCGACACTACATGTGGGGGTTGCCGCACAAGGGCGCCCCCACATGTATGCTCATGCCTGCTGTCGCCGCAGGGGAATCCGGTGGGAATCCGGAACTGTCCCGCAACGGTATGAAGTGTCCGGCATCCGGACACCAAGTCCGATGACCTGCCGTCAGCGCGCCCGGATCGACCGAACCGGGTGCCGACACGTCCGGGCCTCGCGGTTGGGCCGGTGGACGCCATGCGGTGTGCCCGTTCCTGCCACGCCCGCATGCGCCCTCGCCCACCGCCGATGACCGGGCCGAGCGAGGGAGAGCTCCCGCCGTGACCATCGCGCCTTCCGCACCGCGCGCCGAGTCCGTTTCTGGCGACAACACCGAGGGCCCGGGGGCCACGCTGCTGCGTACCCTCACCGAACTGACGGCGGACCTCCCCGACACCGACCCCGGCCGCGTCGCCGCCGCCGCGCTCCGCGGCCGCAGCTCCGCCGCCGACGACGCCGAACTGCGGGGGCTGGCCACCGAGTCCGCCGCGGGCCTCATCTCCGAGGACCCCGCCTACTCCAAGCTCGCCGCCCGCCTGCTGACGCTGGCCGTGCGCGACGAGGCCGCGAGCCAGGGCTCCACCTCCTTCTCCGCCTCCGTCGAGGTCGGCCACCGCGAGGGCCTCATCGCCGACCGCACCGCCGAGTTCGTGCGCACGCACGCCGTCCGCCTGGACGCGCTGGTCGAGCACACCCTCGCCGAGGGCGCCGACGACCGCTTCGGCTTCTTCGGCCTGCGGACCCTGCACAGCCGCTACCTGCTGCGCCACCCCATCACCCGTCAGGTCATCGAGACCCCGCAGTACTTCATGCTGCGCGTGGCCTGCGGTCTCGCCGCGGACGAGAGCGTCCAGGCCGTCGAGGAAGTGGCCTCGCTGTACCGGCTGATGAGCCGCCTCGACTACCTGCCCTCCTCCCCCACCCTCTTCAACTCCGGCACCCGGCACCCGCAGATGTCCTCCTGCTACCTGCTGGACTCCCCGCTGGACGAGCTCGACTCGATCTACGACCGCTACCACCAGGTCGCGCGCCTGTCGAAGCACGCCGGCGGCATCGGCCTGTCGTACTCCCGCATCCGCGCCCGCGGTTCGCTGATCCGCGGCACCAACGGCCACTCCAACGGCATCGTGCCGTTCCTGAAGACCCTCGACGCCTCCGTCGCCGCCGTGAACCAGGGCGGCCGCCGCAAGGGCGCCGCCGCCGTCTACCTGGAGACCTGGCACGCGGACATCGAGGAGTTCCTGGAGCTCCGCGACAACACCGGTGAGGACCAGCGCCGTACGCACAACCTGAACCTCGCCCACTGGGTGCCGGACGAGTTCATGCGCCGCGTGAACGCCGACGCCGAGTGGTCGCTGTTCTCCCCGGCCGACGTCCCCGAGCTGGTCGACCTGTGGGGCGACGCGTTCGACGCCGCCTACCGCAAGGCCGAGGCCGACGGCCTGGCCCGCAAGACCATGCCCGCCCGCGACCTGTACGGCCGGATGATGCGCACCCTCGCGCAGACCGGCCAGGGCTGGATGACCTTCAAGGACGCCTCCAACCGCACGGCCAACCAGACCGCCGAGCCGGGCACCGTCGTCCACTCCTCGAACCTGTGCACCGAGATCATCGAGGTCACCAACGACGGCGAGACGGCCGTCTGCAACCTCGGCTCGGTCAACCTCGGCGCCTTCGTGCTCCCGGAGACGGGCGAGATCGACTGGGAGCGCCTCGACGAGACCGTCCGCACCGCCGTGACCTTCCTCGACCGCGTGGTGGACATCAACTTCTACCCGACCGAGCAGGCCGGCCGCTCCAACGCCCGCTGGCGCCCGGTGGGCCTGGGCGCGATGGGCCTCCAGGACGTCTTCTTCAAGCTGAAGCTGCCCTTCGACTCGCCCGAGGCGAAGGCCCTGTCCACCAAGCTCTCCGAGCGCATCATGCTGGCCGCGTACGAGGCCTCCTGCGACCTCGCCGAGCGCAGCGGCCCGCTGCCGGCCTGGGAGCAGACCCGCACCGCGCGCGGCGTCCTGCACCCGGACCACTACGACACCGAGCTGAACTGGCCGGAGCGCTGGGACGCGCTGCGCGCCCGCGTCGCCGAGACCGGCATGCGCAACTCCCTGCTCCTCGCCATCGCCCCGACGGCCACGATCGCCTCGATCGCCGGCGTCTACGAGTGCATCGAGCCGCAGGTCTCCAACCTGTTCAAGCGCGAGACGCTGTCGGGCGAGTTCCTCCAGGTGAACGGCTACCTGGTGGAGGAGCTGAAGCAGCTCGGCGTGTGGGACGCCCAGACCCGTGAGGCGCTGCGCGACTCCTCGGGCTCGGTGCAGGGCTTCGGCTGGATCCCGGCCGAGGTGCGCGAGCTGTACCGCACGGCGTGGGAGATCCCGCAGCGCGGCCTGATCGACATGGCGGCGGCCCGTACGCCGTTCCTCGACCAGTCGCAGTCGCTGAACCTGTTCCTGGAGACGCCCACCATCGGCAAGCTCAGCTCGATGTACGCGTACGCCTGGAAGCAGGGCCTGAAGACCACGTACTACCTGCGCTCGCGCCCGGCGACGAAGATCGCCCGCGCCGCCCAGGCCGCCACCGCCGCTCCGGTGGCCCTCCCGCAGGCCGTCGACGCCGAGGCGCTGGCCTGCTCCCTTGAGAACCCCGAGTCCTGCGAGGCCTGCCAGTAATGAGCTCCAACGACCACAAGAACCTCCTGGACCCGGGCTTCGAGCTCACGCTCCGTCCGATGCGCTACCCGGACTTCTACGAGCGCTACCGGGACGCGATCAAGAACACGTGGACGGTGGAGGAGGTCGACCTCCACTCGGACGTCGCGGACCTCGCGAAGCTGACGCCCGCCGAGCAGCACATGATCGGCCGTCTGGTCGCGTTCTTCGCGACGGGCGACTCGATCGTCGCGAACAACCTGGTGCTGACGCTGTACAAGCACATCAACTCCCCGGAGGCGCGCCTGTACCTGTCGCGCCAGCTGTTCGAGGAGGCCGTGCACGTCCAGTTCTACCTGACGCTGCTCGACACCTACCTGCCCGATCCGGAGGACCGCGCGGCGGCCTTCGACGCGGTGGAGAACATCCCCTCCATCCGTGAGAAGGCGCAGTTCTGCTTCAAGTGGATGGACTCGGTCGAGAAGATCGACCGGCTGGAGACGCAGGCCGACCGCCGCCGCTTCCTGCTGAACCTGATCTGCTTCGCCGCCTGCATCGAGGGCCTGTTCTTCTACGGCGCCTTCGCGTACGTGTACTGGTTCCGCTCGCGCGGCCTGCTGCACGGCCTGGCCACCGGCACCAACTGGGTGTTCCGTGACGAGACCATGCACATGAACTTCGCGTTCGAGGTCGTGGACACGGTCCGCAAGGAGGAGCCCGAGCTCTTCGACGACGCCCTGCAGCAGCAGGTCACCGACATGCTGAAGGAGGCCGTGGAGGCGGAGCTGCAGTTCGGCCGCGACCTGTGCGGCGACGGCCTGCCGGGCATGAACACCGAGTCGATGCGCGAGTACCTGGAGTGCGTCGCGGACCAGCGCCTGGTCCGTCTCGGCTTCCCGCCGGTGTACGGCTCGCAGAACCCGTTCTCCTTCATGGAGCTGCAGGGTGTCCAGGAGCTGACGAACTTCTTCGAGCGCCGCCCGTCGGCCTACCAGGTCGCGGTCGAGGGCACGGTCGACCTGGACGAGGACTTCTGACCCCCTCGAAGCACCGGGAGCCGGGACGCGAGCCGATCGCGTCCCGGCTCCTCGCGTTCCGGGGCGGTGCGTACGCCGCGGGGGCTCAGTGGGCGAGACGGCCCCGGCGCCAGTCGGCGGACCGGAGGCCGTGCCGGGGGCGCGGGGTGGGCGGCATGCCGCCCGCCTTCTGCCGCGGCAGCCACACGAGCCGCGTCTCGACGGCCCGCAGCTCCCGGTCGATCCGCCGCTCGCGCAGGGCCCCGTAGAGGCTGGGGGCGAGCAGCAGGGTGGCGACGGCGAGGACGGCGAGGTAGCTCAGGAACGTGTTCATGTATCCACTGTCGCCCCGTTCACCGAACCCGGCCACTGGCAGGACTGCCATGAAAGAACGAATTACTGCCACACTGGATCCATGATGACCAACGTGGCCGTGGCCCTCCTCGACGAAGTGGCCCCCTTCGAGTTCGGGATCTTCTGCGAAGTCTTCGGGATCGACCGCAGCGACCACGGACTGCCGGTGTACGACTTCGCCGTGTGCGCGGCCGAGGAGGGCCCGCTGACCATGGCCGGAACGGGTTTCGCGTTCGCCCCCGCCCACGGGCTGGAGCGGCTGGAGAGCGCCGACCTGATCTGCGTGCCCGCCTTCCGCAACGCCTCCGAACGGGCCTACCCGGAGCCGCTCATGGCCGCGCTGCGCCGCGGTGTGGAGCGCGGCGCGCGGGTGCTCAGCGTGTGCAGCGGGGCCTACGCGCTGGGCGCGGCGGGGCTGCTGGACGGACGGCGCTGCACCACGCACTGGATGCACGCCCCGGCCCTGGCACGGCGCTTCCCGCGGGCACTGGTCGACCCGGACGTGCTCTACGTCGACGAGGGCCCGGTGATCACCTCGGCCGGCACCGCCTCCGGCATCGACGCCTGCCTCCACGTGGTCCGCCAGGAGCACGGCGCCGAGGTGGCCAACGCCATCGCGCGGCGGATGGTCGTACCTCCCCACCGGGACGGCGGGCAGGCTCAGTACATCCAGCGGCCGCTGCCCCGCACGTCCTGCGACACGGTGGGCGAGGTGATCGAGTGGATGGGCCGCCATCTGGCGGAGGAGATCACGGTCGAGCAGCTCGCGGAGCGGGCGCACATGTCGCCGCGCACCTTCGCCCGCCGCTTCCTGCAGGAGACCGGCACCACCCCGTACAAGTGGGTGCTGCGCCAGCGGGTCCTGCTGGCACAGGAGTTGCTGGAGTCCACCGACGAGACGGTCGACGCGATCGCCGGCCGCTCCGGTTTCGGCAACGCGGCCGCCCTGCGCCACCACTTCCTGCGGACCCTGGGCACCACGCCGAACTCCTTCAGGCGTGCGTTCCGGGGCCCGCAGGTCGCGTAGGACCGGAGGGGGACGCCCCTCAGTCGTTGGGGACGGTCTCGTAGCGCGGGGTGCCCTCCGCCATCTGACGCAGGGCGTCCTTGCGGTCCCGCTTCGAGAGCCGGTCGATGTACAGGTAGCCGTACAGGTGGTCGGTCTCGTGCTGCAGGCAGCGGGCGAAGTAGCCGGTGCCGCGGACCTTGATCGGGTTGCCCTGGGCGTCCTGCCCCTCGACCTCGGCGTAGTCCGGGCGGGCGAGCGAGGCGTAGGCCGTCGGGACGGACAGGCAGCCCTCGTTGGAGTCGTCCAGCACCCGCGAGCCCGCCGGGAGCTCGACGAGCTTGGGGTTGACCACGACACCGGTGTGGCGCACGCCGTCGTCGTCCGGGCAGTCGTAGACGAAGACCTTGGCGTCCACGCCGATCTGGTTCGCGGCCAGGCCGACGCCCTCCGCCGCCTTCTGGCTGGCGAACATGTCGTCGATCAGCTGGGCCAGCTCGTCGCCGAACTCGGTGACGTCCTTGCACTCGCGGTGCAGGACCGGGTTGCCGACGACCGTGATCGGGCGGGCGGTGCCGCGCTCCCGGTGGGCCAGCTCGCGCGCCGCACAGTCCTCGGTGTCCACGACGTACCCGTCGTTCACGACCTCGCCACCATCGACAACCTGGTTCTCCTGCTGCGCCATGTCCGCCGTACGCCTTCCGTAAGTCCCGGTCACCGGTGGTCGTCGATGGCCACCGATGTGCCCGTACAGCCTACGGCCCCGGCTCAGCAGACTTCTTCGAGATCCCGCCACTCGCGGCTGTCGGGGCTGTCGGAGACCCAGCTGTCAAGGAGACCGCGGACCAGTCCGGCCGGTGCCGCGATGCCGCATTCGCGCTCGGGCACCCACAGGGAACCGGAGCCCGCCGTACGGTGCCCCAGCGGCCCGGGGTGTCCCGGCTCGCTGTGGTCGTGCGGATCCAGGTGCTCGCCGTCGCCCTCGTCGCTGGGCATCTCGCTCTCCGAGCAGGTCCGGCACAGCAGCCGTACCGACGAGGACCAGTCCTCGGCGGCGAAGCCCGCGTCCGAGGCGAGCTGTTCCAGCGCGTCGCGGTCCGCCTCGGTGGCCGCCTCCAGCAGCACCACCCAGGTCGGCACCGGGGACGGCGCCCACAGCTCGATCTCGTCGAACACCGGGTAGGAGGGTCCGGCCGCGGTCACCCGTTCGCCGTGCGGGACTCCGTCGTGGAGGACGACCTCGCCCCAGCGCCGCCCCGACGAGGGCAGCGGGATCGACAGGACCTCCAGCCGCGCCGGGTCCAGCCTGCGGCCCCACACCACCTCGGCCTCGCCCTCGGGCGAGAGCCGCACGGCGGCGCTGCCGAGTTCCATGCCGACCGGCTCGCCGTTCCCGCCGCCGTTCGCGCCGTGCGGGTCCCCGGGCACCTTCAGCCCGTACGCCTGCCAGGCCCGCCGGGCCAGCGGCCAGTCCTGGAGGGCGGTGGCGGCGATCCCGACGTTCCACCAGTCGGGGGCCCCGGTCTCGCGGTCCAGCAGGGCCACGGCGCGCAGTCCGGCGGCCCTCGCCTGCTCCCAGTCGTGCCGGAACTTGTGCAGCAGGGCCAGGTTGAACCAGGACTCGGAGAGCCAGGGCTCCAGGTCCGCGGCTCTGGTCAGCAGCGCGCCCGCGTCCTCGTACCGCCCGTCGCCGATCAGCGTGAACGCGCGGTCGGTGGCCTGCCGCCACGAGGCGGAGGGCCGATGCCGTACCTTCCCGAAGATCCTCACGATTCCCGCCTGCCTGGGGGCACCCTCCCAGCGGTGGCTGGGGGACTACGGTGCAGCCTTGCGGACACTCTTACTGGCATCCAACCATGCCCGCTCGGACGGCCGCTCATTACCCATGGGTTACCCCGGTGGGACGGGCACCACTCTGCCACGTCCGCCCCTGGCCAGAACCCTCGCCAGGCACTCCACGACCTCGGGCTGGTAATCGTGCCCGGTGCCCAGGCGGAGCTGTTCCAGCGCGGCCAGTGAGCCGCCCGGGTGACGGTTCCCCCCGACGAGGTCGTCGTACGCGTTCACCGCGCGCACGATCCGGGCCAGCGCGGGCTGCTCCCGGTACGGGTCCGCCTGCCGCTCCACCACCACGGCGACCTCGTCGGGGACCCCGGCCTGCCGGGCCACCTCCCCGCCCAGCCCGGCGATCCGGCGGGCCTCGGCCGCGGGCAGCTCGGCGGTGGCCCCGTCCGGCACCGGGTCGACCAGGGAGAGCTGGCCGATGTCGTGCATCAGAGCGGCGTACTCCAGCACCGTGAGCTCCCGTTCCGACAGGCCCAGCTCCCGGCCGACGGCGCAGCTCAGGGCCGCCACCCGGCGGGCGTGTCCCGGCGGGGTGTATCCGGCGATCTCGGTGGCCCGGGCCAGGGAGGTGATGGTCTGGCGGTAGGTGGTGCGGATCGCGGTGATCCGGTGGAAGGACAGCTGGGTCAGCAGCAGCGGAACACTGAGGACGGGGACGGCCCACAGCCCCGCGGCGGCCGCGCCGAGTGCCATGACGACGCCGGTGGCGCAGATCGCCGGGCCGATGCCGAGCTGGGCGCGCAGGCCGTCGCGCAGCAGCGGCCCGTACGGCCAGCCCGTGCGGGCCCCCTCGAGGGCGGCGCCGAGCACGGCGTCGCACAGGGCGACGAGGACCAGCAGGAGCAGCAGGAAGACGACGAGGTAGGGCCCCTGGCCCACCCGCTGCTCCAGGCGGCCGGAGGGGTGGAGCGGCTGGAAGCAGGCGGCGGCGAAGGCGACGGTGAGCACCCGGCGGGACAGGTGGTCGAGGGCGGGGCCGCGGCCGCGGGCGACGTGCGGGACGATCCCGGCGAGGGCGGCCGCGGCGACGACGGCGACGGTCTCCAGCACCCCGTGGTGGGTCGGCAGGCCCGCGTTCCGGCCGAGCAGGGCGTAGGCGAGGGCGCCGGCCGAGCCGAGCGGCGCACCCAGGTGGTCGGGAGCGCCGGGCCGGTCCCTGCGGGCGAGCTCGCCGACGGCGACCAGGACGCCGAAGGCCAGGGCGACGCCGGGCTCGGCCAGGCCGTTCCACAGGGTGTGGGCGAGGCTGACGGCGGCGAGCACGGCCGCGGCCCCCCGCACCGCCCACCCGCCCGCGGCCCTCATGCGCCCGCCCCGGCACCGTCCGTGTCGCGGCCGGAGCGTCCGTCGGCGGGCGGGGCCGGGCTACCGGGGCCGTGGGCGCCGGGGGGCGCGGCGTCCTGCGCGGGCAGGGCGCGCAGCACCGTCCGCCCCGCCGACCGGGTGGTGCGAGGACCCCGGGGGCGGAGGCCGCCGCCCCCGCCGGCGGCCGGAGCCGGCGCGGCCGGGCCCCGGCCCGACGGGACCTCCAGCCCCTGGCCCGACCGGGCCGCCGGCTCCCGGCCCGCCGACCGGGCCGCCGGCCCTCGCACCCCGGGACCGGGCACCCCGGCGGGAGCGGGGTCCTTGATCACCTGGAGGTCGTCGTCCGAGGTGACCACCGGATGCCAGCCGTGCCGGCCGACGGCGTCGGTGAGGGCCCGGACCATCGCCGGATCGAACTGGGCCCCCGCGCACCGCTCCAGCTCGGCGAGGGCGGCGGGCACCGGCCGGGCCCGGCTGTACGAGCGGGTGGAGGTCATGGCGTCGAAGGCGTCGGCCACCGCCACCACCCGCGCCAGCACCGGGATCTGCTCGCCGGTCAGTCCGTACGGATAGCCGGTGCCGTCGACGCGTTCGTGGTGGTGCAGGATCGCGGACCTGGCCTCTCCCAGGAAGCCGATGCCGCGCACCATCTCGTGCCCGTACTCGGGGTGCAGTTCGATGATCCGGCGCTCCTGCGGGGTCAGCGGTCCGTCCTTGCGCAGCAGCCGGGTCGGGACGCCGATCTTGCCGACGTCGTGCAGGATGCCGGCGAAGCGGACCACTTCCAGCCGGTCCTCGGGCATCCCCAGCTCGCGGGCGATCATCGTGGAGGCCTGGCCGACCCGTTCGCTGTGGCCACGGGTGTAGCGGTCCTTGATGTCCACGGCCTGCACGAGGGCCCGGATGGTGGCCTGGTGGGCGGCGTGCTCGCGGTGGTACTGGGCGAAGACCCAGCAGGAGACGTACATCGGGAGCAGGACGAGCAGCGCGGCCGGGACGCCGTACGGGCTGCGCCACATGGCGGCCATCATCAGCCCGGCGAGGCCGTGGACGCAGTGCGCGGCGAGGGTGAGGGGGACCACGCCGTGCCAGGCGGTGGCGGCGTGCCTGCGCTCGGCGGCGGCCAGGATGCCCCCGTCGAGGGCGGTGATCACCAGGCAGAAGACGGTGGCCGCCGCCGTCGCGGGGAGCATCGCGCCGGGGAGGTCGGCGGGCCACGCGGGGGGCCCGGAGCCGCCGTCGGGCCCCCCGCCGAGTGCGGCCGGGCCGCCGAGCAGCCCGAACACCTGCCCCGCCGCCCACGCGCCGATGGACTGCTGGGCCCCGTGCCACACCCGGCGCACCGCGGCCGGCGGCTGGACCACGGTGGCGGCGAGCCCCCCGGGCAGCGCCACGAGCGCGGCGGCGGCGGGCGGCAGCAGGAAGACGGCGGCGAGCACCACGGGGAAGAAGGAGCCGATGCCCTCGGGGGGCCGGCTGCCCGGCAGCGGGCAGTACCTGACGAGTTCGCAGCCGAGGTAGAGCACGGCGAGCAGGGTCACGGCCGGCCAGGGCGTGGCGGAATCCGTGAGGGCCGGGGCGGTGCAGGCGAGTGCCGCCAGTACGGCGCAGAAGACGAATCCGCGGGCGGCCGGCGGAAGACCCCGCATGGCACTCTCCTCCCCTGGCCCGTGCAAGCCGGGCACCGAATCGGACCGGTACCGATTGGGGAGAATAGGTGGGGCCCCGAGCGGGGTGGGCCACATCTTCGAATTGCGCTGTGCGGACGCCCCCGGATTAGCACATTCGGGTGAATGAACTGATTTTCCGGGGGCGGGTGTTCAGCAGTTCGACCAATATCCGGGCGGTCAGCCGGACGCGGGATTGTCGGCGGTGACGTCATGGTCGGGGACGGCCTGCCCCGACCGGATCAGCTCGATCCGGCCCATCACCTTCGACCGCAGGTCGGACGGCACGTCGTCCGACCCGCAGCAACGCTTGACGAGCTTCTTCACGGCCTGTTCCAGGCCGTACTTCTCCAGACAGGGGTTGCACTCGCCGAAGTGGGTCTCGAACTTCGTGCAGTCGCTGTCGGGCATCTCATGGTCGAGGAACTCGTACAGGTGGTCCAGGACCTCAGAGCACTCTGTCTCGTGCGGCTCTCCGCAACTCATGAGCCCGTGCCTTTCCGGTCGTTCGCCTCTGCCGCACCCGCGGGAACCAGCCCGCGCTCGCGGGCGTAGTCCTCCAGCATTCCGCGGAGCTGACGGCGGCCACGGTGCAGTCGCGACATGACCGTTCCGATGGGTGTACCCATGATGTCCGCGATCTCCTTGTACGCAAAGCCCTCTACGTCGGCAAGATAGACCGCGATGCGGAACTCCTCCGGAATGGCCTGCAGGGCTTCCTTGACGTCCGAGTCGGGCAGATGGTCGAGCGCCTGCGACTCGGCCGAGCGCAGACCGGTCGACATGTGCGACTCGGCGCGCGCCAGCTGCCAGTCCTCGATCTCCTCCGCTGCGCTGCGCTGGGGCTCACGCTGCTTCTTGCGGTAGGAGTTGATGAACGTGTTGGTCAGGATGCGGTACAGCCACGCCTTCAGGTTGGTGCCTTCGCGGAACTGGTGGAAGGACGCGTATGCCTTGGCGTACGTCTCCTGGACCAGGTCCTCGGCGTCGGCCGGGTTGCGCGTCATGCGCAGCGCGGCCGAGTACATCTGGTCGAGGTAGCCGAGGGCGTCCCGTTCGAAGCGCGCGTTGCGCTCCAGGGTCGTCTCCTCCGCGTGGCCTTCGTCGGTCCCAGCGACAGGACCCACCTCCTCCGACTGCGTGGCGGCTCCGAAAGCGGATCCGCTCGAATCGGAGAATAGTCGACCTTCCCGGCCCCACGCCGCCCGGAGCGAGCTGCGCTTGGGGGCGGGCAGCACCGTCCAGTCCAGGTCAGCGGCCTGCGGACGGTTCTGGCTGATGACCTGGGTCATGCGCTCCCTCTCCTCCGACGTTCCCGTGTGTACCGACATGTGGGACAACAGAGAGGCGGGGCGGCGCATTCCCCGGAACGCCACGGGTTTTCGGCCTTCGCCGGGCCGGCGGCGGGCGGTGCTGGCCCGTGTCACCCGGGGAGCCGGGCGAGCCACTCCCCGACGGCCGCGGTGATCGTCCGCAGGGCCTCCTCCTGGGTGGTGGCGGCCTTCTTCGGCACCGCGAAGCCGTGATCGCCGTGGGCCACCTCGACCAGCTCGTACGGGTGCTCCCCGGCCGGCTCCGGGAACTCCTCGGGGCGGCCGAAGGGGTCCCGGCCACCCTGGACCACGAGGGTGGGCCGGCCGGCCCCGGTGAGTTCCCCGGCGCGGGACTTCTCGGGCCTGCCCGGCGGGTGCAGCGGGAAGGCCAGGGCCAGGACCCCGGCGGCGCCCAGCTCCTCGGCGGTGCGGCAGGCCACGCGGGCGCCGGCGCTGCGTCCGCCCGCGACCACCGGCAGCCCGGGGTTCGCCAGCGCCGGCCACAGCCCGCGCCAGCCCTCGTCCAGCACCTTGGGCGCGGCGGCGACCTTCTTCCCGGCGACCCGCCAGGGCTGTTCGACGAGCGCCACCGTGACCCCGCGGGCGGGCAGGGCGGCGGCCAGCGCCTGCAGGTCGCGGGCCTCGATGCCGCCGCCCGCGCCGTGGCTCACGGCGAGCACGAGCCGGGCCTTCGGGGCGGTGTGCCAGGTGATGCGGGCCTCGCCCGCCGGGGTGTCGACACTCTCGGTACGCGTGGTCATGCCCCCATCGTGCCGTCCCGGCCGGTCAGGACACGCCTCAGAAGAGAGTGCCCTCCTCCGGCGCGGCCAGCTCCGTGAGCAGCTCCGGGCCGTTGTTGCGCACGTTGCTCACGGCGGTGGACACCGGGTAGGCGCGCATCAGTCCGCCCGGCGGCGGCGCGAGCAGTTCCCGCAGGGCCCCCTCGGTGTCGGTGTTCGCGGGGTCCAGCCAGGCGTCCCAGCGGTCGGGGGTGAGCATCAGCGGCATCCGGGGGTGGATCTCGGACAGCGAGCGCGGTCCTTCGGCGGGGGCGACCCCCAGCGGGCCGGTCTCCGCCTCGGTGGTGATCACCGAACAGGTCACCCACCAGGCGAGTGGGTGCTCGTCGGGCAGGGTCCGGTCGCGCCAGAACTCGTATATGCCGGCCATGGCGAAGAGCGAACCGTCGCAAGGGAGCACGAAGTAGGGCTGCTTGCGGGCCCGCTTCTTCTTCCCCTCCACCTCCAGCTGCCGCTCGTCGTGGGCGGTGACCCACTCGTAGTACCCGTCGGCGGGGATGATGCAGCGGCGCTGCGCGAACGCGCGGCGGAAGGACGGCTTCTCGTGCAGGGTCTCCGACCGGGCGTTGATCATGCGGGCGGCGCCGTCGGGGTTCTTGGCCCAGGAGGGCACGAGTCCCCATTTCAGGACGCGCAGCTGGCGAACCGGACGCGGGTGCGAAGCGTCCTTCAGAGGACGGTCGAGGACGACGTGGACCTCCTTCGTCGGCGCCACGTTGAAGTCGGGGGCCAGGGCCTCCTCCGGCTCCCACCGCTCGATGCCGAAGGCCTCCACGAGGTCCTGCGGTCCACGACCCGCTGCATACCGTCCGCACATGGCTGCCACACTGCCATGTCCACCACACCCCACCGCAAGGAGTCCGCCACCTCATGGACAGCAGCACGACCGCCGGCCTGTGGGACCGGCTCACGGGCATGCAGACCGCACCGGACCGGTGGCTGGTGATCGCGACCGGGATCGTCGCGCTGGCCGCCGTGGGCCCCCGCCCGCTGTGGCGGCTCTCGCGCAACGCCATCACCATCGCGCACGAGGGCGGGCACGGCCTGCTGGCGCTGCTCACCGGCCGGCGGCTGAGCGGGATACGCCTGCACTCCGACACCAGCGGCGTCACCGTCAGCCGGGGGAGGCCGACGGGGCTGGGAATGATCCTGACCGCGGCCGGCGGGTACACCGCACCCTCGCTGCTCGGTCTGGGCGGGGCGGCCCTGCTGTCCGCGCACCGGATCACGCTGCTCCTGTGGGCGGCCACGGCCCTGCTCCTGGCGATGCTGGTGATGATCCGGAACGCGTACGGGGCGCTGACGGTGGTACTGACCGGCGGAACCTTCCTGCTGGTGTCGTGGCTGACCCCGGCCGAGGTGCAGGCGGGTTTCGCCTACCTCGTCGTGTGGTTCCTGCTGCTCGGCGGGGTCCGGCCGGTCTTCGAGCTGGGCGCCAAGCGGCGGGGCGGCGGGGCCCCCGATTCCGACGCCGACCAGCTGGGGCGCCTCACCCACTTGCACCCCGTGGTGTGGCTGCTCTTCTTCCACGTCGTCGCGCTGTGCTCGCTGGTCGGCGGCGGCCGCTGGCTGCTCGGCCTGTGACCACCCTCTGAGACCGGACGGCGATCAAGATCCGGGCCCGGAGGAAGCCACTAAAGTGGGGGCCATGACCGAGACCCCCGCCCCTGCCCTCTGGCCCGCACCGCTCGCCGACGGGACCGTCCACGCCACCGTCACGGTGCCCGGGTCCAAATCGGTCACCAACCGCGCCCTCGTGCTGGCCGCCCTCGCCTCCGAGCCGGGCTGGGTGCGCCGCCCGCTGCGCTCGCGCGACTCCCAGCTGATGTCGGACGCGCTGCGCGCCATGGGCGTGGGCATCGAGGAGACCGTCTCCTCCAGCTCCGCGGGCGCCGGCGCGAGCGGCGAGGCCTGGCGGGTCATCCCGGCGGCCCTGCACGGACCGACGACGGTGGACGTCGGCAACGCGGGCACGGTCATGCGCTTCCTGCCGCCCGTCGCCACCCTCGCCGACGGCGACATCCGCTTCGACGGCGACCCGCGCTCCTACGAGCGTCCGCTCGGCCAGGTCATCACCGCTCTGCGCACGCTCGGTGCCCGGATCGACGACGACGGCCGCGGCGCGCTGCCCATGACCGTCCAGGGCGGCGGGGCGCTGGAGGGCGGCACGGTCGAGATCGACGCCAGCAACTCCTCCCAGTTCGTCTCCGCGCTGCTGCTCTCGGCCCCGCGGTTCAACCAGGGCGTCGAGGTCCGGCACGTGGGCGGCAACCTGCCGTCGATGCCGCACATCCGGATGACCGTGGAGATGCTGCGCGCCGCGGGCGTCCAGGTGGACACCCCCGAGGCCGGCGGCGAGAAGGACGTGTGGCGGGTCGCGCCGGGCGCCCTGCTCGGCCGCGACATGGTCGTGGAGCCGGACCTGTCCAATGCGCAGCCCTTCCTGGCCGCGGCCCTGATCACGGGCGGCACGGTCACCGTTCCCGACTGGCCGCGCCGCACCACGCAGCCCGGTGACGCGCTGCGCCGGATCTTCACGGAGATGGGCGGCTCCTGCGAACTGACCGACGCGGGCCTTGTCTTCACCGGCAGCGGGAAGATCCACGGCATCGACGTGGACCTGAGCGAGGTCGGTGAGCTCACTCCCGGCATCGCGGCGGTGGCGGCCCTGGCCGACTCCGAGTCGGTGCTGCGGGGCGTCGCCCATCTGCGGCTGCACGAGACGGACCGGCTGGCCGCGCTGACCAAGGAGATCAACGCGCTCGGCGGTGACGTCACCGAGACCGAGGACGGCCTGCGCATCCGGCCGCGCCGGATGCACGGCGGGGTGTTCCACACGTACGAGGACCACCGGATGGCCACCGCCGGCGCGGTGATCGGCCTCGCCGTGGAGGGCGTGCAGATCGAGAACGTCGCCACGACCGCGAAGACCCTGCCGGACTTCCCCAGGATGTGGACGGACATGCTGGCCGGGGACGCGGGACCCGAAGCGGGTGCGGGAGCGTAGGGCACGTCATGCGCAGGTACGGCAAGCACACCGACGAGGACGACATCCGCCAGCGCCCGAACCCCAAGGGCAACCGGCCCCGGACGAACATCCGGCCCAAGCACGAGGACGCCTCCGAGGGCTTCGTCCTGACCGTCGACCGCGGCCGGCTGACCTGCCTGGTCGACGGCCGCACGATCACCGCGATGAAGTCCCGGGAGCTGGGCCGCAAGGCCGCGGTCGTCGGCGACCGGGTCTGGATCGTCGGTGACCTGTCGGGCAGGAAGGACACTCTGGCGCGGATCGTGCGGATCGAGGAGCGCAAGTCCGTCCTGCGGCGCACCGCGGACGACGACGACCCGTACGAGCGGGTGGTCGTCGCCAACGCCGACCAGCTGGCGATCGTCACCGCCCTCGCCGATCCCGAGCCGCGGCCCCGGATGATCGACCGCTGCCTGGTGGCGGCGTACGACGCCGGGCTGGAGCCGCTGCTGGTGCTCACCAAGTCCGACCTGACCTCGGCGGACAAGATCCTGGAGATCTACTCGACGTTCGGCCTGAACTACGTGGTCACCAACCGCGAGGAGCTGGCCGCCGGTGACGCGGCCGAGCGGGTCCGCGAGCGGCTGACCGGCCGGATCACCGCCTTCGTCGGCCACTCCGGCGTGGGGAAGACCACCCTGGTGAACTCGCTGGTCGCCGAGGGCCGCCAGCGCGCCACGGGGCACGTGAACGCGGTCACCGGCCGCGGCCGGCACACGACCACCTCGGCGCTGGCGCTGCCGCTGCCCTCGGGTGACGGCTGGGTCATCGATACCCCCGGTGTGCGCTCCTTCGGTCTGCACCACGTGGACCCGTCCCGGGTGATCCTGGCCTTCCCGGACCTGGTTCCCGGTACGGAGGAGTGCCCGCGCGCGTGCAGTCACGACGAGCAGGACTGCGCGCTCGACAAGTGGGTGGAGGACGGCCACGCGGATCCGGCGCGGCTGTATTCGCTGCGGCGGCTGCTGGAGACGCGGGAGCGGCGCGAGGGCGACTGACCGACCCGGCGGCCGTGCCGTGTTTGTCGGGGGACCTGTCTGGAAAAGTGCATAATCGCACCAAGTGACGTGATGTCACATGACGCGGGGAGGCATTCGCCATGGCGTGGCTGCTGGTCGTCGTCGCCGGACTCCTGGAGACCGGTTTCGCGGTCTGCCTCAAGCTTTCCCACGGATTCACCCGGCTGTGGCCGACCATCGCCTTCGCGTGCTTCGCGCTCGGCAGCTTCGGCCTGCTGACCCTGGCCCTCAAGAAGCTGGACGTGGGGCCGGCGTACGCGGTCTGGACGGGCATCGGCGCGGCCGGTACGGCGATCTACGGCATGGTCTTCCTCGGCGACGTGGTCTCCACCCTCAAACTCGTCTCGATCACGCTGGTCATCCTGGGGGTCATCGGGCTCCAGCTGTCCGGTTCGGCACACTGAGCAGCCCGATCAGCTCCCCCGCCCCCGGCTCCTCCCCCGGGGCGATCACGTAGGAGAGGGCGAGCCGCACCGCCAGCTCGCAGCGCTGCGGGCCCTCCCCCGGCGTGAGCGCGGCGGCGGCCCGGTCGCGCACGGCCCGGGCGAGGTCGCCGGGCCCCGGTTCGCTCCGGCTCGCGGCGGGCAGGCCCGGGCCCCAGCTGCCGGTGAGCAGGGCTCGCACGAGGGGCTGCGCGCGGGCCGCCCGTACGGTCCACTCGGCGACCGCGGCGAGCCGTTCGGGGGCCCGCAGCGGGGTGTTCAGGGCCCGGTCCACCCCGTCCAGGTACCGGTCGGCCTCGCGCCGCACCAGGGCGCGCCCCAGCCCCGCCTTGCCGCCGAACTCGTTGTAGAGGGTCTGTCGCGACACCCCGGCCGCGGCGGCCACGTCGACCATCCTCACGTCCGGCCAGGGGCGCGCCGCGAGCGCCGCCCCCGCCGCGTCCAGCAAGGACTCCCGCGCTGTCGGCATCCGCACCTCCCCGCTCGGCCCTCCGGTCAGAGTTGACGGGGCGCCAGGCCCTGTCAAGGGCGCACCCGCTGTCAAGGGGCCCGCCCGGCCGCACTGTGGACGTCGTTGGCCGGGGTCCCGGAGTCTCGCTACTGTTCGGGCATGCCCGAGTATGACGATGACCTGCGCCTCGCCCTCGAACTCGCCGACGCGGCGGACGTCGCCACGATGGAGCGGTTCCGCGCCCTCGACCTGAAGGTCGAGACGAAGCCGGACATGACCCCGGTGAGCGAGGCGGACAAGGCCGCGGAGGAGGTCGTCCGGGCGGGCATCACCGCAGCCCGGCCCGACGACGCCATCCTGGGCGAGGAGTACGGGCTCAAGGGCAGCGGCCCGCGCCGATGGGTCGTGGACCCGATCGACGGTACGAAGAACTACGTGCGCGGGGTCCCCGTCTGGGCGACCCTGATCTCCCTGATGACGGAGGGCGAGGACGGGGTGTTCCGCCCCGTGGTCGGCGTGGTGTCCGCACCCGCGCTGGGCCGCCGCTGGTGGGCGGCGCAGGGCTCCGGCGCGTACTCGGGCGGTGCGCTCGGCGAGCCCACCCCGATCGGCGTGTCCCGGGTGGGCGAGCTGGGCGACGCCTCGTTCGCGTACTCCTCGCTGAGCGGCTGGGAGGAGCAGGGGCGGCTGCCCGGCTTCCTGGACCTGACGCGGGCGTGCTGGCGCACCCGCGGTTACGGCGACTTCTGGCCGTACATGATGGTCGCGGAGGGCTCCCTGGACCTGTGCGCCGAGCCGGAGCTGAACCTGTGGGACATGGCCGCCATCGCGGTGGTGGTCCAGGAGGCGGGCGGCCGCTTCACCAGCCTGGACGGCGTCGACGGCGTGCACGGCGGGAACGCCGCGGCGTCGAACGGACTGCTCCACGAGGAGATGCTCGGCCTGCTCCGCCCGCGTGCCTGACGCGCCCGAGCGCCGGGCGCGCTCCTTTCGCACGCCTCCTTGCTGGCCCTCCCGGTCCGTGGGAGTCTGAGAATCCCCACGCTTGTGCGCTTGTGAAACGTTTCTCTTGAGACGTTCCACCGGTCGCACCCACCCCGGCGCGGGGGCTCACCCCAGGAGGTGGCTCTCTTCATGCTCGTCCGTGACGCAATGAGCACCGTGATCCTCACCCTCGGACCCGCACACACCCTCCGGCAGGCGGCCTGCCTGATGTCCGGCCGGCGCGTCGGCGCGGCCGTCGTCCACGACCCCGACCACAGCGGAATCGGCATCCTGACCGAGCGCGACATCCTCAACTCGATCGGCGCGGGCCACGACCCCGACCGGGAGTCGGTGGGCGCGCACACCACCAACAACGTCGTCTTCTGCACCCCGGACGCCACCCTTCAGGAGGCCGCGGAGGCGATGGCCCACGGCGGTTTCCGGCACCTGATCGTCCTGGAGGACGGCGGACCGGTGGGCATCGTGTCCGTGCGCGACGTCATCCGCTGCTGGGTTCCGGCGCGGCGCACGGTGTCCGCGTGAAACGGCGCCGGGCCGCAGCCCTCCGAGGAGGACTGCGGCCCGGCGTTCCGCCACGGCAGGCGGGATCCGTCAGCCGCGGAGGGCCTGGACCGCGGCGTCGAGCCGCTTGCCGAAGTCGCCGTCCGCCCGGCGGAAGTTGTCGATCGCGCGCTCGACGATGTCGTCGCGGGAGACCTTGGCGATGAAGCCGGAGAGGTTCTCGATCAGACGGGCCTTCTCGTCCTCGGAGTACAGGCGGTAGAGGTTGCCGGCCTGGACGAAGTCGTCGTCCTCGCTGTGCACGGGCGCGGCGTGGTTGCCCGTGCCGCCGGTGACCGGGACCGGCTGCCACAGCGGGCGGCCGGTCTCGTGCGGGCCGCCGAAGCTGTTCGGCTCGTAGTTCTTCGCACCCTTGTGGCGACCGTCGTAGAGGTACCCGTCACGGGAGTTGGTGCGCGCCTCGGTGGCGCGCGGGCGGTTGACCGGCAGGTGGTCGGCGTTGATGCCGACGCGGTAGCGGTGGGCGTCGCCGTAGCCGAAGAGACGGCCCTGGAGCATCTTGTCGGGGGACGGGCCTATGCCGGGGACGAAGTGCGCCGGGGAGAAGATGGACTGCTCGACCTCGGCGAAGACGTTCTCCGGGTTGCGGTTGAGCTCCAGCTTGCCGATCTCGATCGGCGGGTAGTCCGCGTGCGGCCACACCTTGGTGAGGTCGAACGGGTTGAAGCGGTAGGTCGCCGCGTCGGCCGCCGGCATGATCTGGACCTGCACGGTCCAGGTCGGGAAGTCCCCGCGCTCGATGGCCTCGCGCAGGTCACGCTGGTGGCTGTCGGGGTCCTCGCCGGCGAGTGCGTTCGCCTCGGCCTGGGTGAGGTTCTTGATGCCCTGGTCGGTCTTGAAGTGGTACTTGACCCAGAAGACCTCGCCGGCCTCGTTGTTCCACTGGAACGTGTGCGAGCCGTAGCCGTTCATGTGGCGGTAGGACGCCGGGATGCCGCGGTCACCGAAGAGCCAGGTCACCTGGTGGGTGGACTCGGGCGACAGGCCCCAGAAGTCCCAGACGTTGTCCGCCTCCTGCGAGCCCGTGTACGGGTCGCGCTTCTGGGTGTGGATGAAGTCGGGGAACTTGATGGCGTCCTTGATGAAGAACACCGGGGTGTTGTTGCCGACGAGGTCGTAGTTGCCCTCCTCGGTGTAGAACTTCAGCGCCCAGCCGCGGGGGTCGCGCACCGCGTCGGCGCTGCCCAGGTTGCCCGCGACGGTGGAGAACCGCAGGAAGGTCTCGGTCTGCTTGCCGACCTCGGAGAGGAACGCGGCGCGCGTCCACTGCGAGACGTCGCGGGTCAGCGTGAACGTGCCGTACGCGCCGGCGCCGCGGGCGTGCACCACGCGCTCCGGGATGCGCTCGCGGTTGAAGTGGGCCAGCTTCTCCAGCAGGAGCTGGTCCTGGACCAGAACGGGACCGCCGACACCGGCCGTCTCGCTGTTCTGGTTGTCGGCCACCGGCGCCCCGGCCTCCGTGGTGAGCGGTCCCTGCGTCACGTGCGCCTCCTGCGTCATTGCTGCATGTCCTGTCCTTGGCCTTCGCCGTATTCGATCCTACAATGGACTTTGTCCAAGTCAAGCAAGCATCCAAGTCCGCACTGGTTCGGGAGTTACACCGAATCCCCTCGCTGTTAGGCTGATGTCCATGAGTGACCTGCTGGAACGACTTCGCGGACGCGGCTGGCGCATGACGGCACAGCGGCGCGTCGTGGCCGAGGTGCTCGATGGTGACCACGTGCACCTGACGGCCGACGAGGTGCACGCTCGTGCCACTGCGAAGCTGCCCGAGATCTCGCGCGCGACCGTCTACAACACGCTGGGCGAGCTCGTCTCCCTCGGCGAGGTCCTGGAAGTCGCCACGGACCGGCGCGCCAAGCGGTACGACCCGAACGCCCACCGGCCCCACCAGCACCTGGTCTGCGCCCGGTGCGGCGCCATCCGCGACGTCCACCCGGCCGGCAACCCGCTGGCGGACCTGCCCGACTCGGAGCGTTTCGGCTTCGTCGTGTCGGCGGTCGAGGTCACCTACCGCGGCGTCTGCCCGAACTGCGCGGGCGCCTGACCCCCGGACGCACCAAGGCCCGGACCCCTGGTCCGGGCCTTTTCGCCCACTGGGGGCGCTTCGCCGCTGGAAACGACCCCGGAAACGCCTCAGGGCCCGGATCCCATGGATCCGGGCCCTGAGGCTTCAGTAGCGGGGACAGGATTTGAACCTGCGACCTCTGGGTTATGAGCCCAGCGAGCTACCGAGCTGCTCCACCCCGCGTCGGTGAACCCAACGTTACGTGAACGCCCCCGGCAGATGCAAATCGGTTAACCGGGGGCCGTCTCACGCCGAGAGTTCCTCCGCGAGCGCCTCGCGCAGCCGGGCCGCACGCTCGGAGACCTCCGCCGGTCCCAGCTCCATGGCGCGGGCACACCACTTCTGGCCCTCCGCGAGGTCTCCGTGGCGGGCCGCCAGCAGGCCGAGGCGCAGCGCGGCGCGGCCGTGGCCGGCCACCGCCGCGCGGGTCCACCACAGGGCGGCTTCCGGCTCGCTCCCCTCGCGGGCCAGCAGGAGTCCCAGGTTGAACGCTCCGTTGCGGGACCCGGCCTCGGCCGCCTCCCGGTACCAGCGGGCGGCCGCCTCCATGTCGCCGCGGGCGGCGGCCAGCATGCCGACGCGCACCTGGGCACGGCGGTGCCCCAGCTCGGCGGCCCGCTCGTACCACTCCTCGCTCTCGGTGCGCGGGGCACCGCCGACCGGCTCCCCCAGCGCCGGCGGCTCCGGCGGCGGGGCCAGCGACTCCAGCAGCGCGGCCAGGCGGAACGCCGCCTCCGCGCTGCCGCCGCCCGCCGCGCACCGCAGGTGCCGCTCGGCGGCCCGCTCCTCGCCGTCGCGGACCAGCGCGATCCCGACCTGGAGCGCCGCGTCGGTGTGGCCGGCCGAGGCGGCCCGCTCGTACCACTTCAGCGCCGTGCGGTCCTCGTCACGGCTGGCGAAGAGGATCCCGAGGTTGAACGCCGCGTCGACGCTGCCCGCCTCCGCGGCCTTGGAGAACCACGGCTCGGCGCCGGCCGCGTCGCCGACCTGGAGCAGCATGATGGCCAGCGCGTTGGCCGCCTCACGGTGCCCGGCGTAGGCGGCACGGCGGTACCACTGCTCGGCCTGGGCGGTCCGGTCCTGTGCCGCGCACAGCAGAGCAAGGTTGTACGCCCCGTTTTGATCGCCCGCGTCCATGGCGGTGCGGTACCAGCGCTCCGCGGTCTGGGTCTCGCCGCGCGCGGCGTGCAGCGCACCCAGGGCGTTCGCGGCGTTGCCGTCGCCGTCCTGCGCGGCCCGGTGCCACCACGCCGCCGCACTGTCCTCGTCGCCGGCGTCGCGCAGCAGGAAGCCGAGCGCGCACGCGGCCCGCGCCTCGCCCTGCTTGGCCGAGGTCAGGTACCAGCGCCCGGCCTCCTTGAGCTCGCCTCGCGCCTCCAGCAGGGCGCCGAGGTGCAGCGCCGCGCGCCGGTGCCCGCGCGCGGCCGCCTGCCGGTACCACTGCTCGGCCTCGGCGGGGTCGCCCTTGCGCAGGTGCCTCGCCAGCCGGTAGGCGGCCTCGCGGTGGCCCTGTTCGGCAGCGGCGCGGAACCACCGCTCCACGCCCTTGTCCCCGCGGTGCTCCAGCAGGTCGGCCAGCCCGTACGCGCCCAGCGCATGGCCGGATTCCGCCGCCTGGCGCAGCCAGTACTCGGCGGCCGGCTCGTCGCCGCGCTCGCGGAAGTGACGGCCCAGGGCGTGCGCGGCGGGCGCGGACCCGGCCACGGCGGCGACCCGCCACCAGCCGGCGGCCTCGTCGGGGTATCCGCGCTGGAGCAGCAGCACGCCCAGGTTGTTGGCGGCGGCGCGGTCCCCCTCGGCGGTGGCCCCGCGCAGGTACGGCTCGGCGCCGTCCAGGTCTCCGCGGCGCAGCAGCAGCGCGCCGAGCACGCTCATGGCGCCGGGGTCGCCCTTGTCGGCGGCCACCCGGTGCCGGGCCTCCAGCTCGGCGTCGCTCGCCGCATCGGTCTCGGCGAACATCTCCTGCGCGAAATCTGCATCGGTCAGCGCGGACTGCGTGTCGGCGACCGGTGCCGACTCGTTGGCTTCTTCGCCCGCTTCGGCCTGCGCCCTCACAAACCGCCCTGTCTCCAGCAGAGTTGACCTGTCCCCCATAAATCCCATCGTCGCATCACCTGCTACCCGCGTACACCTGGTATGTCGCAGTCAGTGAGGTCACTACAGCGTTTTGTCGACATGCCCACAGTGGGGTAAGTCAAACACGCTCCTGCCCCAACTCACCCGCCCCAGCTACCGCGTGTCCCGTCCGGACATGACGAAGGCCCGGATCCCATGGATCCGGGCCTTCGTCTTCAGTAGCGGGGACAGGATTTGAACCTGCGACCTCTGGGTTATGAGCCCAGCGAGCTACCGAGCTGCTCCACCCCGCGTCGGTGACCCGACGGAGGGGGCGTGGCCTTCGCCTCGGCCTCGATCGCCCGCTTCAGCGCGGCCTTGATGTCGTCCTGGGCCTTGCCGAAGGCCGCCCAGTCACCGGCCTGCCTGGCCTTCTCGGCCTCCTCGATCGCCTTCTGGGCGTCGGAGAGGGCCGCCTTGACCGTCGGGTCCTGGTTGGTCGGGGGCGTGACGGTGCCCTCGCCCGGCGGCTGCGCCGGCGGCACCGGCGTGGTCGGGGCCTCGGCCCCGAAGACCACGTTCAGCGCCTTCTCCAGGGTGTCCTCGAAGGCGGTCTGGTTGCCGTAGGTCACCAGCACCTTGCGCAGCAGCGGGTACTTGAGGCCGGAGCTGCGGACGTAGACCGGCTCGACGTAGAGCATTCCGCCGTCGAGCGGCACCGCGAGCAGGTTGCCGTACTCGATCTCCGAGTCGCCACCGCGCAGCAGGCGGATGGATTCGGCGATCTTCGGTTCCGACTGGAACTTGCTCTGCACCTGGCCGGGGCCCTCCGGCGGCTTGCTGGTCGGCATCTTCAGGATGCGGATCTTGCCGTAGTCCGGGGTACCGGGATCGGCGTTGACCGACATGAAGGCACTCAGGTTCGGCCGCTCGTTCGGCGTGAACGTCGTGGTGAGCGAGAAGACCTGGTCCTTCTCCTTCTGGTCCGGCATCTTCATCGACAGGTAGTACGGCGGAACCGCCGTGCCGGCCTTGGTCGTCGGGTCGTCCGGGACGGCCCACGCCTCACTGCCGCTGAGGAAGGTCTGCGGGTCCGTGACGTGGTACCGGGTCAGCAGCTCGCGCTGGACCTTGAAGAGGTCCTGCGGGTAGCGGAGGTGGTCCATGAGCGGCTTGGTGATCTCGCTCTTGGGCTTCACCGTTCCCGGGAAGGCCTTCATCCAGGTCTTCAGGACCGGGTCCTGGGTGTCCCACTGGTACAGGTCGACCGAGCCGTCGTAGGCGTCGACGGTGGCCTTCACCGAGTTGCGGATGTAGTTGACCTGGTTCTCCTGGGCCACCACCGCGCGCTGGCTGTTGGTGAGGGAGTCGGCGGTGCTCTGGCCCAGCGTGGTGCGCGAGGCGTACGGGTAGCCGTTGGTGGTCGTGTAGGCGTCGACGATCCACTTGATCCGGCCGTCGATGACCGCCGGGTACGGGGCCCCGTCGATCGTCAGCCACGGCGCGACGGCCTCGACGCGCTGCTTGGGCGTGCGGTTGTAGAGGATCCGCGAACCCTCGCCGATGGCGCCCGAGTAGAGGATCTGCGGCTCGCTGAAGGTCAGCGCGTAGGCGGCCCGGTTGACCGGGTTGGCGAGGTTGACGCCGGAGTCGCCCTGGTAGCTGGTCTCCTTCTCACCCTTGTCGTCGGAGTAGTCGAGCTCCTTCTGCGGGCCGCCGACGATCGAGTACTGCTTCGTCTGCTCGCCGTAGTAGATGCGCTGCTCGAAGTCCGTGCCGAACATCCCCTTGGAGGGGAGGTCGGACTGGGTGAAGTCGGGGGCGCCGTCCTTGACGGTGGTGCCCTTGGCCGCGACCACGCCGTAGCCGTGGGTGTACTTGAAGTGGTCGTTGATCCAGTTGTTCTTCGGGATGCCGCCGATGTTCAGCTCGCGCAGCCCGATCACCGTGTCCTGACCGCTGTACCGGTCGACGGCCAGCGTGGACGGGAAGGCGTAGTAACCCTTGACCTGCTGCAGCTGCTGGAAGGCCGGCGAGACGATGTTCGGGTCGAGGAGGCGCAGGCTGGCCGTGGTGTCGGCGGCGGACCGCAGCTTGGTGCGGTCCTCGGTCTGCGGCACGCCCGGGTAGTCCTTGACCTCGGCCCCGGCGATCCCGTAGGCGTCGCGCGTCGCCTTGATGTTCTTCTGGACGTACGGGGATTCCTTGGCCTGCTCGTTCGGCTGGACCTGGAACTTCTGCACGATCGCCGGGTAGAGCCCGCCGATCAGGATCGCCGAGAGCACCATCAGGCCGAAGCCGATCACCGGCAGCTGCCAGGTGCGGCGCCACAGCGTCGCGAAGAACAGCACGGCGCAGATCGCGGCGATGGCCACGAGGATCGTCTTCGCCGGCAGGTACGCGTTCGCGTCGACGTACCGCAGGCCCGTCCAGTTGTCGGATGCCTTGAAGTCACTGGACTTCACGGCGAGCCCGTACCGGTCGAGCCAGTACGCGACCGCCTTGAGCGTGACGAAGAGGCCGAGCAGCACCGAGAGGTGCCCGGTCGCGGCGGCGGTGGCCCGCGCGCCCGGGCTGGTCACGCGCAGTCCGCCGTACAGGTAGTGCACGACGGTCGCGGCGATCACCGACAGGACGACGGCGGCGAAGCCGAAGCCGAGCAGGAAGCGGTACCAGGGCAGGTCGAAGGTGTAGAAGGACACGTCCATGCGGAACTGGGGGTCCTTCGTGCCGAAGGGCACCCCGTTCACGTACATGAGCCAGGTCTTCCACTGACCGGCCGCCGAGGCACCGGCGATCAGTCCGACGAGCACCGAGATGCCCAGGAGCAGCCACTTCTTGTACGGGGCGATGCTCATCCGGTAGCGATCGAGGCTCTGCTGCTCCATCGACATCGCGCTGAGCGGCGGCCGCAGCCGGTGCGCCAGCCAGATGTTCAGCCCCACCGCACCCGCCATCAGCAGACCGAAGACGGCGAAGAGGCCGATCTTGGTCCACAGCGTGGTGGTGAAGACGGTGGAGTACTTCACGGAGCGGAACCAGAGCCAGTCCGTCCAGAAGCCCGCGAACATGATGAAGAGCATTCCCAGGACCGCGAGCACGCCCAAGGTCATGAGGAGAGTTCGAGCACGCCGGGAGGGGCGTCCGACTCTCATCCGTGGCCCGGAAGGGCCTCCGCCGCGGTCCGGCATCTGGAAAGCCAAGGTGCGCACCTCGAAAGTCGCTGAGTACTGGTATGGAACGGACCCCCGATCGTAGAGCCCATTCATGCAACTTACTGAGGCTCCGGTCAGTTCCCGGTATGGGACGGAAAGGAGGCAGGATGTTGTCCATGTCCAACGTTTCGCCTTCCCCCGGCACCCCCATGGCGGCCAGCCCGCTGACCCGCGCCTGTCTCGAGATCGACGAGTACGCGGCCGGCCTCGGCTGGGACAAGCCCGCGCGGCTGTTCGCGCTGGTCGACACCGCCCGGCTCAAGAAGCAGGAGCCGCGCCTGGCCTCCCAGCTCGGCCTCGACAAGGACGACGCCGGCCACAGCTCCCTCACCCCGATCGAGCAGGACACGGTCCCGTCCGGCACCCCGCTCGACAAGTTCCTGGGCACAATCGCCTGGCCCGACGCCGTCGTCGGGTGCGCGCTGACCGTCGAGCGCCTGATGCTGCCGCCGTCCGCGGAGGCCTCGGTACCTGAGGGGCTGACCGACAAGCAGCTGTCGAAGTGGGTCGCCGGGCACCCGGAGCGGCAGGAGGTCCGGATCACCGTGGCGGTGCTGCGCGACGGCTCGCGGGAGTCCGCCGTACGGCTTCGTGAGAAGGACTCCTCGACGGAGGTCCTCACCGGCGGGGGCCTGGTCCCGGGTCTCGCCGAGGCCCTGGCCGCGACCTTCGCCTAGCCGGACCGGGCCGTGGCCCGGGGAGGCGGACCGGTCAGGGCTTGGCGCTGCACTGCGGCAGCCCGGCCGTGTCCCCCTTGCGGATCTTCTCCAGCGACTTCGTGGCGTCGTCGATGGTGGAGACCTTCACCAGCGTCAGCCCGTCCGGCACGTTGGAGGCGGCGGAGGCGCAGTTGTCGGCGGGCGTCAGGAAGTACTCCGCGCCGGCCTTGCGGGCCCCGATGGTCTTCATCTGGATGCCGCCGATGGGACCGACCTTGCCGGCGTCGTCGATGGTGCCGGTGCCGGCGATGAACTTCCCGCCGGTCAGGTCCTCGGGGGTCAGCTTGTCGACGATGCCGAGGGCGAACATCAGCCCGGCGCTCGGACCGCCGACGTCGGCGAGCTTGATGTCGATCGTGAACGGGAAGGTGTGGTCGCTGCCGGCCCGGATGCCGACGATGGCACGGCCGTCGCCCTCCGCCTTGCCCGCGGTGATCGTGACCTTGGAGGTGCCGACGGGCTCCCGGCCCGCCTTGGCCGCCGCGGCGGCATCGGCGGCGGGAACGATGGTGAATTCGACCGGTTCGCCGGGCTTGTGCTTGGTGACGAGCTTGGCCACGTCCTCGGGGGCGGTGACGGGGGCACCGTCGACGGCCTTGACCACGTCACCGGCGTGCAGCCGGCCCTCGGAGGGGCTGTCCTTGACCACGGAGGCGACGATCACCCGGGCCGTGACCGGGATGCCGAGCTGCTTGAGGGCCGCGACCTTGGCGCTCTGCTGCGACTGGCTGAACTCCTCGGCGTTCTCCTGGGTGGACTCCGCGTCGGTCTTGCCGTTCGGGTAGAGGTTCTCGTGCGGTACGACGATGTTGTCGCCGGCGAGCCATCCGTAGACGGCCTCCACCAGGTTCATGTCGTAGTCGGCGCCCGTGACGCGGACCGTCGTCATGTTGAGGTGACCGCTGGTCGGGTACGTCTTGCGCCCCGAGATGTTGAGAACGGGCTCGCCGTGCGAGTCCCCGAGCGTGTTCACGGTCGGTCCGGGGCTCATCTCGGAGTACGGGACCTTGATGAACACCCCCGCGCAGAGCAGCGCGAACAGCACCAGGGTGGAGGCGAGCATCGTCGCGGTGCGGCGTGGCATGGATCCGACAGTACGGGACGGCTCCGGCGAGCGGCCCTCGGGGCCGGTCCGTACGGGGTCCGCGCGCGGAACTCTCAGCGGATTCTCACGGGGTGCGCGGGTGGGGATGGAGCGGGGCGGGACGCCCCGCGCCGGGTCGGGCGGCGTCAGACGGCGTCGGAGGCGGAAGCGGCCTCGGCCTTCGCCCTGACCTGATCGGCACTGCCATGACCCTGGCCGTTGCCCATGGCCTCACGGAACCGTGCGTATCCCGCGAGCTCGGATATGTCGCCCTGCGTGCGGTCACGTGCCGCCCAGCTGCCCCATATCGCCGCGCCGATCGCGGCGAACAGCGGAATCAGCAACCACGCCAGAGATGCCATGGGCGTGCCTCCCTACCCCGAAGTGCGTTTCGTTGGTGGCTTCAACGCTCGTGCCCGTGGTGGGGTTACGCAAATCGAGGGCGTGTTGCGCGGCCGAACGGGTGTGAGGCTACCCGCCGGCCGCCACCGCCCCGCGACCGGGGTCGGCCCGTTCGGACCACAGCCGTCAGCAGGCGCCGACCCACTCCTCCGAGCCGTCCGCAAAGGTCTGGTGCTTCCAGATCGGGACCTCGTGCTTGAGGTCGTCGATCAGCATCCGGCAGGCCTCGAAGGCCTCCCCGCGGTGCGGGCAGGAGACCGCGACGACCACGGCGAGGTCACCGACGGCGAGGTTGCCGACGCGGTGCACGGCGGCCAGTGCGCGGACCGGGTACTTCGCCACGACGCGCTCGGCGACCCGGCGCATCTCGGCCTCCGCCGTCGGGTGGCAGGAGTAGCCGAGCGACTCGACGTCCGCCCCGCCGTCGTGGTTGCGGACCGTGCCGACGAAGAGCGTCGTGCCGCCCGTGGCGTCGTCGCCGACGGCCCGGAAGACCTCGTCGATCGAGAGCGGGGCGTCACGGATCTCGAGCAGCCGGATCGGGTCCTGGGCGGCCTGCTCGCCGGGGTGGTCGAAGTGCGGTGCCATACCGTCCATCGTGCCCTAGCCGCTGACCCGGCGAAATAGCTGATTCGCCCGGCCCGCAGCCCCCGCCTTGGGAGCCTCCTACAGGATCCGGCGCCGCGGGATCAGATCCCGCGGCGCTTGCGGGCCAGACGCACCGCCGCGGCCGCGCCCAGCAGGGCCACCGTCGCGCCCGCCGCACCGGCGGCCGTGGCGGCGTCCCTGCGGCCCAGCCGGCGGCCCGCGACCGTGTGGCGGCCCGCGACCTCCTGGAGGAGCTCGGCGAGGACCTCCTCGTTGGTCCAGCGCGGCCGCCAGCCCGCCGCGTGCAGGCCGCTGACGCTGACCACCCAGGGGTGCATCGTGTACGCGAGGTCGCCGGCCGGGGACGGGGTCAGGCCGATGCGGTGCAGGCGGGCCGCGGCGCCCAGCGCCACCGCCGAGGGCAGCTCCATGCGGCGGATGCCGCTCAGTTCCTCGACCTCCTCCTGCTCCAGCCACCCCTCGCAGCCCACGGCCAGCTCGCCCTCGACCTTCTCCAGGGCCGCGTACTCCAGGGCGCTGACCAGGTCCTCCACGTGGCAGAACTGCCAGGTGGGGCGGGACCCCGCGACGACGAGCAGGCGCGGGGACTCGAAGTAGCGGGTCAGGGCGGTGTCGGTGCCCCCGACCAGGACCGCGGGGCGGACCACGGTGACGTTGAGCCCGGGATGGGCGCGGGGGGCCCGGCGGCCGAGGCGCTCGATCTCCAGCAGGTCCCCGACGCCGGTCGCCTCGGCGGTGGCGCGCAGCTCGGAGTCCTCCGACAGCGGGATGTCGTTGTCGGGCAGGGCCCCGTAGACCATCGCGGAGGTGCAGAGCACGACCCGGTGCACGCCGGCCGCGGCGGCCGCCGTGAGCACGGTCTGGGTTCCGCGCACGTTGTACGCCGTGCGGGCCGCGGGGTCCGTCTCCAGGTCGAGGTCCAGGGCGAGGTGGACCACGACGTCGGCGCCGCGCAGCTTCTCGGCGATCGCGGGGTCGCGCACGTCGAGCACGTGCCACTGCGCGGCCGCGCAGTCCCCGCGCCGCTCGTCGATGGCGACGACCTGCTTGACCTCCTCGGAGGCGGCGAGGCGGGTCACGAGGGCCGCTCCGACGCCCGAGGCGGCGCCGGTCACGGCGATCACGGGGCTGGGCCGACGGGGCCCGTCCGGGTTTCGCGGCTGGCGAACGCCGGGGGCGCCGTCACCCTGCTCGGGGCGGTCGTCGTCCTGCGTCGCGCGGCTGCGCTTATCCGAAACGTGCGGATCTGGGGAACTCACCGGGCGTCTCCAGCGGTTGTCTTCAGTAGGGACGCGCCGTGACGCGCACCCACCAGGTGATGTCCATCCTGCCGCAGCCCAGGAGTCGGCGGAGCACCGAGCCCGGATGCGGGCTGCGGTGTCTACGCTGGGTGGTGTTGTCGGACCATTGCCCGTCGGCACCCGCCGACGGCCCTACGAGCCGAGGAAACCCGTGAGCGACACCCCATTCGGATTCGGCCTTCCGCCGGAGGAGCCGGACAACGGCGACGAAGGCAAGAAGAAGGGCAACCAGGGCGGTCAGGGCGGCCCGAATCCGTTCGGGTTCCCCGGCATGGGCCTGCCCGGCGGCCCGGCCGGCCCCGGCGGCGCGGACAATCCGTTCGCCGCGATGTTCGGCTCGATGAACCCGAACGACCTCGGTGCGGCCTTCCAGCAGCTCGGCCAGATGCTGAGCTACGAGGGCGGTCCCGTGAACTGGGACATGGCCAAGGACATCGCCCGCCGGACCGTGGCGCAGGGCACGGCGGACGGCGTGAAGGACACGAGCGTCGGGATCGCCGAGAAGTCGGCCGTCGAGGAGGCCGTGCGCCTGGCCGACCACTGGCTGGACGGCGTGACCTCGCTGCCGTCGGGTGCCACCACGGCCGTGGCGTGGAGCCGCGCCGAGTGGGTCGAGGCCACCCTCCCGGTGTGGAAGGAGCTCGTGGACCCGGTCGCCGAGCGCGTCGGAGCGGCCATGGGGGGCGTGCTGCCGGAGGAGATGCAGGCCATGGCGGGCCCGCTGCTCGGCATGATGCGCTCCATGGGCGGGGCCATGTTCGGCCAGCAGATCGGGCAGGCCGTCGGTGTCCTGGCCGGCGAGGTCGTCGGCTCGACCGACATCGGGCTGCCCCTGGGTCCGGCGGGCAAGGCCGCGCTGCTCCCGCTGAACATCGAGGGCTTCGGCAAGGACCTGGGCGTGCCCTCTGACGAGGTTCGGCTCTACCTGGCGCTGCGCGAGGCGGCCCACGCCCGCCTGTTCGCGCACGTGCCGTGGCTGCGTTCGCACCTGTTCGGGGCCGTCGAGGGCTACGCCCGCGGCATCAAGGTGGACACCTCGAAGCTGGAGGACGTGGTCGGGCAGCTGGACCCGTCCAACCCCGAGCAGCTCCAGGAGGCCCTGCAGGGCGGCATGTTCCAGCCGCAGGACACCCCCGAGCAGAAGGCCGCCCTGGCCCGTCTGGAGACGGCGCTCGCGCTGGTCGAGGGCTGGGTCGACGCGGTGGTGCACGAGGCCGCCAAGCCGCGGCTGACCTCGGCGGACGCCATGCGCGAGACCATGCGCCGGCGGCGCGCCTCGGGCGGCCCGGCGGAGCAGACCTTCGCGACGCTGATCGGTCTGGAGCTGCGTCCGCGCCGGCTGCGCGACGCCTCCCGCCTGTGGGCGTCGCTGACCGACGCGCGGGGGGTGGAGGGCCGCGACGGGCTGTGGGAGCACCCGGACATGCTGCCGACGGCGTCCGACCTCGACGACCCGGACGGCTTCGTGCACCGCGAGCAGCTGGACTTCTCCGAGATCGACAAGATGCTCGGCGAGGCCGCCGAGAAGCGCGAGCAGCAGGGCGACGGCGAGGGCGAAGAGAAGAAGTGAACCTCCACGACGACGCGGTCCTGGTCCTGAAGGGCTACGAGGACCAGCCCGAGCTGCGCGACCTCTACCTGGAGCACTTGGCCGCCCACCCGGACGGGGTCTACAAGCCCTGCGGGGCGGGGCACGTCACGGGCAGCGCGCTCGTGATCGACCCGGTGGGGAAGCGGGTGCTGCTCACCCTGCACAGGAAGCTGGGCATGTGGCTGCAGATGGGCGGCCACTGCGAGCCCGGTGACACGACGATGGAGGACGTGGCCCTGCGCGAGGCCCGCGAGGAGTCCGGCATCGAGCACGGTCTGACCCTGGTGCCCGGCGGCCCGGTGCGCCTGGACCGGCATCCGATCCCGGCGCCCTGCAACTGGCACCTGGACGTGCAGTACGCGGCGCTGGCCCCGGCCGGCGCGGTGGCGGAGGTCAGCGAGGAGTCCCTGGACGTGCGCTGGTTCCCGTACGAGGAGGTGGCCTCGGTGGCCGACACCTCGGTCGTGCTGCTGCTGGAGGCGACCCTGGCGCGGCTCGACGCCACGGGCTGAGCCCACCGCCCGATCCGGGCATGACGAAGGGGCGGTCCCGTAGGGGGCCGCCCCTTTCGCCGTCCCGGATCAGTTCCAGGCGTTGTTCTGGTTCTGGGCGTGGGAGCCGTGCTGGCCCATGCCGAACTGCGCGGCGACGCCCTGTCCGACCTGGGCGTTCTGCGGCGGCAGCGCCTCGCTGGGCTGCACCAGCGCGATGCCGGTGCCGAGGAAGCTCAGCTCCCAGCCCTCGCCGGTGTTGCCGCGCCGCCGCCAGACGCCGCTGGAGTGCGTCTGGGCCTGCATCTGCACCCGCAGCGAGGTGGACCAGGCGACGATGGCGTCCGCGTCGACGTTGACGTACTTGTCGGGCGTGACGTGCATCATCAGCGGCTGCCCGGAGGTCATCAGGGCGACCTTGCCGCGGCCCGAGATGTTGAGCTGGTACTTGCCCGAACCGGAGATCCCGTACTGGCTGTCCACCGCGATGGCCTCGGTGTGCAGGGTGGAGTCCAGGGCCAGGACGTAGCTGCTGTCGACCGTGAGGCCCTCCTGGTCCACGTCCACGACGTGGACGTACTGGGCCAGGTTGGCGAAGTAGACCGTGCCCTGCCCGGAGCAGCGCATGAGGTCCAGGCCCTCGCCGGTGCGGCGGCGGGCGTTGCGCTGGCTCGTGGTCTGGTACTCGCCGTCGAAGTCGATGAGCCCCTGGTAGGCGACCATCGCGCCCTTGCGGGCGAGTACGTCGTCGGAGCCCGTCAGCGAGACCCGCAGCAGCTGCGGGTTCTGGACGGTGTACCGGTCCTGGGACTGCGCCTCGGCGTGGGCGAAAAGTGCGCTCTGCATGATGTGTCCGCTCCCCCTCAGCCCCGGACCCGGAGCCGGTCGGTGCTGTCCTCGCTGGGCTGTACGACGACGATGCCCTGGCCCGAGAAGGCCATCTGGTAGGCCTCCCCACTGCCGCGGCCGAGCATCGACGACGCCTTGAAGCTGCGCTTGCCCTTGACCTTCAGGTTCGGCGACCAGGCGACGAGCGCGTCGGGGTCGACGTACGTCTCGTCCTCGCCGCGGCCGCAGTCGACCACGATCGGGGTGCCGCGCGAGGTCAGGGCGACCCAGCCGGTGCCCGCGACCTCGACGTTGAAGAGGCCCTGGCCGGCGAACTTCGCCAGGCCCTTGACGCGCTCGACGCCCCACTGGAGGTGCGCGTCGAAGGCGAGCAGGTTGGTGCCGTTGACCGAGAGCGAGTCGTTGTTGAGGTTGATGACGACGACGTCGGCGCCGTAGTCGGCGAGGTACAGGAGGCCGTCGCCGGTGCACTTCATCAGGGGTGCGCCCTCACCCGTGGCCCACTGCGAGGCCATCTGGCGCACGGCCGGCGGGTTGGGCTCGTACTGCACGAAGCCCTCGTAGGCGACCATCGAGCCGGTGCGGGCGAAGAGGTCCTGGCCGCTCTGCATGGCGACCTTGAGCATGGACCGCCCGTGGTTCTCCATGCGGGCCGTGACGGGGGTCGGGGCGAAGCCCGCGAGCTGCTGGTTCATTGCGTTCATGTCGGGCTCCCTCAGACCTCGTACGGCTGGACGACGATGAAGTTGCCGGGAGCACCGCGGAACTGGAGGTTCACGGTCTCCCCGCTGTGGCCGGGGTAGGCGTTGCGCCGCAGCCGGACCTGGCTGGAGAGGATCACCTGCGAGGCGGCCGACCACGCCACGATGGCGTTGCTGTCCGCGAAGGTGGTCGGGGTGACGGGCAGGACCACCGGGACGCCGTGGGTCTTGACGATCACCGTGCCGGTGCCCTGGAACTGCATGGTGAACAGGGCGCCGCCGGGGATGCCGTGGCCCTCGATCCGGCGGACCTCGTGCTGGAGGGACTCGTCGAAGGCGAGGACGTTCTCCGCGGAGACGCAGATGGCGTCGCCCTGGAGCTCGATGGCGTGCAGGTGCGCGCCGTTCTCGGCGAGGAAGACCTGGCCGCGGCCGGTGCAGCGCATCAGCTGCATCTCCTGGCCGGTGGCGTTGCCGACGATGCGGCCGGCGAAACCGGCGCCCTTGTAGCTGAAGTCGACCTTGCCCTGGTAGAGGACCATGCTGCCCTGGCGGGCGAGGACGGCCTGGCCGCCCATCGACAGGTCGACGCGCATGAGCTGCTGGTTCTGCGGGGTCCAACGGGAGCCGGTGGGTGCCTCCTTGTACGGCTGGAGCGCCGCGGCGAGGCCGGCCGCGGGGGCGCCGGCCTGCGGGGCGTAGCCGGGCTGCTGGCCCGGGACCTGGCCCGGGACCTGGCCGTAGCCCGGCTGCTGGCCGTAGGGGGCGGGGGCCGGGGCGGGCGGCGGCACCTGGCCCGGGTACTGGCCGGGGATCTGGCCGTACGAGGGCTGCTGCGGCGGCTGGCCGTAGGGCGCGGGGGCCGGCGGGGCGATCGGCCCGGCCATGGTGGGCGCGGCGTGCACCGGGGCGGGGGCCGGGGC
>NZ_JOBX01000040.1:0-67096 GCF_000720645.1 Streptomyces sp. NRRL S-378
GCGCGGGGGCGGGCGGGAGGGTGGCGAGGCGGTCGCGCCAGTACCACTCGGAGCGCCGGTAGATCTCGCTGTCGCGCAGCGAGTTCCCGACGGCGAGCACGTAGTCGCGGAAGGTCAGTTCCAGCGGGGCGAGTTCGGCGTCCGGTTCCACGTAGTAGGTGACCAGGTCGGGGATGAGGACCTGGAAGTAGCTCCAGGCGTCGGCGACGAGGAAGTCCAGCGAGAGGTGGATCCGGGCCCGCCCGCCGCCGAGGAGGCTGATCCGCACGTCGAACAGCGGCCAGGCGTCGGCGTCGAGCACCTGGTGGGACAGCCGCTCGCGCAGGGCGGCCAGTTCGGCCGCGCGGGTCTCCGCGTCGAGGCCGCCGAAGTCGGTGACGGGGATCTCGTAGTGCGGGATCTCCTCGAAGACCTGCTGGGTGCCGTCGGGCAGGACGCGGGTGCGCAGGGCGTCGTGGCGTTCGACGAGCCGGCGCCAGGCGCCCTCGAACCGCGGGACGTCGAGCTTCTCGCTCTCCCACTCGAAGTAGCCGTGGCAGCCGACGTTGCCGAGTTCGACGAGGCCGCCACGGCCGATCCACAGCGCCTGCTGGCTTTCGGTCAGCGGGAAGGGCTCGAAGCGCGCGGCCGGGTCGGGGACGATCGCCGGGAGGCCGCCGAAGGAGCCACGGCCGCCGGCGCGTTCGGTGGTGACGAGGGTGGCGAGCTCGGCGACGGTGGGGCAGGTGGACAGGTCGGAGAGGCTCAGCTCGACGCTGTAGCGGCGGCGGATCTCGTCGATGAGCTGGAAGGCCAGCAGCGAGTGCCCGCCCAGTTCGAAGAAGTTGTCGTGGATGCCGACGCCGTCGGTGCGGAACGCGTCGGCCCACAGCCGGCTCAGGCCGTCCTCGACCTCGTTGCGCGGTGCCTCGTAGCCGGCGCCGACGCCGTCGCGACCCTCGGGGGGCTCGGGCAGGCTGCGGCGGTCGACCTTGCCGTTGGGCAGCCGCGGGAGGGAGGGCAGCACGACGACGGAGGCGGGGACCATGTAGTAGGGAAGGGTACGGGCGACCTCGGCGCGGACCGTGGCCGAGTCGGGTTCGGCCCCGCTGGCCGGGGACACGTAGGCGATGAGGCGCTTGTCGCCCGGGCCGCGCTCCTGGGTGACGACGACGGCCTCGGCGACGCCGTCGAGGCGCGCGATGTGCGTCTCGACCTCGCCGAGCTCGACGCGGAAGCCGCGGATCTTGACCTGTGAGTCGGAGCGGCCGAGGAGCTCGACGGCGCCGTCCTCGCGGCGGCGTGCGAGGTCGCCGGTGTCGTAGAGCACCGGGTGCGGGTCGTCGGGCAGGAAGTTGGGGAGGAACTTGGCCGCCGTGAGCTCGGGACGGCCGTGGTAGCCGGCCGCGACCCCGGCCCCGGAGACGTGCAGTCGGCCGACCTCGCCCTCGGGGACCGGGCGGCCGTCCTCGTCCAGGAGGTGGACGCGCAGGTTGGCGATGGGCACGCCCACCGGGACCTGGCGGGTGGCCCGGACCTCGTCGGAGGTGGCCTGGCTGGTGAAGTCGGTGCCGGCGCCGAGGTCGAGGCAGGACAGGACGTTGGTGGTCTCGGTGGTGCCGTACGTCATCACCACGCGGAAGGGGGTGTCGACGGGCGGCCAGCTGTGCACGCGCTCGGCCGTGGTCACCAGGATCCGCAGCGCCGTGTCCGCCGGCCACTGAAGCCCCCATGCGGGCTCGGCCAGCGCGGCCACCAGCATGGTGTGGGTGATGCCCTCGCCGACCAGCCAGTCGCGGATCTGCTCGGGGGTCTGTGCCTGCCCCGCCTCGGGGATGTGGATCGCGGCGCCGGCCGGCAGGTAGGCGAGCCACTCCATGATCTGGACGGCGAACCCGGGGGTGGACATCCAGGAGGCGCGGTCGCCGGGCCGGACCCCGTAGGCGCGCGTGGTCCAGTGGACCAGGTTGGTGAGCGCCCCGTGCCGCTCCAGGACGGCCTTGGGGGTGCCGGTGGAGCCGGAGGTGTAGATGAGGTGGCTGACGGTGTCGGGGCCGGTCACGGACGCGGGTGCGGTGTCCGGCATGCCCTGTCCGGCGGTGGCGACCTCGGCCCGTGGGACGTCCTCGGGTATCCGGCGGGCGAGCTCGGCCGGGGTGAGCACCAGCAGCGGGTCCGCGTCGCCGATCATCGCGGCGAGCCGGTCGTCGGGGTTGACCGGGTCGAGGGCGACGATCGCCGCGCCCGTCTTGAGGGTCGCCAGGGAGCCGAGGACGTACTCGGCGCTGCGCGGGTAGCAGAGCCCGATCCGGGTGCCGGGCGCGGCCCCGCGGGAGATCAGCGCGTGCGCCAGGCGGTTGGTGGCGGCCTCGAGTTCGGCGTAGGTCCAGGAGCGGTCGCCCTGTACGAGGGCGGTGGCCGTGGGGGTGCGGGCGGCCTGTCCGGCGAGGAGTTCGGGGTACCCGGTCGCGGGGAACGCGGCGTCCGAACGGTTGAAGTCGACGAGTGCGGTGGTCACAGTACGGGCCCTTTCTTACTTCGCGAAGGCTCGGCTGCGCAGCAGCCGCACGGGGAGACTGTTGATCCCCCAGGTGAAGTTGGACGAGTTGAAGGTGGCGGGACCGGTCAGTTCGAACCCGTCCAGGACGGCGAGCATCTCGGTGAGCAGGGCGCCGAGTTCGAAGCGGGCGAGGCGGGCGCCGAGGCAGAGGTGGCGGCCGTGGCCGAAGGCGACGTGCCGGTTGGGGCGGCGGTCGACCCGGAAGGAGTGCGGGTCGGCGAAGACGTCCTCGTCCCGGTTGGCCGAGACGTTCCACAGCGTGACGCGGGCGCCGGCGGCGATGGGCGTCCCGGCGATCTCGGTGTCGTGCGCGGCGGTGCGCAGGGCGTGCACCCCGGGTGTGGTCCAGCGCAGGATCTCCTCGACCGCGGGGGCGATGCCGTCCGGGCCGAGGGCGCGCAGCAGCCGCCACTGGTCGGGGTGTTCGGCGAACATGTGGACCGCTCCGGCCGCCGAGTAGCGGGTGGTCTCGTTGGCGCCGGAGAGGACGCCGTTGAGGTTGAAGACGATCTCGTGGTCGCTGAGCGGCCGTTCGATGCCGTCGCCCTCGTCCACGAGGGTGTCGTGGGCGATCTGGCTGACCAGGTCCTCGCCGGGGCGGGCCCGGCGCTCGGCGAGCAGCTCGATGAAGTAGAGGAAGATCTCCGAGTGCGCGTTGCTGCGCACCGCCTCGTCCGGGGAGTCGAAGGCGTCGGTGGTCAGGGCGCCGATCCAGGCCCAGTCGGCGCGCGGGATGCCCAGGATGGCGCACACCACCCGGTTGGGCAGTTGTTTGGCCAGGTCGATGAAGTCCAGTTCGTCGGCTTCGGCGGCCTCGGTGACCAGGTCGGCGACGACCTGCTCGACCAGGGCTTCCAGGCGCGGCATCTGCTGGGGGCCGAAGGCCTGGCCCAGGGCCCGCTTGAGGCGGGTGTGGTGCGGGACGTCGGAGACGATGAGCATGCGCTGGGCGACGGCGGCGACGGCCGCCGGGTCGCTGCCCAGCCGCATCCCGCGGCCCGACACGAAGGTGTCGCTGTCGGCGTACACCTTCATGATGTCGCGGTGCCGGCTCAGCGCCCAGAAGCCGCCGTCGTCGCTGCCGGGCTCGGGGTGCCAGTGGACCGGCGAGTTGGCGCGCAGCCAGGTGAACGTCGGCCAGAAGTCGTTGCGGCCGAAGGGGCCCGGGTCGAGCAGGTCGATCTCCATCTCAGGCTCCTCGCAGGCTGAGCGGGCGGATGTCGGGCCAGTGGGCGTCGACGAAGGCGGCGCATTCGTCCTCGGTGCCGTCGAAGCCGGCCGGCGTCCAGCCGTCGGGCGTCTCGCGCGTGGCGGGGTACAGCGCGTACTGCCCCTCGTGGTTCACGAGGACCTGGTGGGTGGTGGGCACGGTGTCCTCCGGGCTCGGGCCGATGGGTGCGGGCGGGCTGTCAGGCGGTCGGGGCGAGGGAGGCTCCCTCGCCGCGCAGCAGGGCGCTCAGGTGGTCCAGTACGGGCCGGGGGCGGCGCAGTACGGCGTGGTGGCCGCCGGTGGTGGTGTGCCGGGCGAAGCCGCCGGTGGTGACCGCGGCCCAGCCGTCCAGGTCGGCGGCGCTGACGGTCTCGTCGCCGTCGGCGCCCCAGGCGTGCACGGGTACGGAGAGGCGGACGCCGGGCCGGTGGACGTAGCTCAGGGACAGCTGGGCGTCCTTGCGGAGCATGGCGACCATCAGCGCCCGGGTGTCCTCGTCGAGCAGCCCGGGATCGAGTTCGGCGGTGTCGAAGAGCTTGTCCAGCTCCTCCCCGTCGTCGACGATGCCGCGGCCGGCTCCGGTCCAGTGGCCGGGGGCCCGGCAGCCGCTGACCACCAGGGCGCGCGGTGCGACCCGGCGGGAGACCTCGTAGCCGAGGAGGCCGCCGAAGCTGTGGCCGAAGACGATCAGCGGCCGGTTCCCGACGGTGGACACCAGTTCGGCCGCGATGGCGTCGACGGCCTCGTCGAAGGTGTCCGGCATGGGCTCCCGCCAGCGGTTCTCACGGCCCGGCAGCTGTACGCCGTACACCTGCGCGGTGCCGTCCAGCGCGGGCTGCCAGGCGCGGAACTGCTGGCAGCCGGCCCCGGCGGGGGGCAGGCACAGCAGCACGGGCAGGGCCGGGTCGGCGGGGTCCGCCGACCAGGTGGAGATCCAGGTGCCCATGGCCTACGCCCCCTCGGCGGCGTCGGCCGGGCCGGTGGCGGGCGCGCCCTGCTCGGCGGTGAGCCGGTCGATCTCGGCAGCCACGTCGGCGACCGTCGGCCGGGCCAGCAGCGCGCCGAGGCCGACGCGCAGACCGGTGGTGCGGCGCAGCTCCGACACCACGCGGGCGGCGGCCAGGGAGTGGCCCCCCAGGTCGAAGAAGTCCGCGTCGGGGCCGGGGACCTCGGTGGCGAGCACCTCGGCCCACACGGTCATCACGGCGCGCTCGCTGGGGCTCACCGCACCGCCCCCGGACGGCCCGGGTCCGGTGCCGCCCTCCGGCTCGGCCAGGGCCCGGGCCAGCGCTGCGCGGTCGGCCTTTCCGGTGGTCAGGGTCGGGATCCGGTCCAGTACGCGCACCGTGCCCGGTACCGCGGCCGCGGGCAGCTGCTTGCGGCAGCGCTCCACGACCCGGGTGGCGAGTCCGGCCGGGTCGTCGACGCCGGGTGCCGCGACGACGGCGAGGCCGAGGATCTGGCCCGGGGGCAGCGGGCAGCAGGCGGCGGCGACGACCTCGGGGAGTTCGGCGGCGATGCGCTCCACCTCGCCGAGTTCGATGCGGTGGCCGCGGATCTTCACCTGGTCGTCCCGGCGTCCCCGGTACTCCAGTTCGCCCCCGTCGCGGCGGATCACCACGTCGCCGGTGCGGTACATGCGGGTGCCGCCGCCCTGGAACGGGTCGGGCAGGAAGCGGCTCGCGGTGAGTCCGGGGCGGCCGCGGTAGCCGCGGGCGACGGCGGGCCCGCCGAGGTAGAGCTCGCCCTCGGTGCCCGCGGGCACCGGCCGCAGCTCCTCGTCCAGCACGTACGCCCGGTAGCCGGGCAGCGGTCGTCCGATGGTGGTCACGTCGTCCCCTCGTCGGCTGTCGGCCCAGGTGGCGGCGATGGTCACCTCCGTCGGCCCGTACACGTTGAGCAGCCTGCGGCCGTGGGCGAACCGCTCGGCGAGTGCGGCCGGGCAGGCCTCCCCCGCGACGACGACGACCTCGGCGGAGTCGAGTCCCGCGCCGTGGGCGGCGAGCAGCGACGGCGTGAGGGAGACCGTGCGCAGTCCGGCGGGCAGGGGTTCGCGGCCCTCTGCGGCGGCCTGCCGCAGTCCGTCGAGGGAGAGGTCGGTGAGGGCCACCCCCTGGCCGTGGACGAGGTAGAGCAGGGTGCACCAGAGCCAGCCGTCGAAGGCGGGCGAGACGGCGTTGAGTCCGAGCCCGCCGGGGGGCAGGCCGAGCCCGGCGAGGGCCTCGACGAAGGTGTCCAGGCCGCGGTAGGTGACCTCCACGCCCTTGGGGCGGCCGGTGGTTCCGGAGGTGTAGATGAGGTAGGCGCAGGTGTCGGCGGCGGGCAGGGTCACGGCGAGCGCCCCGGGGGCGCCGCGGCGGACCTCGCGGGGGGTCAGCAGGACGGTCCCGCCGGCCTCCAGGCCGGCGGGCACACCGGTGGCGACCAGGACGGCGGCCCCGGCGTCGCGCAGGACGCCGCCGAGCCGCTCCACCGGGTGGCCGGGGTCCAGCGGTACGGCGGTCCCGCCCAGGCTCCAGACGGCGAGCAGGGCGGGCACGCTCTCGCGGGAGCGGCCCAGCAGGAGCCCGACCGAGGTCTCCGGGCCGACTCCGGCACGGGCGAGGGCGGAGGCGTACCGGGCGGTGCGGGCGGTGAGCGCCGCGTAGGTGAGGTTGCCGTCCACGGCCTTGACCGCGGTCTCGTTCGGCTGTTCGCGGGTCCACCGTTCCAGGCGGGCGAACAGCGGCGGGAGCCCGCCCGGGGCGCTCGCCCCGGCCGGCCCGGCATGGGGCTCGGTCATCCGTCTTTCCTCTCGGTGTCCGCGGGGCGGGCGGCCTCGGTGGCCCGCAGCCGCGGGCCGACCACCTGGCCCCCCTCGCCCTGCGGGAGCTGCATCGACTTGGTCTCCAGGAAGGACTCCAGTCCGGCCGTGCCGCACTCGCGCCCGATCCCGGACTGCTTGAACCCGCCGAACGGCGCGGCCGGGTTGAACTGGCCGCCGTTGACGTCGACGAGGCCGGAGCGGAAGCGGCGTGCGATGCGCTCGGCGCGGGCGTCGTCGCCGGACCAGACCGCGCCGTGCAGGCCGTAGCGGGTGCCGTTGACGATCCGGACGGCCTGCTCCTCGTCGTCGTAGGGGATCACGGACAGCACCGGTCCGAAGATCTCCTCCTGGGCGATGGTGGTGAGCGGGTCGACGTCGGCGAAGACCGTCGGCCGGACGTAGTAGCCGGTGTCCAGGCCGGCGGGCCGGTCGGGGCCGCCGTGGACCAGGCGGGCTCCGCCCTCCTCGCCACCGCGCCGGATGTATCCGGTGACGCGGGCGTGCGCGGCCGCGGACACCAGCGGACCGAGGTCGGTCGCGGGATCGCGCGGATCGCCGGTGACGTAGCCGTCCATGGCCCGGACGGCGAGCTCCACGGCCTCGTCCTGGCGCTCGCGCGGCACCAGCAGCCGGCTCCACTGCAGGCAGGTCTGGCCGGTGTTGAAGAGCATCTGGTCGACGGTGGCGGCGACGGCCGGGGCCAGGTCGGCGTCGTCGAGGACGAGGCTGGCGTTCTTCCCGCCGAGTTCGAGGTGGACGCGCTTGATCCGGTCGGCGCCGAGCGCGGAGACCTCGCGCCCGGCCCGGGTGGAGCCGGTCAGGGAGACCACGTCGACCAGCGGGTGGGTGACCAGTGCCGTGCCGACGGTGTCGCCGGTGCCGACGACCATGTTGAAGACCCCGGGCGGCAGGTCGGCCTCGGCGACGGCCTCGGCGAGCAGGCGGGCGTGCAGCGGGGTGATCTCGCTCGGCTTGTGCACGACGGTGCAGCCCGCGGCCAGCGCCGGGAGGATCTTCTGCACGGTGAGCAGCAGCGGGGTGTTCCAGGGGGTGATGCAGGCGGCCACTCCGGCCGCCTCGCGCACGACCAGCGAGTGGCCCACCCGCTCCTCGAAGGCGTAGGAGGCGGCGGTCTCGACGCAGTGCGCGGCCATGCCGAGGGAGAGCCCGACATGGGTGTGCCGGGCCATCCTGGCGGGCGCGCCGACCTCGGCGGTGATGACCTCGGCGAAGCGGTCGGCCCGTACTTCCATGGCCTCCACGACCCTGCGCAGCAGGGCGGTCCGCTCGCGCAGCGGGGTGGCCGCCCAGCCGTCGAAGGCCGCGGCGGCGGCGCGGGCCGCGAGGTCGGCGTCCCGGGCGGTGCCGGCGGGGACGGTGGCCAGGGGGCGCTCGGTGGCGGGGTCGGTCACGACGAGGCGGCCGTCGGCGTCTGAGGGGACCCAGGCTCCGCCGATCCACTGGTCGGTGTGGCGGGGCGGCAGGGCCGCGTCGGATTCGCCGCCGGGCGGTCTGGAGTCCTGCGGCACGGGCGGCACGGTCAGCACGGTCACGGTGGGGTCCTCACTCGGTCACGGAATTCACGGGCTCGCTGAACAGCTGTGTCGGTCACAGGTCACGGGGGCACACGGTCACGCGGCCGCGGTCGCGCGCCGGCTCGTCACGCGGCCACGGTCGCGGTCACGCGGTCGCGGGGTCGGCGGTGCGGGCCAGCAGGCCCGGGGCCCGGTTGTCGGGCCTGGCCCTGCGCACGGGGCGGGCCAGGGCGGAGGTGCGGACCTCCGCGCTCCACGGGGGTGTTCCGGGCTGGCGCCCGGCGGGCCGCAGCGCGCGGACCGTGGCGGGTGCGCCGCCGACGGACGCCGGGGCGGGCGCGGCGGCACGGGCGGCGGCCGGGATCAGGGCGCGCAGCAGCCGCTGGGTCTCCTGGCCGGGGGCCACGGCCAGTTCGTCCCGCATCCGGCGGGCGCACAGCTCGTACCAGCGGCGTACGCAGGCCAGTTCGCCGCGCCGGCCGTGCGCGGCCATCAGCGCCCGGTAGGTCTCCTCGTGGTGGCGGTCGATCTCCAGCGTGCGCTTGCAGAGCTCGATCAGCTCCACGAAGTCCTCGCGGTCCTCGGCGTCGGTGCGCAGCACGCCCAGCGCCCGCAGGACCAGCGCCCTGAGGTACTCGCGCTGTTCGACGACCCAGTCGGCGCTCTCACCGCGCAGGAACTCGCCCCCGTAGAGGGCGATCGCCGCCCGCAGGCGGGTCCTGGCCAGGGCCGTGTCGCCCGCGGTGGAGGCCCGCAGGCCGGCGTGCACGAGCTCCTGGAAGCGGTCCAGGTCGGACCACAGACCGGTGACGTGCAGGACGTAGCCGAAGTCGCGGTAGAACAGCTGGATCCCGGAGTCGCCGGGGCGGTCGGGGTGGGCGTCGAGCACCCGGCGCAGGGCGTGGGCGGCGACCTTGAGCGAGCTGCCCGCGGTGCTGTCGGCGCCGGGCCACAGCGACTCGTAGAGCCGGTCGCGGGTGAGCATCTGGCCGCGGTGGACCACGAGGTACTGGAAGAGGCCGCGGGCCTTGCCGGCCCGCCAGCGTCGTACGGGGGTGCCGTTCACGGTCAGCTCGAAATCGCCCAGGAAGCGGACGCGTACCGCCGGCCCCGCTGTCTCGGTCGCTGCGGTGGTCATCGCGTCCTCCCGGTCGTCGTCCGCCTGCCGCTGTGCCTGCGAAGAGTCTGTTCGGGGGGCCTATATCGGGCCTACAACGGCCGGATCTTTGCGGTGTAGGGCGGTGATAGGGCGTTTTTCGACACTGATGAGCACGACCACCCGAACCGCCGACTCCGAAATGAGGGCTGTTTCATGACCAGCACCGACACCCGGCTTCAGAAGGTCGTCATCCTGGGAGGCGGCACGGCCGGCTGGATGACGGCCGCGTATCTCGGCAAGGCGCTCCAGGGAACGGTCGACATCACCGTGCTCGAGGCGCCGACGATCCCGCGCATCGGCGTCGGCGAGGCCACCGTGCCCAACCTGCAGCGCTCCTTCTTCGACTACCTGGGGATCGCCGAGGACGAGTGGATGCGGGAGTGCAACGCCAGCTTCAAGATGGCCGTGCGCTTCGTGAACTGGCGGACCGACGGACAGGGCGAGTCGACGGCCCGCGAGCTGCCGGGCGGCGGGCCGGACCACTTCTACCACCCGTTCGGGCTGCTTCCCGACTACGACCAGACGCCCCTGTCGCACTACTGGTTCAAGCGCAAGTACGAGGGCCGCACCACCGAGCCGTTCGACTACGCCTGCTTCCGCGAGCCCCCCGTGATGGACGCGATGAAGGCCCCGCGCTGGCTCGACGGCCGTCCGGCCACCCGGTACGCCTGGCACTTCGACGCCCAGCTGGTGGCCGACTTCCTGCGCCGCTTCGCCACCGAGAAGCAGGGCGTCAACCACGTCCAGGACGAGATGGTCCGGGTCGAGCAGGACTCCCGCGGCTACGTCACGACGCTGCACACCAAGGGCGGGCTGGCCCTGGACGCCGACCTGTTCGTGGACTGCTCGGGCTTCCGCGGGCTGCTGATCAACCAGGCGATGCAGGAACCGTTCATCGACATGAGCGACCACCTGCTGTGCGACAGCGCGGTGGCCACGGCCGTCCCGCACGACGACGAGGCGAACGGGGTCGAGCCGTACACCTCGGCGATCGCCATGTCCTCCGGCTGGGCCTGGAAGATCCCCATGCTGGGGCGTTTCGGCACCGGCTACGTGTACTCCAGCAAGTTCACCGACCAGGACACCGCCACCCGCGAGTTCGCCGACATGTGGGGCCTGGACGCCGAGTCGACGAAGTTCAACCACATCCGCTTCCGGGTCGGCCGCAACCGCCGCGCGTGGGTGAAGAATGTCGTCAGCATCGGCCTGTCGTCCTGCTTCCTGGAGCCGCTGGAGTCGACCGGCATCTACTTCATCACGGCCGCGATCTACCAGCTGGCCAAGCACTTCCCGGACAAGACCTTCAACAAGGGTCTGATCGACAGCTTCAACAACGAGATCGAGGTGATGTTCGACGACACCCGCGACTTCATCCAGGCGCACTTCTTCTACGCGCCGCGCAACGACACGCCGTTCTGGCAGGCCAACAAGAAGCTGGTCCTCCCCGACAACATCAAGCAGAAGATCTCCGCCTACAAGGCCGGTCTGCCCATCAACTCCCCGATCACCGACGAGTCCACGTACTACGGCAACTTCGAGGCGGAGTTCCGCAACTTCTGGACCAACGGCAGCTACTACTGCATCTTCGCCGGCCTCGGTCTGGAGCCGGACGCCCCGCTGCCCACCCTCGCGCACCGGCCCGAGTCGGTGGCCGGCGCCGAGCCCCTCTTCGACACCGTCAAGCGCCAGCAGCAGAACCTGCTGGAGACCCTCCCCAGCGCGTACGACTACCTGCGCCAACTCCACGGCGCGTAAGGCACTCCGCGACCGCGGCCCGGCAGCACGGCACTCCGCCGGCTGCCGGGCCGCAGTCGCTTCCAGCCACCTCAGGAGTCAGACATGCCCCACCGCTCCGCGCCCCATCCCGCCGCGCCGGACGATTCGGCAAGAGACCGCCGCGCGGACCTCAGGCCCTTCATGGCCGCCTTCCCCACCGGGGTGTCCATCGTCACCACCCTGGATGCGGACACCGTTCCCCATGGCCTGACCTGCAGTTCCGTGGCGAGCGTCGCACTGGACCCGCCCACCGTCGTGGTGTGCGTACGGGCAGCGAGCCCGACGCTCGCGGTGGTGCTCGACCAGGGTGCCTTCGCCCTGAACCTGCTGCACGAACGCGCCCGGGGCGCCTCCGACCTGTTCGCCTCCGGCGCGCCCGACCGCTTCGACCGCGTCGAGTGGCGGCTGCCGCTGGGCGCCGGCGGACCGCACCTGACCGCGGACGCCCACGCCGTCGCGGACTGCGCCGTGGTCAGGACCCTCGGCTTCGGGGACCACACGGCCGTGTTCGCCGAGGTCCACCGCGTGTCCCTGCGAGAGGACCCGCAGCCCCTGCTGTACGGCCTGCGCCGCTACGCCCAGTGGTCGGAGGCGGCCTCGGCCCCCCCGCCGGCCGCCCACCTCGACCCGTCCGCCGCACTGCGCCCCGGCGCCCCTGAAGGAGGCACCCGTGTCGTCCGCTGATCCGCTGCCCGCCCTGCTGGTCGCCGTCCCGGCGGTGATCCTCGCCTGCCAGGTGGGAGCCGCCGTCTGCCGCCGGTTCGGCCAGCCCCCGGTGGTGGGCGAGATCGCCACCGGCATCCTGCTGGGCCCGTCCCTGCTGGGCTGGATCTGGCCGGAGGCCCAGCACGCCCTGTTCCCGACGTCCGTCCTGCCGTACACCTCGGTGCTCGGGCAACTCGGCCTGCTCGCCTTCATGTTCCTGGTCGGGCTGGAGCTCGACCTGAAGAACCTGCGCGGCCACACCCGCGCCGCGGTCGCCGTGAGCCAGGCCGGGATGCTCCTGCCGCTGGCCCTGGGCGCCCTCCTCGCCGTCGCGATGTACGCCGACTTCGCCCCGGACGGCGTGGGCCGGACACCGTTCATCCTGTTCATGGCAGTGGCCATGAGCATCACGGCCTTCCCCGTCCTCGCCCGGATCCTCATCGACCGGGGCCTGTACGGGACGCCGCTCGGGGCGCTCGCCATGGCCTGCGCGGCCGTCGACGACGTGGTCGCATGGTGCCTGCTGGCGCTGGTGGTGGCCCTCTCCTCGGCCGGTTCCCCGATGGAGGCGGCCACCACGGCCGCGCTCGCCGTCGCGTTCACGCTGTTCATGCTGTACGCGGTACGGCCGCTGCTGGCCCGCTGGGCGGCCCGCGCCGACCGGGCCGGGGACGCGGTGGTCCTGGTGGCGCTCTTCAGCGGTCTGAGCCTGTCCGCGCTGGCCACCGACCGGATCGGCGTGCACGCGCTGTTCGGAGCGTTCCTGTTCGGTGTGATCACCCCGCGCACGGGGGGGCGCATCGAGGTCGCTGCGGCCCGGCTGCGCGCCTTCACGGTGCCCGTGCTGCTGCCGCTGTTCTTCGTGCACACGGGCCTGCGCACCGACATCGGCGGGCTGACGGCCTCACCCGAGCTGTGGCTCTGGACGGCCGCCATCCTGGCGGTGGCCTTCCTCGGCAAGTGGGGCGGCGCCACGGGCGCGGCACGCGCCTGCGGAAGACCGTGGCGGGAGGCCCTGTCGATCGGCGCCCTGATGAACTGCCGGGGGCTGACGGAGCTGGTGGTGCTCAACGTCGGACTGGAACTCGGCGTCATCGGGCCGCAGTTGTTCACCATGCTGGTGCTGATGGCGCTGGTGACGACAGCGATCACCAGCCCGGCGCTGACCAGGCTGCGCGCCAAGGAGGCGAGCTCTCCGGACGAGGCGCCGGCCGCGCCCGAGAACGCGCTCGCCCGCCCCTGACGACCGCCACCGGCCGGCGGGTGCCCGACGACTGTTCAGGCGCCCGCCGGCCGCTGCCGTCCGGTCGGCAGGTCCCGGGCGTAGCCGATCGCGGGACGGCCGTCCAGCACGGTCTCCCCCACCGGCAGGAACCCCGTGCGCTGCAGGACCGTGCGCGATCCCGCGTTGTCGACGGCCGCCGCGGCGCGCAGGGTCCGCAGCCCGTACGTGTCCGCGGCGAGCACCAGGACCTGCCGGACCGCACTGGTGGCCAGGCCCCGGCCGGCCGCCGCCTGCGCCACGCGGAAGCCCAGTTCGGCGGAGCCGTCCTCGACGTCGATCAGGTTGACCCGCCCCAGTACCTCCCCGTCGCCGCCGATGATCAGGTGGAGGTGGTCACGGCCGGCGGCCTGCCCGGCGAGGAGTTCAGCGTGCCGGGCGTCGAAGTCGGCGAAGTACGCGTCCCCGCGGTCGGGCACCGACGCGGCGAAGTAGGCGCGGTTGGCCTGTTCGAACGCGAGGAGGGCGGGGGCGTGTTCGGCTCGGAGCCGCTGGAGTTCCGTCATCGGGGCATCGTAGGCACGCCGGCGGCCGGAGCGCCCGCTTCACCGCTACGGCGCGCTCGCGGTCGGTACGCACAGCACGGGGACCGGGGAGAGGTGCAGGAGCTTGTGCGGGGTGGAGCCGAGCAGGGCGCCGCGCATGGGGCTGTCGCCCCAGCTGCCGACGATGATGACCCGCGCGCCGTGGCGCGCCGCGGCGTCGAGCAGCGCCTGGGCGGGTTTCTCGTCCGCCACCTCGACCGTCGACGGCACACCGGCGGCGTCCGCCTCCTCGACGGCGTGCGCAAGAGCGCTGCGGCCCGCCTGCCGGACGGCTTCGCGGTGGGCGCGGGACTCCTCGCCGGTGGGACCCGGGGCGGCCGCCCCGTAGACGAGGACGAGGGGTTCCCCGAAAGCGGTGGCCACCTCCAGCGCAACCTGGAGGGCGCGCTCGGCACCGGGTGATTCGTCGTATCCGAGGACCACTGACATCGCCGGCCGCCTATCGCTTCCTGGTGTGGACGAGGGCGGGGTCGACGACTCCTCGCCGCTCCTGCCAGAACCGGCCGTCCCGTACCCGCCAGAAGAGCATGACGAGCACGCCGACGACGGCGATGGCGAGCCCGATGACGAGCGGCGGGCCGAGGCCGAACCAGGAGACGCCGCTGGCCGAGTTCGCCGGGTCGGACATGTCGCCGATCGACTCCACCAGGAGCCAGATCAGCAGGGCGGCGCCGATGACCGGGCCGATCCCGATGAGCAGGAGGTTGCGGGGGCTCTCCAGCAGGTGGCGGCGGTAGTAGACGGCGCAGGCCAGGCCGGTGAGCGCGTAGTAGAAGGCGATGAGCAGGGACAGCGCGGTGAGCGAGTCCAGGAGGGCGTTCTCGCTGATCTGGTTGACGATCAGGTACCAGCCGATGGCGATGCCGGCCACCCACCACGTGCTCACGTCCGGGGTCCTGAACCTCGGGTGGATGTGCGCGAGGTGCGGGGGCAGGGCGTGCCGGCGGGCCATGGACAGGGCGGTCCGCGAGGCGGGGATGATCGTGGTCTGCGTCGAGGCGAGCGCGGAGGTGCAGACGGCGAGGAGCACCACCCAGTCCCAGCCGCCCATGACCTCGTGGGCGAGCACGGCGAAGATGGCCTCCTCCTCGGCGGCGTTCTCGGCGAGGAAGACGGTGCCCGCGTAACCGACGACGGCGATGCAGACGGACAGGTAGGTGACCAGGAGGATGACCGTCGACCAGATGCCGGCCTTGCCGGGCGCCGTCGCGGAGTTCTCGACCTCCTCGGTGAGGTTGACCGCGGACTCCCAGCCCCAGTACATGAACACGCCGAGCAGCAGGCCGCCGGTGAGGGCGGCGCCGCCGGCGCCGAAGGGGTTGAGCCAGCCGATGCTCGGCTCGATCTCCTCCAGGCTGCTGGTGCCGGCGTAGACGCGGTAGAGGGCGACCACAGCGAACGTCAGGAGGAAGAAGACCTGGGCCAGGATCAGGATGTCCTGCAGGTGGGCCGACAGCTCGGTGCCGATGACGCAGATCGCGGTCATGGCCAGGATGACGGCGACGGTCAGGCCCTGTCGGATCCACGCGTTCGCGGCCCAGTCGTCCAGTCCGAAGGCGAGCAGCCCGAAGTTGACGGCGACGTCCGCGAGCGAGCCGATGACGAGCACGCCGGTCATGGCGATCGCCCAGCCGCCGAGCCAGCCCGCCCACGGGCCCATGGCCCGGGTCACCCAGGAGAACGTGGTCCCGCAGTCCTGGTCGACCTTGTTCAGGTAGTAGAAGGCGGCGGCGATCATCAGCATCGGCACGAAGGAGGCCAGGATGACGCCGGGCGCGTAGATCCCGACCAGGGCCACGATCGGCCCGAGGACTGCGGCGAGGGAGTAGGCGGGCGAGGTCGAGTTCAGGCCGATGACGAGCGCGTCGAGGAAACCGATCGCGTTGGCCTTGAGCCCCGCTTCCCGGGTGGGCGTACCGGGGCCGTCACCCGCACCTTCATGGCTCATGTACGCATGTTCACGCAGGCGGCCCCGACGCGCGAGGCGAGAGCGCCCACGTCAGGGGCGGGTGTTCCAGCCTGCGATCACGGGGAGGCCGTGTTCCGTCGAGAGCGTGCTGACGGTGCCCGTGCGCAGCAGGAAGAGCCGGCCGTGCTCGGGCTCCAGCCGCAGGTAGCGGGCGGTCAGGACGCGCAGGAAGTGGCCGTGGGCGACGAGCACCACGTCACCGTCGTCCGCGCGGAGCACGGGCGCGACCCGGGCCAGGACCCGGTCCGCGCGTGCGCCCACCTGGGCGGCGCTCTCGCCGGGGTGCCCGGCGTCGCCGGGCGGGACGCCGTGGGTCCACAGGGACCAGTCGGGCGTGGCCCGGTGGATCTCCACGGTGGTGATGCCCTCGTAGCCGCCGTAGTCCCACTCGTACAGGTCGGAGTCGATGCCGGCGCCCGGGAGCCCGGCGAGCTCGGCGGTGGCCACGGCCCGGCGCAGCGGGCTGGTCAGGACCAGGGCGGGCCGCCGGTGCTGGAAGTAGGGGGCCAGGGAGATGGCCTCCTCGACCCCGCGCGCGGTCAGTGGGATGTCGGTGCGCCCGGTGTGCCGCCCGTCGGCGCTCCAGGCGGTCTCGCCGTGTCTCACCAGCAACAGGTCACTCACCCTCCGGACCCTATGCCTTCCGGCATGTCGGCGCGGGAGGACCCGGCGGGCGTGTCACTGTCGGGCGTCATGGACGAGGACCGGAGGGCCGCGCGGACGGCCGGTTCGCTGCTTCCGCCGCACATGCCGTCGCTGATGGTCGCCCTGACCGCGGTGACCGGGGTGATCGACGCGGTCAGCCTGCTCGCGCTCGGGCCCGCCTTCACGGCGATGCAGACCGGGAACGTGCTGTTCCTGGCCTTCGGCGCGGCGCAGGCGGGCAGGCTGCCGACGCTGCCCGCCGGGATCTCGCTGGCCGCGTTCGTGCTCGGGGTGGTCTGCGGCTCCCACGTGGAGGCCCTGATGGAGGCCCGGGGCCGGCGCTGGTTCGTCATGGGCCTCCTCGTCGAGGCCGGGCTGCTCCTGGCCGCAGCGGCCGTGGCGTGGGGACTGGCGCCGCAGTACGGATCGCCGACGCCGCGGCACCTGGCGGTCACGGCGGTCCTGGCGCTGGCGATGGGCCTGCGCAACACCACGATCATGCGGGCGAACGTGCCCGGTGTGCCGACGACGCTGGTCACCCGGTCCATGACGGCCTTCCTCGGCGGCTCCGCCATGGGGCGCGACGCCGTCTACGGATACGGGTCGGCCGGCTGGCGACTGCGCGGCCTGTCGATCCTCGCCATTTTCGCCGGGGGGTTCGTCGGGGCCCTGCTGATCCGGGCCGGGTGCCCGGTGGGCTGGCTCCTGCTGCCGGCCGCCGCCGCGGTACTGGTCGTGGGTCTGGCCTATCGGGGGCAGCCCCCGCTGCACACCGGCCCGGCGGGCGGCCGGGAACGATCGCCGTGAACTATGCCGTTGGTAAAGTCCGGGCATGGCGGTGGACGAGCTCGACACCAGAATCCTGCGCCTGCTGATCGAGCAGCCGCGCACCAGCGTCCGTGAATACGCCCGGATCCTCGGGGTCGCGCGCGGCACCCTCCAGGCCCGGCTGGACCGGCTGGAGCGCACGGGCGTGATCACCGGGACCGGGCCGGTGCTCTCCCCCGCCGCGCTGGGCCATCCGGTGCTGGCCTTCGTGCACATCGAGGTCACCCAGGGCCATCTGGACGACGTGGGCGACGCCCTGGCCGCCGTACCGGAGATCATCGAGGCCTTCTCGATCACGGGCGGCGGGGACCTGCTGACCCGCGTGGCGGCCCGGGACAACGAGCACCTGGAGGACGTGATCCAGCGGCTGATCCGACTCCCGGGCGTGGTCCGCACCCGGACGGAGGTGGCCCTGCGCGAGCGGGTCCCGCACCGGCTGCTGCCTCTGGTCGAATCCGTGGGACGCAATGCCCGCAAAACCTGACAGGATCATCGGAACAGGACGCGACAGGCAGGACGGGCACAGCGGATGATTTCCGTCATATTCGATCTCGACGGCACCCTCGTGGACAGCGAGCCGAACTACTACGAGTCCGGGCGCCGCACGCTGGAGCGGCACGGCGTCCCCGATTTCACGTGGGAGCAGCACTCCCGCTTCATCGGCATCGGCACGCTGGAGACCCTGGAGATCCTCAAGGACCGCTACGGGATCCCGGCCCCCGTCGAGCAGTTGCTCGCCGAGCAGAACGCCGCCTACCTCGAACTCGCGCGCACCCGGACCGAGGTCTTCCCGCAGATGCGGGGGCTCGTCGAGCGGCTGTGCGCCGAAGGGGTGCCGATGGCCGTGGCCTCCGGTTCCTCGCGCGAGGCGATCGACGCCGTCCTGGCGGGCACCGGCCTGGACGCGTCGCTGACCACGGTGGTGTCCGCCGAGGAGGTCGCGCGGGGCAAGCCCGCCCCGGACGTGTTCCTGGAGGCGGCCCGCCGGCTGGGCGCGCAGCCGGCCGACTGCGTGGTCGTGGAGGACGCGGCGCCGGGGGCGCGGGCCGCCCGGGCCGCGGGCATGGGCTGCGTGGTGGTGCCGTACGCGGCGGACATCGCGGACGACCCGGCCTTCGCGTCCGCCGGGCTCCTCTTCCGGGGCGGGCAGCCGGAGTTCAGCGCGGACGCCGCGTATGCGTGGCTGAGCGCACGCGCGGCGTCGCGGACCGCGCGCGGGACCGTCTGACGGATCACCGGAGCGGGCGGGTCCGGGGACGAGCCGGCCCGGGACGGGCGGGTCCGGGCTCTGGTGCCCTGCGGGCGCGGCTGTCACCATGCCTGCGTGACCGCGACCCTGCACCCGGGCACCCGCGGCGGCGGCCCGCGCCGGTGGCCCCTGCTCGGTAACCTGCCCGCCTTCGCCCGCGATCCACTGGCCTTCTTCACATCCCTGCGCGACGACCACGGGGACTGGGTGCCCTGGTCCCTCGGCCCGAAGCGCAACGTCCTCGTCTCCCTTCCCGAGCACGCCGGCGAACTGCTCGGCGCCGTCGAATCCACCTTCAGGCCGACGGAACTGGGCTGGGCCTTCCACCAGTTGCTCGGCGACGGGGTGGTCGTGGCCACCGGGGACGACTGGCGGCGCAAACGGGCCCTGGTCCAGCCTGCCGTACGGCCGCGCCAGGTCCGCTCGTACGCCGCGACCATGGTGGAGTGCGCGGACGCGCTGGCCCGCGGCTGGCAGGAGGGCACGCGGATCGACGTGCACCGGGAGATGGCCGGCCTGACCCAACGGATCGCCGTGCGCACGCTGTTCGGCAGCGACGCCGCGGGCCGCGAGGCACCCATCAGCGCGGCAATGGCCACGGCACAGCGCGAACTCGGCGCGGAGTTCCGCGGACTGACGCTGTTCCTGCCGCCGTGGGTGCGCACCCCGGCCGCCGCCGCATGCGGGAGGCGGTGGCGGTCCTCGACCAGGAGATCGAACACGTCATTCGGGAGCACGAGGCGGCGTCGGCGGCCGGCGCGGAGCGGGACGACCTGCTGAGCCGGCTGCTCGCGGCACGCGACGAACACGGCGGCCCGCTGTCCCGCAAGGAGCTGCGGGACGAGTCGATCACTCTGTACATCGGCGGGCACGAGACCACCTCGACCACCCTGACCTGGGCGTGGCAGCTGCTGTCGGGGGCGACGGAGGCGCGGGCCCGGCTGACGGAGGAGCTGGACCGCGTACTCGGCGGGCGCTTGCCGACCTACGACGACTACGCACGGCTGCCGTGGACCCGGCAGGTGGTCAAGGAGACGCTGCGCCTCTATCCGCCGATCTGGCTGATCTCTGCGGTGGCCACCGAGGGCGCGACCCTCGGCGGGCGCCCGGTGCCGGCGGGGACGTCGGTGTGGACCAGCCCCTGGTCGGTGCACCGCGACCGGCGGTGGTTCCCCGACCCGGAGGCCTTCCGCCCCGAGCGGTGGGACGACGACGCCCCGCACCGGGTGCCCGAGCACGCCTGGTTCCCCTTCGGCGGCGGCCCGCGGGCCTGCCTGGGCGCGCGGTTCGCGCTGGTGGAGGCCGCACTCGTACTGGCTGTCCTGGGGCAGCGGTTCCACCTGGACAGCGGGAGCGAGCGGGCCGGGGTCTTCCCCGGCCTCACCCTCCAGCCCGACCGTCCGGTCCTGGCCACGCTGCGCGGGCCCGCCGGCGCCAGGAGGGCGTAGCGGCGGGAAGATCCTGCGGCCTCCGCGAGTTGGTAGAACCGTGAACGATCTGATGCGGAGCACGGGCGGCGGGTACGCGGGCACGGTGGTGGACGCAGCCGGGGACGTGGACGTGGTGGTCGTCGGCGCCGGGCAGGCGGGCCTGTCCAGCGCGTACCACCTGACGCGGGCGGGGCTCGACCACGTGGTCCTCGACCACGCGCCCCGCCCGGGCGGCGCCTGGCAGTTCCGGTGGCCCTCGCTCACCTACGGCAAGGTCCACGGCATGCACGCCCTGCCCGGCATGGAGCTGACCGGCGCCGACCCGCTGCGGCCCTCGTCGGAGGTGATCGGGGAGTACTTCGCCGCCTACGAGGACCGCTTCGGCCTGCGCGTACGGCGCCCGGTGGACGTGTCGGCCGTGCGCGAGGGGGACGGCGGGCGGCTGCGCGTGGAAACATCGGCCGGCGTCTGGTCGGCGCGGGCCCTGGTCAACGCCACCGGGACCTGGGACCGCCCCTTCTGGCCGCGCTACCCGGGGCAGGAGACGTTCCGCGGCCGCCTGCTGCACACCGCGAACTACCCGGGGCCGCAGGAGTTCGCCGACGAGCGGGTGATCGTCGTGGGCGGCGGCACGTCGGCGGTCCAGCACCTGCTGGAGATCGCCGAGGTGGCGGCCCGGACCACCTGGGTGACGCGGCGGCCCCCGGTCTTCCGCGACGGAAGCTTCGGGGAGGCCGAGGGGCGGGCGGCGGTGGCCCTGGTGGACGAGCGGGTACGCCGGGGGCTCCCGCCGCAGAGCGTGGTCAGCGTGACGGGCCTCCCGCTGAACGAGGCCGTCCGGGCCGGTCTGGCCTCGGGCGTCCTGAACCGGCTGCCCGTGTTCGACCGGCTCACCCCCACCGGCGCCGCCTGGGCCGACGGCAGCCGGGTGGACGCGGACGTCATCCTGTGGGCCACCGGGTTCCGCGCGGCCGTCGACCACCTGGCGCCGCTGCGCCTGCGCGAGCCGGGCGGCGGCATCCGCGTCGAGGGGACCCGGGCGGTACGGGACGAACGGATCCACCTGGTCGGCTACGGCCCGTCGGCATCGACCATCGGCGCCAACCGCGCGGGAGGGGCGGCGGTCCGCGAGATCCGCCGCCTGCTGTCCCGCGAACGGGCCGTCACTAAGCCCTGTCCGGGCGATCAAGTTCGCAGCAGACCGTCACTGACGCGGGATATCAATGCCCGCCGCGCGCAGGTGCCCCTCGACCAGCCCGTTCAGCCGCGCGATGGACGGTGCCTCGTCCTCCCGGTGGTGGTTGACCACGCCGTACCGGGAGGCCGCGTCGGGCCCGTGCGGTCGCTTGGCCGACAGCGTCAGCAGCGCGCGGACGCCCAGCAGGTTGGCGGCCACCGCTGAGGCCAGCTCCTCGATCCGCGGGTCGTCGGGATCCCAGGACCTCGCCTCCCAGCCGCGCTTGGTCAACTCGACGAACTCGGGGTCGTCGAGCCGGTGTTCGAGGTTGGCCAGGAAGAGGTCGAAGACCTCGGGAGCAAGCGCCCGCGACAGCACCAGGGCCTCCCGCTGGGTGGTGACGTAGTCGGGGCTGAAGTCGAGCTCGGCGAGTCGCTCCAGGACCGCGCAGGCCCGGTCGGGCAGCAGGGCGCGGTCACCGTGGGCGAGCCGGTGCAGGGTGTCGCGGCGGGCGGTCAGCTCCTCGATCTGTTCGGTGAGCCGACGGCGGACGTCGTCCAGGGCGGTGGCGAACCGCTCGGGCTCGGCGTCGAGCAGCTCGCCGATCTCGGCCAGCGGCACGCCTGCCCCGGCCAGGGCCCGGACCTGGACAAGGCGCAGCAGGTCGGCCGAACCGTAGCGCCGGTAGCCGGAATGGTCCCGTTCCGGTTCGGCGATCAGGCCGAGCCGGTGGTAGTGCCGCACCGTCTTGACGGTGATGTCGACGAAAGCCGCCGCCTGACCGATCGTGAGCCCGTCTGCCATGGGGCGAGCCTAGCGCTCATCTATCGCCTTGACCTTGACCTTGGGTCAGGGTCCACGCTCAACGCACACCCGCCGACGCGAGATGAGGAATCACATGAGTGAGCAGAACACCACCGCGCAGGACCGCCCCGAGCTGCGGAAGGCCATGCAGGAGATCGTCGACGCCGGTTTCTCCGGCGTGCAGCTGCGCGTGAACGACGAACTCGGCGAGTGGGTCGGCAGCGCCGGGGTGAGCGAGCTGGGCCGGACCGCGAAGCCGCCGACCGACGGGCACTTCCGGGTCGGCAGCGTCACCAAGACCTTCGTCGCGACCGTCGTCCTGCAGCTGGTGGCCGAGGGCCGGCTCGGCCTCGAGGACCTGGTGGCCGGCCACTTGCCCGAGTTCGGGCTCGACCGGCGGATCACGGTACGGATGCTCCTGCAGCACACCAGCGGGCTGTTCAACTTCACCGGCGAGTTCTCCAAGGACGGATCGGTCGAACCCGGTGTGGTTGCCGGATGGGGCAAGGAATGGGTGGACCTGCAGCACGCGACCTACCGGCCGGAGGAGCTGGTGCGGGGGGCGTTGGCGAAGCCGGCGCGGTTCGAGCCGGGGACGGCCTGGAGCTACTCCAACACCAACTATGTCCTGGCCAAGCTGCTGATCGAGCAGGTCACCGGCCGCTCGCTGCCCGAGGAGACGCACCGGCTGATCCTGGGCCCGCTCGGGCTGACGGGCACCCTGCTGCCGGAGACCCGGGAGGACATCCCCGAGCCGCACGCCCACGGCTACTTCGGCTACGACGACGCCGGACAGTGGAAGGTGGTCGACACCACCCGCTTCAATCCCTCCTGGGTATCCGCCGCTGGCGACATGATCTCGACCACCCGGGACCTCCACACGTTCTTCTCCGCGCTGAACAGCGGCAAGCTCATCTCGACCGAGCTTCTGGCCGAGATGCGCGTCGCGGACCCCACGATGGGTTACGGCCTGGGGGTGTTCGTGGAGGAGCTGGACGGCGGCGGCACCGTCCTCCACCACAACGGAGGGTTCTGGGGCTGGGGCGCAATGATGTACAGCACGCCCGACGGGACCAAGACCCTGACCGGCTCGCTGACCTCCGGGGACGCCGAAATGGACCTGCCCACCATGGCCGGGGCGTTCGAGAAGGTGAAGCAGACACTGGTCAAGGCGGTGTTCGCCTAAGGCTCGGGCACCGTGCGAGGCGACTTACCGGGGGCGGCGGAAAGCCGCTTTCCTGAGGACCGGGCGGCGGCCCGACCCACGTCGTGGCCGCGCCGGTGCCTCGGCGTACTGCTCAGCTGTGCCACCGCCCTGATCGGCCTCGCGTACTTCCTCGTCACGGGCATCGCACTGGGCCCCTACCTCCTGTGGCCCCGTACGCGCCCGGAGGCCCTGGGCATCCTCTCCGGCGGTGCTCACCGGCTGGCGGCCCTGGAGCGGGTGCGCCGCTGCGAGTTCTTCGGCGACCTCTTCCCCGAGCCGTACGAGACCACCGACGGGAAGACCCTGCGCTTCCTCCTGGCCCGCTGCTGCACGGGGTTGCTCTGCTCCGTCGTGATCGGGCTGCTGGGGTTCGGCACGGTCCTGGCTGCCCTGCTCCTCGGTGCGGCGGTACGCGGCACACCGGCCTGGACCGAGCTCCTGACCCAGGTGCTGCTGGGCGGGGTCCTGCTCTTCCTCGACGTACAGGGCCCGGCCTCGCTGGCCGCCCTCGAGGCGCGGCTCGCCCGCGAGTGCTTCGGCCCCTCCGAGCGCGAGCTGCTCCAGCGGCGCATCGACGAACTGGCCCCCAGCCGGGCCGCGTCGTGCGGGCCGTGGACACCGAGCGCCGGCGCATCGAACGCGACCTGCACGACGGGGTCCAGCAGCGGCTTGTGGCCCTGGCCATGCTGCTGGGCCGCGCGCGCCGCAGCCGGGAGCGCGATCCCCGGCAGGCCGACACCCTGGCTACCTGCTCAAGGACCGGGTGGCGCAGGTGGAGGAGTTCCTCGAGGCGCTGGAGCGGATCCGGGCGGGCGGGGCCGTGATCGACCCGGAGGTGGTGCGACAGCTGGTCGTCCGCACCACCCACGGCGACCCACTGGCCCGGCTCACCCCGCGCGAGCGCACGGTGCTGGAGGCCCTGGCCCAGGGCCTGACGAACACGGCCATCGCGAATGAGCCGCACATCTCGCTGAGTTCGGTCGAGAAGAACCTCAACGCCGTTTTCGAGAAGCTGGAGCTGTCGCACACCAGCGGCTACAGCCGCCGCATCCTCGCAGTGCTCCGCTATCTGGAGACGTAGGCGGGCGACGTCAGCCCGCGCGCGGGCCCGCGTGGGCGGCGCGGTGCTTGTTGAACTCCGCCACGTGCTTCTTGTGCTCCTCGTACGTCGCCGAGAAGCGGGTGTCTCCCGGCTTGACGGTGACGAAGTACAGCCAGTTGCCCGGTGTCGGTGCGACGGCCGCCGCCATCGCCTCCATGCCCGGATTGTCGATCGGGGTGGGTGGGAGGCCCTGGCGTTCGTACGTGTTGAAGGGGCTGTCGATCCGGGTGTCGCTCAGCGTGGTGTCGACGGTGCTGCGGTTCAGCGCGTAGTTGATGGTGGAGTCCATCTGGAGCGGCATCGACTTCGCCAGCCGGTTGTGCACCACCCGGGCGACCTTGCCCATGTCGGCGCGGTTCTCGGCCTCCGCCTCGATGACGCTGGCCATCGTCGCCGTCTGGTACGGGGTCATCCCGTGGGACCTGCTGCCGTCGGCCACCGCCTTGGTGGTGAGCTTCTCGTGGGCCGTGCGCACCATCTGGCCGAGCAGGGTGGCCGGGGTCGTCTTCGAGGTCACCGGGTACGTCGCCGGAAAGAGGTACCCCTCCGGGTTCCCCTTGGCCTCCGCGGGCAGTGCCGGAGCCACGGCGAGCGCCGCCGACTTGGCGGATCCCGGCGGAAGCTTCAGTTCGCGGTCCACCGCGGCGTACACCTGCGACGCGCGCCAGCCCTCGGGGATCGTCAGCCGGCGCGGCTCCTCCGGCCCCGCCCCACCTCGCAGGACCGGGATCAGGACGGCCCCAGTGAGCAGCACGCCGAGGAAGAGCGCCAGTCGGCCACGGCGGGTGAGCCGGGATCGGCGCCGGGGCGGCCGGTACGCATGACTCATGCCGGAACGCTAACCCGCAGACCGTTTATTTTCCGACATTCAGCTCGTGTGCCGGTCATACCGTCACACATTCACCGGAGCCAGCGGGGCGTCCTCCGGCGGCTCGGGGGCGAGCGCGGCGTCCCGGTCCCGGCGGACCAGGGCCGCGTACCGGCCGTCCGCCTTCAGGAGCTCCTCGTGGGTGCCGCGCTCGGCTATGCGCCCGCCGTCGAGGACCACGATCTGGTCGGCGTCGCGCACGGTGGACAGCCGGTGCGCGATGGTGATGGTGGTGCGGCCCGCGGACAGGTGGTCGATGGCCTGCTGGACGGCGTGCTCGGTACGGGTGTCGAGGGCGCTGGTGGCCTCGTCGAGGATGAGCACCGGCGGGTCCCTCAGGATGGTGCGGGCGATGGCGAGCCGCTGCTTCTCGCCTCCGGAGAAGCGGTAGCCGCGCTCGCCGACCAGGGTGTCGTAGCCGTCGGGCAGGGACGCGATGTGGTCGTGGATCTGGGCGGCGCGGGCCGCCTCGGTGATCTCCTCGTCGGTGGCGTCCGGCTTGGCGAAGCGCAGGTTGTCCGCGACCGAGGCGTGGAAAAGGTAGGTCTCCTGGGAGACCACGCCGATGGAGCGGGCCAGCGAGTCGAAGTCGAGGTCCCGCACGTCCACCCCGTCGATGGCGACCCGGCCGCGGGTGACGTCGTAGAGCCGGGGCACGAGGTAGCTGAGGGTGCTCTTCCCGGAGCCCGTCGGACCGACCACGGCGAGCGAGCCGCCGGCCGGGACGGTGATGTCGATCCCCGTGAGGGTCGGGCCGTTCTCGGAGTCGTAGGTGAAGTGCACGTCCTCCAGGGCGACCTCACCCTTGGCGCGGTCCAGGCGGACCGGGTCGGCGCGCTCCGTGATGTCCACGGGCAGGTCGAGGTACTCGAAGATGCGGGCGAACAGCGCGAGCGAGGTCTGTATCTGCACACCGGTCGACAGCAGGCTCACGGCGGGCCGGAAGAGTCCCTGCTGGAGGGTGACGAAGGCGACGAGGGTACCGACGGAGAGGGAGGGGGCGCCGGTCTGGAGGGCGATGCCGGCGGCCCAGTAGATCAGCGCGGGCATGGCGGCCATGACGATGCCGATGGTGGACATCCGCCAGCGCCCGGCCATGCTGGAGCGCACCTCGAGGTCGACGAGCTTCTCGGACTCGGCGGAGAAGGCGGCGGTGAGGGACTCTGAACGGCCCATGGTGCGCCCGAGCAGGATGCCGCTGACCGAGAGCGACTCGGTGACCGTCGCGGCCATGGCGGCCATCTGCTTCTGGCGCTTCGTCGTGATCTTCTTGCGCTCGTGCCCGACCCTCCGGCTGATCCACACGAAGACGGGCAGGAGGAGCAGGGAGACCACGGTGAGCCGCCAGTCGAGCGCGAGCATGGCGACCACGGTGGCGATGACGGCCGTCAGGTTGGAGACGAGCGAGGTCGCGGTCGAGGTGACGGTGGCCTGCATGCCGCCGATGTCGTTGGCGATGCGGGACTGCACCTCCCCGGTGCGGGTCCGGGTGAAGAAGGCCAGCGGCATCCGCTGGAGCTGCGCGTAGACGGCGGTGCGCAGGTCGTGCATGACGCGCTGCCCCACGGTGGTGGATATCAGGGTCTGCAGCACGCCGAAGACGCTGGTGACGACGGCGGTGAGGATCATGCCGAGCGCGAGCAGGCTGAGCAGTCCGGTGCGGCCCTGCGGGATCGCGACGTCGAGGATCTCCTTGAGCAGGAACGGCGAGGCGACGCCGACCAGCGAGGAGGCGCAGACGAGCAGGCCGACGACGGCGAGCCGACCGCGGTAGGGCCGGAACAGCGCGACGATCCGGCGCAGCTCCCGGGGCTGCTCCGCCGGGGCGGGCCGGGTCGGATCGAGGGGGTCTTTCGACGGGGTCCACTTCGGTTCGTCGTGTGGCATGGGCACCCTCTCGGGGGTCGGGGGAAGGGGGTCAGGGCTCGGCGGAGCGGTCGGGTTCCTCACGGAGCCGGCCCGGACGGAGCCTGCTCGGACGGAGCCGACACCATAGGAGCATAGGTCATTGTTACCTATGCTCACAATGAACGGGGTCCTGATATCGTTCCCGCATGAGCTCCGCCTCCGACACCGATCGCCTCCTCGCCGAACAGCTCCTGCGCCTGACGCGCAGGCTCCACCGGATCCAGAAGCGCCACATGGTGCCGCTCGGGATCACTCCCGCCCAGAGTCGGCTGCTGCGCCTCGTCTCGCATTACGAGGGCGAGCAGCCGCCCCGGATGGCGGACCTCGCCGCCCGGCTGGAGGTCGTCCCCCGCGCGGTGACCACCCTGGTCGACGGGCTGGAGGCGGCCGAGTGCGTACGGCGCGTGCCCGACCCGGCGAACCGCCGCGTCATCAGGATCGAGCTCACCGACACCGGCCGCGCCACGCTGCGCCGTCTGCGCAACGCGCGGACCGACGCCGCAGAGGAGATCCTGGCTCCGTTGACCGCCGACCAGCGCGAGGTGCTCGGCGGTCTGCTGAACGCCCTGTCGGACGCCCCGGCGGAGCGCACCTGCTGAATGGGCCACTCGAGGGCCGCGCCGAGGCGAGGGGTCGCACATGCCGCTGCTGGAACCGGAGCCGGGGGCCCTGCGCCCGCGCGACATCGGCGGCCCCGCCCCCGACCGGGTCCCCCCGCACCGGGCGACGGGCACGCCGGAGCCGCTCCGTAGCGAGCTGACGGAGCTGCTGGGCGCCGAGAAGGTGCTGTGGAAGGTCTCCGACCTGGTCCGCTACGCCTCCGACGCCTCCCCCTACCGCTTCGTGCCCCAGGTCGTGGTGGTCGCCGAGGACATCGACGACGTCTCCGCGGTCCTCTCCTACGCCCGCGGCCGGCAGCGGGAGGTCGTCTTCCGCGCCGCCGGGACCTCGCTCAACGGGCAGGCCCAGGGAGAGGACATCCTGGTGGACGTACGCCGTCACTGGGCCGGCGTCGAGGTGCTGGAGGAGGGCCGGCGGGCCCGTATCCGGCCCGGCACCACCGTGCTGCGGGCCAACGCCGCGCTGGCCCGCCACGGCCGGGTCCTCGGCCCCGACCCGGCCAGCGCGATCGCCTGCACCGTCGGGGGTGTCGTCGCCAACAACGCGTCCGGCATGACGGCGGGCACCACGAGGAACTCCTACCGCACGCTGTCCTCCCTCACCTTCGTGCTGCCCGGCGGCACCGTCGTGGACACCGCGGACCCGCTGGCCGACGAGGAACTGGCGCGCGCCGAACCGGCCCTCTGCCGCGGACTGATGGCGATCAAGCGGGAGGTCGAGGCGGACCCCGCGCTGACCGCGCGGATCCGCGCCAAGTACGAGATCAAGAACACCACCGGCTACCGGCTCGACGCCTACCTGGACGGCAACACCCCCGTCGAGATCCTGCGCGGGCTCATGGTCGGTTCGGAGGGCACCCTCGGCTTCATTTCCGAAGTCGTCCTCGACACCCTCCCGCTGGACCGCGAACGGTGCGCCGCCCTGCTCTTCTTCCCCTCACTGCCCGCCGCGGCCGCGGCCGTACCCCGCTTCAACGAGGCGGGCGCCCTCGCCGTCGAGCTGATGGACGGGAACACCCTGCGGGCCTCGGTCAGCGTCGAGGGGGTGCCGGCCGACTGGGCCGGACTGCCCCGGACGACCACGGCCCTGCTCGTGGAGTTCCGGGCTCCGGACGCGGCCGGCCGTGACGCGTGCGCACGCCGCGCGGCGACCGCCCTCGAAGGCCTCGACCTGGTCGCCCCGGTGCCCTCGGTCACCAACCGGTTCACCGGCGACCCACGGACCATCAGCGGCTACTGGAAGGCCCGCAAGGCCTTCGTCACCGCCGTCGGCGGCGCCCGTGCCCGCGGCACCACCCTGATCACCGAGGACTTCGCGGTGCCGCCGTCCCGGCTGGCCGAGGCCTGCGCGGCCCTCCTCGACCTCCAGGCGGAGCACGGCTTCGACGCCGCGGTCGCCGGTCACGCCGCCCACGGGAACCTGCACTTCCTGCTCGCCTTCGACGCCGCCGACCCCGAGGACGTCGAGCGGTACGCCGCCTTCATGGAGGCCTTCTGCCGGCTCACCGTGGAACGCTTCGACGGCTCCCTGAAGGCCGAGCACTCGACCGGCCGCAACATGGCCCCCTTCCTGGAACTGGAGTGGGGCCCCAGGGCCGCCGGCCTGATGTGGCGCACCAAACGGCTCGTCGACCCGGACGGCGTGCTCGCCCCGCGGATCCTCCTCGACCGCGACCCGCGGGCCCACCTGCGCGGCCTGAAGACCATTCCGCGCGTGGAGGCGGAGGCCGATCCCTGCATCGAGTGCGGGTTCTGCGAACCTGCCTGTCCGAGCGGGGACCTGACGACCACTCCGCGCCAGCGCATCGTGCTGCGCCGCGAAATGGTCCGCCAGCAGCCCGGCTCGCCGCTGCTGGAAGGACTGCTCGGCGCCTACGGCTACGACGCGGTGGACACCTGCGCGGGCGATTCGACCTGCCGGCTCGCCTGCCCGGTCGGGATCGACACCGGGGCGCTGATGCGGGACTTCCGCCACCGGCGGCACGGCGGGCGCGAGGAGGCGGCCGCCGCGCTGGCGGCCCGGCACTTCGGCGCCGTCGAGGCCGCCGCCCGGACGGCCCTCGCCACCGCCGGCCGGATCCCCGACCGGGTCCGGGACCGCCTGCTGGAGGCTGCCACCGGGGCCGCGCGCAGGGCCGTAGGACCCGGCCTGGTACCGCGGTGGCTGCCGCAGATCCCCGGCGCTGCCGGGAAACCGCCCACGACCCGGCGGTCGGGCGCCGCGGCCGTCTACTACCCGGCCTGCGTCAACCGGATCGTCGGCGGGCCGGACGACAGGCCCGGTCCGACGCTTCCGCAGGCCGTGGTGGCCCTGTCGGAACGGGCCGGGAAGCCGGTCTGGATCCCCCGCGACGTGACGGGCACCTGCTGCGCGACGATCTGGCACTCCAAGGGCTACGAGGCGGGCAACCGGGTGATGGCCAACCGGATCGTCGAGGCGGCCTGGGGCTGGACGGCCGGCGGACGCCTGCCGCTGGTCGTCGACGCCTCCTCCTGCACCCTGGGCATCGCCCGGGAGGTGGTCCCGTACCTGACGCCGGACAACCGTTCCCTGCACGAGGAGTTGCGGATCGTCGACTCGGTCGTGTGGGCCGCGGAGGAGCTGCTGCCGCGCCTGGAGGTGCGGCGCACGGTGGGTTCGGCCGTCCTCCACCCCACCTGCTCGACGCGTCACCTGGGCGACGAACCGCACCTGCGGGCGGTCGCCGAGGCCTGCGCCGACGAGGTGGTGGTCCCGGACGACGCGGGCTGCTGCGCGTTCGCCGGCGACCGGGGCATGCTGCACCCGGAACTGACGGCCGCCGCGACGGCCCGGGAGGCCGCGGAGGTGACCGCGCGGCCCTTCGACGCGCACCTGTCGTCGAACCGGATGTGCGAGGTGGGCATGGACCGGGCCACCGGCCGGAGCTACTACTCGGCCCTGATCGAACTGGAGCGCGCCACCCGCCCGTGAGCGCCGGTGCGCGCGCCCCCCGCGACCAGGCACCGGGCGGGCGTCCGCGTGCGCAAACCTCTTTCCCCCGGTCCCCGGCGGACGGAAAATCAATTGCCCGCGCCCGGTCCGGAAGGCGAACCTTGCACGGTTTGGACCACTCGACCAGTCATGGGGCGTCATGCAGATCAGCGATCTTCCGTATCCGGATCCGGGAGTACCAGACGCTCGTTCGGGCCCCCGTTTCCTCCTGTGGCTGGGGCGTGGTCAGCTCGGCGGACAGCTCAAGAGCCTGTGCTGGGGCATGCTGCACTTCGGCGGCGTCGCCGGACTGCCGTACGCCGTGGGCCTGGGCGTCGACGCGGTCGTCGACCGCGAGCCGAACCGGCTGCTGCTCGTCGGTGGCCTGCTCGTCCTGATCGGCGTCGCCATCTCGGTCGGCGACGCCATGCTCCACCGCACCGCCGTCACCAACTGGATCACCGCCGCCGCCCGCGTGCAGCAGCTCCTCGCCCGCAAGACCGCCGAGCTGGGCTCCGCCCTGACCCGCCGGGTCGCCGCGGGCGAGGTGGTCGCGGTGTCCACCGGCGACGTGGAGAAGATCGGATGGTTCGTCGAGGCGGTCTCCCGCTTCCTCGCCGCCGTCTTCGCCATCGTCCTGGTCTGTGTCGGCCTGGTCTTCTACGCCCCCGAACTCGGCGTGGTCGTGGCCGTCGGGGTGCCGGTGATCGCCCTGGCCGCGCTGCCGCTGCTGCCGCGCGCCACCCGACGCGCCGACGTCCAGCGGGAGAAGGCGGGCCGGGCGACCGAGCTGGCCTCGGACACCGTCGCCGGTCTGCGCGTGCTGCGCGGCATCGGCGGCGAGGAGCTGTTCCTCGGCCGGTACCGCGAGGCTTCGCAGGAGGTCCGCAAGGCCGCGGTGCGCAGCGCCCGGATGTGGGCGCTGATCTCCGCGATCCAGGTGGTGCTCCCGGGCCTGCTGCTGATCACGGTCGTCTGGTACGGCGCCTCGCTGGCCCTGGACGGGCGCATCGCGGTGGGTGAACTCGTCGCGGCCTTCAGCGCGGTGGCCACCCTGCTCTACCCACTGCGGCACTTCGAGGAGATCGCGATGGCGTACTCCTTCTCGCGTCCCTCCGCGCAACGGGCGGCCCGGGTGCTGTCGTTGACCCGTACGGATCCGGCGGAGCGTTCCGCGCGGGCCGAGCCGGTCGGGGAACCCGCCGCGGGCGGGGACCTGTACGACCCGCGGACCGGACTGCTGGCGCCCGCCGGCCGGTTCACCGCCGTCGTCTGCGGGGACCCCGACCTGGCGGGCCGGCTGGCGGAACGCCTCGGCGGCCATCCCATGGACGAGCAGGGCGGGGACCGGGACGGCGACGACGAAGCGGCCCGGGAGGCGACGGAGGCTCCTTCGGTCCTGCTCGGCGGGGTCGCGCTGGACGAGCTCGAACTGGACACCGCGCGCAGGCTGGTCCTCGTGCAGGACAAGGATCCGGTGCTGCTGTCGGGCACGCTCCGTGAGCTGTTCGACGTACCGGCGTCCGGGTCGGTCGACTCGGCCGCGGCCCTGGCCGCCGCCCAGTGCGCGGACGTACTGGACGCGCTGTTGCAGTCCGCGCCGGCCGGAGTGGACGACCCGATGGACGCCCGGATCACCGAGCGCGGCCGGTCGCTGTCCGGCGGGCAGCGCCAGCGCCTCGCGCTGGCCCGGTCCCTGGTCACCGACCCGGAGGTGCTCGTGCTCGACGAGCCGACCTCCGCGGTCGACTCGCACACCGAGGCACGGATCGCGGACGGGATCGCGGCCCTGCGGGCCGGGCGGACCACGGTGGTCCTGGCGTCCTCGCCGCTGCTGCTGGACCGCGCGGACCGGGTCGTGCTCGTCGACGGCGGCACGGTGGCGGCGGTCGGCACCCACCGCGAACTGCTGCACCGCGAGCCGCGCTACCGGGCGGTCGTCACCCGCGAGACGGACGAGGAGCAGCGGCTCGCCGGGCTCGGAATGACAGAGCTGGAAGAAGCACTCACAGAGATCGAGGAATCCGCATGATCGGCGTGGCGCCGCCGGAATACGATCCGGCGGCCCCCGAGACGGCCGCGACCCTGCCCGTGGGCACGCCGGCGACTGTACGGGGCTATGTGCGCGACCTGTTCCGGCGCCACCGGCGGGCCTTCCTGCTGCTGGTCGGCGTCAACGCGGTCGCGGTGATCGCCTCCATGGTCGGCCCGTACCTGCTGGGCCGGGTCGTGGACGATCTCGCTGCGGGGGCGCGCGAGCTGCACCTGGAGCGGATGGCGGTGCTGTTCGCACTGGCGCTCGCCGTCCAGACCTGCTTCGTGCGGCTGGTGCGGCTGCGCGGGGCGATGCTGGGCGAGGAGATGCTCGCCGACCTGCGCGAGGACTTCCTCGTGCGGTCGGTGGGGCTGCCGCCGGGCGTGCTGGAGCGGGCCGGTACCGGCGATCTGCTGTCGCGGATCACCACCGACATCGACCGGCTGGCGAACGCGATGCGGGAAGCCGTGCCGCAACTGGCCATCGGCGTGGTGTGGGCGGGGCTGCTGTTCGGCGCCCTCGCGGTGACCGCGCCGCCGCTGGCGCTGGCCGCGCTCGTCGCGCTGCCGGTGCTGGTGATCGGCTGCCGCTGGTACTTCCGGCGGGCGCCTTCGGCGTACCGCTCGGAGGCGGCGGGCTACGCCGCGGTCGCGGCCGTGCTCACCGAGACGGTCGACGCGGGCCGCACGGTCGAGGCGCACCGGCTGGGGCCGGAGCGGATCGCCCGGTCGGAGCGCCGGATCAAGGAGTGGACGGCGTGGGAGCGGTACACGCTGTTCCTGCGGACCGTCCTGTTCCCCGTCATCAACGTCACCTTCGTGACGATCCTCGGCTCGGTGCTGCTGATCGGCGGCTACTGCGTGATGCAGGGCTGGATGTCGGTGGGTCAGCTGACCACGGGCGCGCTGCTGGCGCAGATGCTGGTCGATCCGATCGGCCTGATCCTGCGCTGGTACGACGAGCTGCAGATCGCCCAGGTGTCGCTGGGGCGTCTGGTGGGCGTGCGGGAGATCGAACCGGACGCGGGGGACGCGGAGGTGGCGCCCGACGGCCGGGACGTGCGGGCCCAGGACGTCCGCTTCGGCTACCGGGAGGGCGTGGACGTCCTGCACCAGGTGTCGATGGCGGTGCCGCCGGGCACCCGGATGGCGCTCGTCGGCCCCTCGGGCGCGGGCAAGTCCACCCTGGGACGGCTGCTCGCGGGCATCTACGAGCCCCGCACCGGCGCGGTCACCCTCGGCGGGGCCCGGCTGTCGCGGATGCCCGCGGAGCGGGTCCGCGAGCACGTGGCCCTGGTCAACCAGGAGCACCACGTCTTCGTGGGATCGCTGCGCGACAACCTGCGTCTCGCGCGGACGGGTGCCGAGGACGCCGAGCTGTGGGCGGCGCTGGGCGCCGTGGACGCGGACGGCTGGGCACGGGCCCTGGACGACGGCCTGGACACCGAGGTCGGCTCCGGCGGTACGGCGCTCACCCCGGCGCAGGCCCAGCAGGTGGCGCTGGCCCGGCTGGTGCTGGCGGATCCGCACACCCTGGTGCTGGACGAGGCCACGTCGCTGCTGGACCCGCGGGCGGCGCGGCACCTGGAGCGCTCGCTGGCCCGGGTACTGGACGGCCGTACGGTCATCGCCATCGCCCACCGGCTGCACACGGCTCACGACGCGGACGTGATCGCGGTGGTCGAGGGCGGCCGGATCAGCGAACTCGGCTCGCACGACGAGCTGGTCGCGGCGGACGGGGCCTACGCGGCGCTGTGGCGGTCCTGGCACGGCTGAGCCCGCGGCAACTGCCGGTCCGGGCTCGGCTGCCGGCCCCTGCTCGCCGGGTACGGAGCACCGCTCCGTACCCGGCAGCCGGGCTTCGGCAGGGCACCCCTAGATGAAGCCGAGGGCGGAGGCGCCTCCGAAGCCGCCGAGCAGGATGAAGACCGGCATGAGGACCTTCAGCTCCACCCAGCTGCCGGCGCGGAAGCGCATCGCCTTCGGCGGGCCGATCGGGTACCAGCGCTTCCCGGCGATCGGCAGGGGCCACAGGACCGGGCAGCCGGAGACGGTCAGCGCGTCGCCGATGTCGTGGACCAGGGCTCCGAGCACGATGGGCAGGCCCAGCCAGAGGTATTCCTGCCCCGGTTCGGTGAACAGCCAGTTCGCACCGTTGCCGGGCTGGTCGAGGACCCCGGCCATGATCCACGCGCTGGTTGCGCCGAGCAGCCAGACCAGGACGTCACTGGACATCCGGGCGGCCCGCCACAGGAGGCCCTCGACCGCGAGCACCAGGTGCACGAAGAGCAGCGCGAGCACGCCCCAGCGGTCGGCGGTGACGGCGAGCGCGGAGGATCCGCCGCCGATCAGCACGGCCCAGAGCCAGGTGTGCGTCAGGGTGCGGTGGCCGCCGGAGCGGCGGGCGTCCTTCGTGGAGCGGGTGGCCTTGTAGACGGCGTAGGAGATCTTGTCGACCACCTCGCACAGCCCTTTGGACAGCGGACCGAAGGCGCGGGAGATCGTCGCCGACTTGTGGTCGAGGTCCGGGGCGAGGGCGGCGCCGGCACAGATCAGCGCGCCGACGACGAGGACCGGCCAGGGCATGGGATGGCCGGCGGCCGCAGTGGCCGCGCCCACCCCCAGCCAGGCCGCCGCCCCGGACAGTGAGTGCGCCGGACCCATCATGGTCGTTCCCCGCCCCGCTGGTGTGTGTCGGGCCCTGTTGACCGGTTCGTTCGGGCCGCATCGACCGCACAGCGTACAGTCGGTGATCTTCCTCCCGTCCTCCGGTTCCCTGATCCGGGGGGAAGCCAGGCAAGATGGGGGCGTGACCCTCATTGATCAGCTCCCGCCGACCGCCGACCCCGACGCCCTCTTCGAGGCTTTCTCCTCGTGGGCCGAGGAGCAGGGCATCACCCTGTACCCGGCTCAGGAGGAGGCGCTGATCGAGGTCGTCTCCGGGGCGAACGTGATCCTGTCCACCCCGACCGGCTCCGGCAAGAGCCTAGTCGCGGCCGGTGCGCACTTCACCGCCCTGGCCCAGGACAAGGTGACCTTCTACACCGCCCCGATCAAGGCGCTGGTGTCGGAGAAGTTCTTCGACCTGTGCAAGCTCTTCGGCACCGAGAACGTCGGCATGCTGACCGGCGACGCCTCGGTGAACGCGGACGCCCCGGTGATCTGCTGCACCGCCGAGGTGCTGGCCTCCATCGCGCTGCGCGACGGCAAGCACGCCGACATCGGCCAGGTCGTGATGGACGAGTTCCATTTCTACGCCGAGCCGGATCGCGGCTGGGCCTGGCAGATCCCGCTGCTGGAGCTGCCGCAGGCGCAGTTCGTCCTGATGTCGGCGACCCTCGGCGACGTGAAGCGGTTCGAGGACGACCTGACCCGGCGCACCGGTCGGCCCACGTCGGTGGTCCGCTCCGCGACCCGTCCCGTCCCGCTGTCGTACGAGTACGTCACCACGCCCATCACCGACACGATCACGGAGCTGCTGGAGACCCGGCAGGCCCCCGTCTACATCGTGCACTTCACACAGGCCCAGGCGGTCGAGCGGGCGCAGTCGCTCATGAGCATCAACATGTGCACGCGCGAGGAGAAGGACAAGATCCAGGAACTGATCGGCAACTTCCGCTTCACCACCAAGTTCGGCCAGAACCTCTCGCGCTACGTGCGGCACGGCATCGGCGTGCACCACGCCGGCATGCTGCCCAAGTACCGGCGCCTGGTGGAGAAGCTCGCGCAGGCCGGTCTGCTGAAGGTCATCTGCGGTACGGACACGCTCGGGGTCGGCGTCAACGTCCCGATCCGCACCGTGCTGTTCACCGCGCTCACCAAGTACGACGGCAACCGGGTCCGTACGCTGCGCGCCCGCGAGTTCCACCAGATCGCCGGACGGGCCGGACGGGCCGGCTTCGACACGGCGGGCTTCGTGGTCGCCCAGGCGCCCGAGCACGTCATCGAGAACGAGAAGGCGCTCGCGAAGGCGGGCGACGACCCCAAGAAGCGCCGCAAGGTGGTCCGCAAGAAGGCCCCCGAGGGTTTCGTCGCCTGGTCGGACACCACCTTCGAGAAGCTGATCGCCGCCGACCCGGAGCCGCTGACCTCGCGCTTCAAGGTCACCAACATCATGCTGCTGTCGGTGATCGCCCGGCCCGGCGACGCCTTCCAGGCGATGCGCCACCTCCTGGAGGACAACCACGAGCCGCGCAAGGCCCAGCTGCGGCACATCCGACGGGCCATCGCGATCTACCGCTCGCTGCTGGACGGCGGCGTGGTCGAGAAGCTCGACACCCCGGACGCCGAGGGCCGCACCATCCGGCTCACCGTCGACCTCCAGCAGGACTTCGCGCTGAACCAGCCGCTGTCCACCTTCGCGCTGGCCTCCTTCGACCTGCTGGACCCGGAGTCCCCCTCCTACGCGCTGGACATGGTGTCCGTCGTGGAGTCCACCCTCGACGACCCGCGCCAGATCCTGGCCGCGCAGCAGAACAAGGAGCGCGGCATCGCGGTCGGCCAGATGAAGGCCGACGGGATCGAGTACGAGGAGCGGATGGAGCGGCTCCAGGACGTCACCTATCCCAAGCCGCTGGAAGAGCTCCTCTCCCACGCCTACGACGTGTACGCCAAGAGCCACCCGTGGGTGCGCGACCACCCCGTCTCCCCGAAGTCGATCATTCGCGACATGTACGAGCGCGCGATGACCTTCACCGAGTTCACCTCCTTCTACGAGCTGGCCCGCACCGAGGGCATCGTGCTGCGCTACCTCGCCAGCGCGTTCAAGGCGCTGGACCACACCATCCCCGACGACCTCAAGTCCGAGGACCTCGAGGACCTGATCGCCTGGCTGGGCGAGCTGGTCCGCCAGGTCGACTCCAGCCTGCTCGACGAGTGGGAGCAGCTGGCGAACCCGGAGGTGGAGACGGCGGAGCAGGCCCAGGAGAAGGCCGACCAGGTCAAGCCGGTCACCGCGAACGCGCGCGCCTTCCGCGTCCTGGTCCGCAACGCCATGTTCCGCCGGGTGGAGCTGGCCGCCCTCGACAACGTCGACATGCTGGGCGAGCTGGACGCCGAGTCGGGCTGGGACGCCGACGCCTGGGGCGATGCCATGGACGCGTACTGGGACGAGTACGACGACCTGGGCACCGGCCCCGACGCCCGTGGCCCGAAGCTCCTGCAGATCGAGGAGGACCCGGCGCACGGTCTGTGGCGCGTCCGCCAGACCTTCGCCGACCCCAACGGCGACCATGGCTGGGGCATCAGCGCCGAGGTCGACCTGGCCGCGTCCGACGAGGAGGGCCGGGCGGTCGTCCGCGTCACCTCGGTCGGCGAGCTCGGCGCCCTGTGACCTGATCCGGCAGGCCGCCGGACCGCCCGGACCCGACAGTGGAGATCCTCTGATGACGAACCCCGCCGAAAGACTGGTCGATCTGCTCGATCTGGAGCAGATCGAGGTCAACATCTTCCGCGGCGCCAGCCCGCAGGAGTCCCTCCAGCGGGTCTTCGGCGGCCAGGTCGCCGGCCAGGCACTGGTGGCCGCGGGCCGCACCGTCGAGAGCGACCGTCCGGTCCACTCGTTGCACTCGTACTTCCTGCGCCCCGGCAGCCCCGGGGTGCCGATCGTGTACCAGGTGGAGCGGGTGCGCGACGGGCGGTCCTTCACCACGCGCCGGGTCACCGCGGTCCAGCAGGGCAAGACGATCTTCAATCTCACCGCCTCCTTCCATCATCCGGAGGACGGCAGCATCGAGCACCAGCTGCCTCCTCACCACGTCCCCCATCCCGACACGCTCCCCAAGGTCGCGGACGAGATCCGCGAGCACCTCGGGGCGCTGCCGGAGGCACTGGAGCGGATGGCCCGCCGCCAGCCCTTCGACATCCGCTACGTGAACCGGCTCCGCTGGACCCCCGAGGAGCTCAAGGGCGCCGATCCGCGCAGCGCGGTGTGGATGCGGGCGGTCGGCCCCCTGGGCGACGACCCGCTCGTGCACACCTGCGCCCTCACCTACGCCAGTGACATGACCCTCCTCGACGCCGTGCGCATCCCCGTGGAGCCCCTGTGGGGCATGCGCGGTTTCGACATGGCCTCGCTCGACCACGCCATGTGGTTCCACCGGCCGTTCCGGGCCGACGAGTGGTTCCTGTACGACCAGGAGTCGCCGATCGCGCACGGCGGCCGGGGCCTGGCCCGGGGCCGCATCTACGACCTGGAGGGCAGGCTGCTGGTCTCCGTGGTCCAGGAGGGCCTCTTCCGCCCGTACCCCGCCCGGCAGCCGCGCCCGGACCAGCCGGGCCGGCCGTCCGATCCCGCACCGAAGAACTGAGCAGACCGATGCCCACCCCCGCCCTGCCGTGCCCCTGCGGGCTGCCCGCCGCCTATCCGGAGTGCTGCGGCCGCTTCCACTCCGGTGACCGGCAGGCCCCCACCGCCGAGCTGCTGATGCGCTCCCGCTTCAGCGCCTTCGCGGTCGGTGACACCGCCTACCTGCTGCGCTCCTGGCACTCCTCGACGCGCCCGGCCGCCCTCGACCTGGATCCCGGGCAGCGCTGGGAGCGGCTGGAGATCCTCGCGACGGAGCGCGGCGGGATGTTCGAGACGGAGGGCTCGGTGGAGTTCCGCGCGCACTACCGTGAGGGCCGGCACACCGGCTCGCTGCACGAGCACAGCGCGTTCGCCCGCGAGGCCGGGGCCTGGGTCTACGTCGGCCCCCTGTCCCCCGTCGACTTCGACTGACCACGGGCCCCGGTGAGGGCGAACTCCAGGCTGGTGCGGTACCAGTGGATCTCGTCCGGCGGACCGGCCCGTAGCAGCCCCTCCGCCACCGCGGCGGCGGCGGGGACCTGCGGATGCCCGTACGGCGGGGGCGGGGCCAGCGCGGCCAGGACGGTCCGCTCCGCCGGATCGGGCACGGCCTCGCGCAGCTCGTCCTCGGGGAGCACGCCGGCCAGTACGGCCGCTCGGGCCCACGGGCCGGCGGTCCGTCTCAGCAGGAGTCCCACATGCCGCCCGCGCCACGTGCGCGGGCGCAGGTCCCCCTTGGCCGCCAGCAGGTCCCGGTCCTCGGCGGGCGCCCTCCCGCGCAGCAGGTCCGGCTCACGGTGGGCGAACTCCCTCAGCTCCGCGGTCAGATAGAGCCATACGACGGCGCGGTAGCGGTTGATCCGGTAGCCGACGGGGGTGAAGTGCCCGCAGCGTGCGAGCCGGGTGAACCGGCTCGGGCCGACCCCCAGCACCTCGGCCGCCGCCTGGGCCCCGGCCACGGTCTCGACCCGGCGGCGCAGCGCGTCCGGCAGGCCGTCGGCCGCGGCCCGCACCCGCGCCAGCTCCGCGCGTGCGAAGCGTGCGGCCCCGCCGCTCGTCGGCGGCGCCGCCCTGACGATCCCCAGCTGGACGGCCCTGGCCAACTCGCCGCGCGTCAGGCCCAGTTCCCCCGCGGCCTGCGCACTGCCCACCAGTGGCTTCGCGGCACCGTCGGCGCGGACGGCTGCCGGGTCCTCCTCGCGCACGGCCTGGTCCTGCGGCGGCGCGGTCACCATGTACGTCATCACGATCCTCCCCCACGAGCGATGATTACTCTGTGTGAAGACCGTAACGCGCTGCGACGACATCCCGCGAGGCCTGTGGACAACTCCACGCCCCGCCCGGAGCCGCCTCGGGCTCAGCCGCCGGTGATGCGGCGCTCCGCGACTCCCAGGTGCTCGCCCACCCTGTTGACCAGCAGCGTCATCTCGTAGGCGACCTGACCGATGTCCGCCTCGGCCGCGCTCAGCACGCACAGGGAGCTGCCCGCGCCGGCCGCCATGACGAAGAGCGCCCCGTCGTCGTACTCGACCATCGTCTGGCGGACCTCACCGGCCCTGAAGTGCCGTCCCGAACCCTTCGCCAGACTCTGCAGCCCGGCCGCGACGGCCGCCAGGTGCTCCGCGTCCTCGCGCGGCAGCCCCGCGCTCGCTCCCGTCACCAGGCCGTCATTGGACAGGACCACCGCGTGCCGCACCTGCGGGACCCTGCGCGTCAGGTCGTCCAGCAGCCAGTCCAGTTGCTTGTCCAGTGCCATTCCGAGCCCCTCCCCGTCGACGCGGCCCGTTCGGCCGCGCCCCACCCCGCGTAGTCGTGCCGCAAGCCTTCCCCACCAGCGCCTTTCCGGCAAGGAGGATGTGCGCATGGCGAAGAAGATGACTCAAGAGGAATGGCGGGCATTCGTCTCCCGTTCCACCCGTACCGGAAAGCTCTGCACCGTCCGCGAGGACGGAAGTCCGCATGTCGCGCCCATCTGGTTCGTGCTCGACGGGGACTCCTTCGTCTTCAACACCGGGAAGGACACCGCCAAGGGACGCAATCTGGCCAGGGACGGGCGCGTCGCGCTGTGCGTGGACGACGACCGGCCGCCGTTCGCCTACGTGGTCCTCCAGGGCCGCGCGGAGATCAGCGGGTACGCCGACGACGCGGACGGGATGCTCGCCTGGGCGACCCGCATCGCCGCCCGCTACATGGGCGAGGAGGAGGCCGAGGCATACGGCCGACGCAACGCCGTCCCGAGCGAACTCCTGGTCCGTGTCCCGATCGACAAGGTGATCGCCGTCGCCGGGGTGGCCGACTGATCCACCCGCGCGGCCGGGCAGGCCCGCACCGCTCCGCCGGTCCATTTGGCCGACCAGGTCGTCCCGGTCCACCTGGCCGACCAGGTCCGCCCGGTCCGCCGGGGCGGCCAGGTCCACGCCGAGCACCCGGCTCACACGGAACCGGCCTGCGGCCCCACCGAGTCCAGCAGCCGGGCGGTGTGCACCCGCCCGGCGTACTCGACCAGCCTGATCAGCACTTCCTTGCCCGAATCCTTGTCGCGTGCGTCGCACAGCACCACCGGAGTGCCCTGCTCCAGGTCCAGCGCGCGCGACACGTCGTGCGCGCCGTAGCGCCGAGCCTCCGTGAAGCAGTTGACCGCGACGACGAACGGGATGCGCCGGTGCTCGAAGTAGTCGACCGCCGGGAAGCAGTCCTCCAGCCGCCGTGTGTCGGCGAGCACCACCGCACCGAGCGCCCCCTGCGACAGCTCGTCCCACAGGAACCAGAACCGGTCCTGCCCCGGGGTGCCGAACAGGTACAGGGACAGCCCCGACCGGATGGTGATCCGCCCGAAGTCCATGGCCACGGTCGTGGTCGTCTTCTGGTCCACGCCCCCCGTGTCGTCGACCAGTTCGCCCGCCTCGCTCAGCTGCTCCTCCGTGCGCAGCGGCCGGATCTCGCTCACCGCACCGACCAGCGTGGTCTTGCCCACCCCGAACCCGCCCGCCACGAGGATCTTCAGTGCGAGGGCTGCCAGTTCACCGTCCTCCTCCACCGTTCCCGGATCCATGTCCAGGGCTTCTCCGGGCGCTCCGGAGGTCCGGTTGTCGTGGTGTTCCATCACAGCGCTCTCAATCCCTCGATGACTTCACGCAGAATCCGCTCGTCCGGCAGTCGGGCGGGCGGTACCGGGCGGCTGACCTTGACGTGCCCGCCCTCCAGCAGGTCCCCGAGGAGCACCCGTACGACTCCCACGGGCAGGTCGGCGTCGGCGGCGAGTTCCGCCACCGACTGGGTCTCGGACCCGCAGAGCCCCAGCAGGGCCCGGTGTTCGGGGCCGAGCAGCGACTCGGCGGCATCGTCCCCGCCGCCCTCCGGATCCACCGCGACCAGGGCGATCAGGTCGAACCGGACCCCGTGCGGCCCCGGCTTGGTACGCCCCCCGGTCATGGCGTACGGGCGGACGAGCGGACCCGCTTCGGCGTCGTACCACTGGCCGTTCATGGGCCGGACCGCCGCCCTCAGCCGGCGGCCGGCGGCCGCGCCGCGAACCGGGGCGGGGTGTAGAGGTGTTCGCCGACCCGCTTCACCAGCCGGGCCATCTCGTAGGCGATCAGTCCGATGTCGGCGCTGGCGGCGCTGAGCACGGCCAGGCAGGAACCGTCCCCGGCCGCGGCGACGAAGAGGAAGCCCTCGTCCATCTCGACCATCGTCTGGCGCACGCCCCCGGCGTGGAAGTGCCGGCCCGCGCCCTTGGCCAGGCTGTGGAAGCCGGAGGCCACCGCGGCCAGGTGCTCGGCGTCCTCCCGGCTGAGCGCGCTGGAGGCGCCGACCGCCAGGCCGTCGTTGGAGAGGACCACGGCGTGCCGGACCTCGATGACCCGGTGCACCAGGTCGTCCAGGAGCCAGTCGAGTTCACCCGTCCGGCGGATGCCGTCGTGGCCGATCCTCTGGTGTTCGATCATCACACGTCTCCTTCGCTGCCTGCGTGGGGGGAGTTCTCCTCGGCGCCGCGGACCCAACCGGCCCGGTAGGCCGCCATCCGGTCCCGGGCCTGCTCCGGGCTGCGCCCCGGCGGGTCCTCGGGCAGCCGGACGCCGGCGGGCTCCTGGGGCGTGGGTGCCTCCCGGAGCTGCGGGACGAGGCTGGCCTGGCGCACCCGGCGCGGCAGTTCCGTCACGGAGCCCGGGGAGGCCGCGGACGGCACGGACGGAGCTGATGGCACTGACGGCGCGGCGGACTCCGTACGGGCGCCCGCACCGCCCGCACCGCCCGCGCTGCGCGGCCGCAGCGGCGCCACCGGTGCCGGGCGCTGGTCCTCCGCCACGGGGGCCGCGCCGCTACGGGCCGGGGCACCGGGCGCGCCGTCCCGCCGGAGGGCGGCCGGGCCTCGCGCGTCGTCCCGTACGACGGTCACGGTGGGGGGCTGGTGCGCCGCCGCTGCCGGGTCCCGTGACGGGCCGGGGGACGAGGACCGGTCCGGGGTGGCCGGCTGCTCCTCCCGGTGCCCGCGGCCGGGCGCGGCGCCGGCCTCGGCATCGGCCGCGGCGGGGTCGCCGGCTCCGACGGCGCCCTGGAGCATGGAGTGGGGCAGGAGCACCACGGCGGTGGTGCCGCCGTAGGGCGAGGTGCGCAGGTGCACCTTGATCCCGTGACGGGCGGAGAGGCGGCTGACGACGAAGAGGCCGAGCCGGTCGCTGTCGAAGAGGTCGAGGTCCTCGGACTGCTCGATGCGCCGGTTGGCGTCGCTCAGGGCTTCGCGGCCCATGCCCAGGCCACGGTCCTCGACCTCCAGAACGTAACCGGTGCCGACCGGTTCACCGCTGACCCGGACCTTGGTGTGCGGGGGCGAGAACTGGGCGGCGTTCTCGATGAGTTCGGCGAGCAGGTGGGTGAGGTCGGCGACGGCGCCGCCGACCACCGCGGCCTCGGCGAGCCGGCGTACCTCGATGCGCGGGTAGTCCTCGATCTCCGAGACGGCGGCCCGGACGACGTTGGTGAGGGGGACCGGCATCCGCCAGGCCCGGCCGGGGGCCGCACCCGAGAGGATGATCAGGCTCTCCGCGTGCCGGCGCATCCGGGTCGTGAGGTGGTCGAGGCGGAAGAGGTCGCCCAGCTCGTTCGGGTCGTCGGCGCGCCGCTCCATCGAGTCCAGCAGCGTGAGCTGCTTGTGCACGAGGACCTGGCTGCGGCGGGCGAGGTTGACGAAGACGCCGGAGACCCCGCTGGCGAGCTCCGCCCGCTCGACGGCGGCGCTGAGCGCGGCTCGGTGGACCGTGCCCAGGGCCTCGCCGACCTGGGTGATCTCATCGTCCGCGGGCGGGCCGGGCGGGGTCTCGGCGACGACGTCGATCTCCTCGCCGGCGCGCAGCCGCTCCATCGCGTCCGGGAGTTTGCGGTGGGCGATCTCCAGGGCGGTGTTGCGCAGCGAGACCAGCTCGACGACCAGGACGCGGCCGATCCGGACGGAGATGACGAGGGAGGCGGCGACGGCCGCCAGACCCAGCAGCACGGCGGCGCCCGCAGGGCTGAACGCCCCTTCGGTGACGGGGTCGGCCCGGTCCGCGGCCGCGGTGCGGGCGGCCTCCCCGATCTCCCGCATCGAGGTGCTGATGCCGCTGTGGGCGGTCTCCCACCCGGCGGGTGCCCCGCGGCCGTCCCGGGAGGTGCCGGCGGCCAGCGCCCGGTCCTCGGCACCGGTGAGGTCGGCGTAGGCGGAGCTCTTGGCGACGGACTGCCAGGCGTCCTGCTGCGCGGCGGGCAGGTCCCGCGCCGCGCTCTCGGTGAGCGTGCGGCGGGACTCGATGGTGCCGGTCAGCTGCCGAAGCGTTTCGGCGCTACGCTGCCCCGGCAGGGCGAGCAGGGCGTCCTCTCGTGACAGCAGTTCCGTGGCCCGGGCGAATTCGAGCAGCACCCGTGCGTCGGGGCCGAGTTCGGCGTCCTCACCCCCGGTCAGGGAGCCGCCCACGGCGAAAGCGGCGTCGACCACCCGGGTGTAGATGGCGAAGGCGGCCTCGGGGGTGGCCCTGCGGTCGGTGATGTCCTTGCGGGCCGAGCCCAGCGCCTCGGCGGCGACGACGAACCCGTCCAGGCGGACCACGATGTCCGAGCGGTAGTCGCCGGAGTCGGCGACGGTGTGGCGGTCGCCGAGCCGCAGCGCTCGGACGGCGCTGTCGGTGCGGCGGGCCTGCTGGTCCAGGGTGCCCGGGTCGGCGGCGGGATCGGCCAGGAGGCGGACGGCCACTCGTCGTTCGGCCTGGAGCTCGGTGACGGCGGCTGCGACGGGGGCGCGTATCTCGGAGTCGACCTGCTGGATCCGACCCAACCGGGCTATGTCCTGTGCTGTGTTGACGGTGGCGAAGGCCCACAGCGCGAGGAGCGAGACGACCGGCACCATCAGCAGGCAGACGATCTTCGCTCGGACGGTGGCGGGGCGCAGCCGTGTCCGGGGGCGCCGCCGGGGCGCCCCGGCCGGCCGGGGCGTGCGGACGTCGTCGGCCCGGCCCGGCTGCTGCCGCGCCCGGTCCTGCGCCGGTTCCTCGGCCGGTGGCCCGGCATGGGCCCGGCGGCCGCGTGCCGGGGGCGCGGGCAGCTGCGGCGCCGCTGCTTCCGGTCTTCTGCGGGGTGTGCGCATGGGCTCCTCGTTCCGGGCGGTGCCTACGGGTGCGGTCGGCCGGCTGGTCGTACCGCCGGTCTGCGGTCTGCGGTCTGCGGTCTGCGGTCTGCGGTCTGCGGTCTGCGGTCTGCGGTCTGCGGTCTGCGGTCTGCGGATGGTCGCGCTGCGGGACGTTCGCGGGGGGGGCGGGTCAATGGGCGGCCGCGGTGTGCTCCCCCAGGTGCCGGGCGGAGGCGGAGGCGGCGCGCTCGTCGGCCGTCGGGGAGAGCGCGACGAAGGCGGCGGTGATGAACAGGTAGGAGCCCAGGCCGACGGCGAGCGGGAAGATGAACTGCATCGCGGTGGCCCCGGGCAGGGCCGCGTCCGAGGGGCTGACGCTGACGGCGACGGCCATCATCCCGGTGTAGTGCATGCTGCTGACCGCCGCGCCCATGACGAGCGAGGCCGCCGCCACGGCCACGGGCGACTTGATGTTGAGCGCGGCCCAGAGGGCGGCGGTGGCCGCGACCACGGCGATGACGACGGAGAGACCGACCACGAGCGGGTCGTAGGAGACCTCGCCGTGCAGGCGCAGGGCCGCCATGCCCAGGTAGTGCATGCTGGCGACGCCGAGTCCGGTGGTGAGGCCGCCCAGTACGAGGGAACGGCCGCGCGCCTTGCCGTAGCCGACCGCGAAGACCCCGGCGCCGACGACCAGCACGGCGACGAGCAGGCTCAGGATGGTGAGCGGCACGTTGTAGTGGATCTCGGTACCGGTGACCTCGAAGCCGAGCATCGCGACGAAGTGCATGGTCCAGATGCCGGTGCCGATGGCGGAGGCCGCGGTGAGGAGCCAGTTGCGGCGGACGGCTCCGGTCGCGGCGAGCGCGCGGACCGTGCAGCGCAGCCCGAGGGCGGCGCCGATCGATGCCATCACGTATGACAGCACGGGTGTCAGCCAGCCGTAGGCGGCGTGGTCCAGATGTCCCAGGTGTCCCATGGCCACCGGACGCTAGTCCGGGTGAGGGCGCGAACAGGGGGCGCATTTCGAAAGCAGCTGGAAGTGCTGGAATATGACAGAGCTACGTTCACCTTCGATCACCCCGCGCGCCACCTTGCGCACGGTCCACGGACACCCGGACGTGCACTGGTGGGGGATCATGGGCCCATGAGCGAAGACCACACGCACGTGCAGGAGTTCTTCGGGGTGCGGGCAGCCGACTGGGACCGCAGGTTTCCGGAGGACGGCCCCGCCTTCGCCACCGCCGTGGCGGAGTGCGGGCTGCAGCCCGGGGACTGCGTGCTCGACGCGGGCTGCGGCACCGGGCGCGCCCTGGGCGCACTGCGGGCGGCCGTCGGACCCGCGGGGACCGTGCTCGGCGTGGACCTCACCCCGCAGATGCTGGCCGCCGCTCAGCGGGCCGGGCGCGCCGCCGAGGGCGCGCTGCTGCTCGCCGACGTGGCCCGGCTGCCGCTGCGCGACGAGGCGCTGGACGCGGTGTTCGCCGCCGGTCTCATCGCCCATCTGCCCGATCCCGCGGCGAACCTGCGCGAGCTGTCGCGCGTGGTCCGGCCCGGCGGCCGGCTCGCGCTCTTCCACCCGATCGGGCGGGCGGCGCTCGCCGCGCGCCAGGGCCGCGAGCTGACCCCGCAGGACCTGCGGGCCGAGCACAACCTCGGCCCGCTGCTCGCCGCCGCGGGCTGGGACTTGACCTCGTACGCGGACGAGGACCACCGCTTCCTGGCACTGGCCGCGCGTCGGTCCTGACACGCGCGTCCCCACGCGCGCATCCCCACGCGCATCTCTCCACGCGCTGCCGGGCACCGGCCCGGCCCGGCACGCTGTACGTCGGCCCCGGCACGCCCGTACGTCGGCCGGTACGCCCGTACGTCGGCACCGGCCCCGGCGCCCGCAGAGGTGCCCGGGATCAGGCCGGGGGCTGGGCCTCGGCTCCGGCGGGCCGGCGCGGATGGGGCACGGGGCAGCCGCCCGAGCCGTGCCCGGGGAACGTGCCGAGCTCACCCACGTCGTAGCCACCGGGGTAGCCCTTGATCTCCGGGTTCTGGCGGGCGTAGTGCGGGGTGCGGCGCGGGGGCAGCAGCCGGACCGCACGGCCCCGCAGCCTCAGCGCACCCTTCACCAGCTTCCGGACTCCGGCGCGCGGGGCCTCGTACCGGAAGGCGTCGATCAGCGAGTCGTCGAGCAGGGCGATGCCCCCGCGGCGCACGGCGGGGGCGAGCGGCGCCGGGTACCAGGAGGCCATCAGGTCGAGGGTGGAGTCGGCGACCGCACGGGCGCCCTCGTCCCAGCCGAAGTGGGCCGCTTCGTAGGCGTCGAGGGTCGCTTCGAACTCCTCGTAGGAGCCCGGGATGTCCGTGATGCCCATGTGCCGGCCGAGCGTGGCGTAATAATTGGCGCTCGCCCGGCGCTCGTGCTGGGTCATCGGACGCCAGCCGTAGGCGTCCAGCCAGCGTGCCGGAATCACCACGAACGTGCACAGGACGTAGCGCATGTCGTCGTTGGAGATGTCGTAGCTGCGGTGCATCTGGTTGACGCGGCGGATCGCCGTGCGCGCGGTGTCGCTGTCGAAGCCGTGCTCGACGACCGCGTCGAGGAGCAGTGCGGTGTCGTCGTAGCGCTTCTGGGTGCGTTCGGTGAACTCGGCGGTCTCGGCCAGCAGGCCGCCGATGCTGGGGACGGCGTACGTCCGGAACAGCGCGAGCTCCAGGGCACGGGTGAAGTCCCAGGGGAACTCGTAGGTGGCGGTGAGCCGGTAGATGGCGAGGAAGTCCTTGTCGGGGTCGAGCCGGAGGATCTCCTTCAGCCGGTCGTAACGCTGCACCGGGTGTCCCTTTCTGTGGCGGGTCCCCAACTCTACGTGCAGGTAGCAGCCTTGGAAATCGTGGCCCGCAAGCTCTCGACGCACGGGTTACCCACTAGTTAAGGTGCGCCGACGAGAGAGCAAGCTGGAGGCCAGGTGTCCGACGACGAGGGTGGCGGCTCGCTGTACGTGCTGACCGCCGTACTCCTGACCCCCGCGCAGTTCCCCGGCTTCCTGGGGGACGACTTCCCCGAGGCCTGCTCCCTGCTGGGCGTGGCGCCCAACCGGGAGGGGTACGGGCTGGTGCTGGGCCAGGACGAGGAGGGCGCGCGCTGGACGGTCGTCGTCGACGACGTCTCACTCGTGGCCGCGGCCATCGCCTCCTGGGACTGCGGCATGGAGTACGACCTGTCGCCCGACGAGCGGACGATCGTGGTCTCGCTGGCGGGCTGGCCGGTGGAGTTGTCCGTGGCCGCACCGGGGATCCCGGAACCGCACGATCCGGAGCAGGGTGCGGACAGTACGGGGCGGGTGCCGCTGACGCCGCCGTCGGCCGAGGCCTGGGGCCCGGTGCAGCGACGGCTGGGCGCGGACCAGATCGCCCGCGAATGGGCCGACTGGCGCGAGCGCGTGGCGACGGACGGCGGGGCCGCGGCCGCGGCGCACCCCGGCATGGCGCGTGTGCTGGAGGAGGCGCTGGAGTACACGCGGACCCCGCCGCCGCCCGGCCGCGTGCGGTCCTCCTTCGCCGGCGAGGGGGCCCGGACCCTGCGCGCGGACGGGCCCGGCTGGTCACTGGTGGCCCGTACCGGCGAGGCGGCCTTCGTCCTCCTGGACGAGGAGCCGGGTGAGGTGCTCACGGTCCCCCGGGAGGGGGATCCCGACCTGCCGGACCTGCTGGCGGCGCTCGACGGCGTTGCGGTCCGGCCGGTGTGACCCGCCCCCGGACCGGGCCCCGGCACGGACGAACGACGGTGCGCGGACGAGGGCGAACGGCGGTGCGCGGACGGACGCACGGCGGTGCACGGACAAGGGCGCACGGCGACGCACGGGCAGGGACGGAGCGCGATGTGCGGACGAACGGCGTGGGCACGAGCGACGGTACGAGGGGGGACACGATGGTGGAGTCGGAGCCGGTGGGTGTGGTCGTGGGCGGTCGCGCCGACGTCGTGGACGACGACTGGGGGCGGGAGACGGCGGTGATCCGCCTGGACGGCGACCGCTTCGGTCCGGAGGCCCTCTATGGGCTGGAGGACTTCTCCCACGTCGAAGTCGTCTACCACTTCGACCGGGTACCGGCCGATAGGGTCGAGACGGGTGCGCGGCACCCGCGCAACAACCCGGACTGGCCACTGGTCGGCATCTTCGCGCAGCGCGGCAAGAACCGGCCCAACCGGCTGGGCGTATCGCGGTGCCGGGTGGTGAAGGTCGACGGGCTGGACGTCCACGTGGAGGGCCTCGACGCCGTGGACGGCACACCTGTACTCGATCTGAAGCCCTACATGGTCGAATTCGGGCCACGCGGCGAACTGCGGCAGCCGGAGTGGGCGACCACCTTGATGGATGGCTATTACTAATCGATTCAATGGCGTGAAATATTTGTTACCGACGGTAGTTTAACGAGTCAACTAATGGGATTCAGCCACACCGGCTGAAAATCGCTCTGGATCCCCCTCCTCCGGAATGATCGAATCGGCCAGTCACACGGCTCAAAGGGTGCGCACCTCACCCCCACGCTCATTCCACGACGGAGGCCACTCTTGAATTCCATGTCGTATCTGGACCTGCACCGGAAGGTCGCGCAGGACATCGATACGGAGATCGAAACCGCTCTGGACCGACTCGGCCCGGTCGCCGCGACCACGAGGAACTGCGTGGCCAAGCTCTTGGAGCAGCGGAAACTGAGACATCCCCTGTCAGTGCTCCCGTTGCTCACGTACGCCATAGAGACGGGCAATCCCGGGCCGGCCGTCCCGTTGTCGGCGGTGCACCTGCTGTGGTGGACCTCGGCCTGCTATCTCGATGACCTGGCAGATGCCGACGGCGCGTCCATATCGGGCGCCCTCACCGAGGACGAAGCACTGCTCGCCGCCGTCATCACCGGCAATGCGCTCCCCATTCAGATCGTCCTGGCGCAAGATCTCCCGGAGGCGACGCGCGGCGCTCTCATAAACGAGATCCTGCACGGCTGGATCATCGGGGCCGACGGCCAGATAGACGACATGCGCGGGGACATTCGCAACGCCTCCCGCGCATCTGTGGTGGAGACGTACCGCGGCAAATCCGGCGCCCCCTTCGGCATGATCACCGCGATGGCCGCCCTATTCTCGGGAACCACGAGCGAGAAGGTCGAACTCTGGCGTGAATTCGGCTATATCTTCGGAATCCTGTGGCAGATCTTCAACGACCAGGAAGACATCCTGTCCGGGCGCGACGAGGACTTGGCCAACGGCACGGTGACCTACCTGCTCGCCTCCGTCCTCGAGGACGCGTCACCCCTCTCCCGGGAGCACGTTCTGGGACTGTGCGCCGCCGCGAGCCGGTCGCACCAGGCCAGGAGGGAACTGGCGAGCCTGCTCCGCACGCCCCACGCCCTCGACCGCTACCGTGCCGAGATCGACGGCTTCCGCGCGGAGGCCTACCGGATCCTGGACGAGCTGGGCGGCGACGAGGCCTACCAGCCGGTCCTCCGCAACCTCGTCGACCACGCGTCCCAGATGCTGCTCGAAGCGGATCTCCCTCAGGTCGTCGTGAGCGGCGCGGCCTGAACCGGCTGGCCGGCCGGGCCGGCCGTCCGCTCGGTGGGCACGCGGGCACTCTGCGCCCCACGCACACCCCATGCCCTCACCCCGCGGCCATGCACGCCGGGCTCCGCACACCAGCCGGAGCCCGGCCACTCCTCGGACCGGCCCGCGCCGCACATCGGCCGCGCGCGGCGCGCCCTGCACCGCGCGCCGCCGTCAGCGACCGAGCTGCTTCCTGGACAGACCGCGCACCCGACGCCGCTGCGACGAATCGAGCAGTAGGTAGGCCGCGGCCGGCACCCCGATCAGGACCAGCAGGCCCGCCCAGAAACCCACGGTCCAGAACAACACGATGGCTGCCGCGACTCCGGCAACCGCGACCTTTCCGCGACTGGACATCTACGGACACCTCCATGTGACGTCGACCACTACCCCCCTCAACGCACCGTCACGACCACGCGTTCCCGGCAGCCGGGCGGAAGGCGCAGCGGGACCGGGCGCCGCGGCGCCGGAGGACGACTGGAGACCGACTGGACGCCGGACCGGATCACGCCGGCCCGCGCCCGGGCGGCACTGGCCGCGGCCCGGGCGGACGAGGAGGCTCCGGTGTTGCGCAGGGTCCGGGCCCGCTGGACGTGGGCGGAGGCCGGCCGCCAGATCCGGCCGGGCCGGGAGGGCCGCTGGTGGCCGTACCGCCGCGGGCGGGGCGGTGGATCCCATCGGGCCGTCGGCCCCGGACCCCGCGTCGGCGCTGGAGGCGGACCCGCCGGGCCGAGACCCGGGCGGCCGGGACCCGCCGGGCGCAGACCCCCCGGTCCGGGTGGTGTGGGACGGGCCGGGCCGGGCGTTGTGCGACGGTCCGGGTCTCGTGGGACGGGCCTGGGCGGGCCGGGCCGGGCGTTGTGGGACGGTCCGGGCGGTGTGGGGCGTGCCGGGACGGCCCCGCAGCAGCCGGCGGCCGCGGTACGGCGCCCGGCGCCCGTACGGTCCGGCTCCCTGGGGCCCGGCGGCCGCGTACCGTCCGGCAACCGCACCCCGCGTACCGCCCGGATCCGGCCGGAGCGGTGCCCGCGCCCTGGCCGACGTACCGCTTGCCGGGGTGCGGTGCCGCGACGACGATGGGGCGCTCCGGGCAGGTACCGCGGCACCACGGGAGGGCGACATGGGCGACCGGGATCCGTCGGTGGCACTCCCGGACGGGGCCGACCCTGCGGCCCGCTCGCGCGAACTGCGCCGGGCGCACGCCGTGTTCACCCGGGACGGGCGGGTGGACGCACCGGTCAGGGCGGTGATAGCGCGGTCCTGGCGGCGGTGCGCGCGGGCCCGGCTGAGCCCCGAGTGCGCGCCGCGGGTGGAGCTGACGGGGGCGGATCTGCGTGCGTACCGGGAGGAACACCCGCTGGCCCGGGTGATGCCGCTGTTCCGGGATCTCGTCGGCGCGTTCGCCGCGCACGGGGCGCACCTGCTCGCCGTGTGCGACGCGCGGGGCAGCCTGCTCTGGGTGGAGGGAGAACCGGCCACCCTGCGGCGGGCCGAGGGCCTCGGGTTCGTCCCGGGGACGCGCTGGGCGGAGAGCGCGATGGGGACGAACGCCCCCGGCACGGCGGTCGCGGTGGGCGAGCCGGTGCAGGTCTTCGGCGCCGAGCACTTCAGCCGTCGGGTACACCCGTGGACCTGCGCGGCAGCGCCGGTGCGTGATCCGCGGACGGGCGGGCTGCTGGGCGCGGTGGACATCACCGGCGGCGACGGCCTCGCGCACGCGCACTCGCTGGCGTTCGTACGGGCGGTGGCCCGGGCGGCGGAGGACCGGCTGGCCCTGCTCGACGAGGGACCGCCCGCGGCGCGGGACACCCTCACCGCTCTCGGCCGGGACGAGGCCATGCTGGTGACCGGGGGCCGGCAGGTGCGGCTGGGCCGTCGGCACAGCGAGATCATGGCCCTGCTGGCGGCGCACCCCGAGGGCCTGTCGGGCGAGGAACTGACGATCGTCCTGTACGAGGACGAGTCGGTGTCACCGGTGACGCTGCGCGCCGAGCTGTCGCGGCTGCGCGCGCTACTGGGGCCGGCGGCGCCGCTGTCACGCCCCTACCGCCCCGCCCGTCCGCTGGACGCGGACTTCACCACCCTGACGAAGCGGCTGGCGGTCGGCGCCGTCTCCGCGGCCCTCGACCACTATCCGGGCCCGTTGCTGCCGGCCTCGACGGCGCCCGGGGTGGTCCGGCTGCGCCGGCGGATCGAGGACCAGGCGCGGGCGGCCCTGATCGCCCGGGCGGACGCGGGGCTGCTGGCCGACTGGGTGTGCAGCGCGTGGGGCGCGGACGACGCGGAGGTGTGGGGAGCGCTGGCGACGGCTCTGCCGCCCGAGGGCAGGCCGGCCGCGCTGGCCCGGGTACGCGCCCTGGACCGCGAGCTGGGCGCACGGCCCGAAGGCGGACGCGGGCGGCCCGCAACGTATCCGCAACCTGCCCGCTCCTAGCCTCCACCCGAGCGCTGTCCGACGGCGGCCGGCGCCCGGCAAGGGGAGGACACCATGGCCCGTTACGCTGCGCCCGGCGCCGAGGGGGCGCTCATGTCGTACGCGTCCCGCTACGACCACTTCATCGGCGGCGAATACGTCTCGCCCGCCCGCGGCCGGTACTTCGCGAACCCCTCCCCCGTCAACGGCCAGACCTTCACGGAGGTCGCCCGGGGCACCTCCGAGGACGTGGAACGGGCCCTGGACGCGGCGCACGCGGCGGCGCCCGCCTGGGGCCGGACATCGGCCGCCGACCGCTCGTCGGTCCTGCTGCGCATCGCGGACCGGATGGAGCAGAACCTGGAGGCCCTCGCGGTCGCGGAGACCTGGGAGAACGGCAAGCCGGTGCGCGAGACCCTGGCGGCCGACCTGCCCCTGGCCATCGACCAGTTCCGCTACTTCGCCGGCGCGCTGCGGGCGCAGGAGGGCGCGCTCAGCCAGATCGACGACGACACGGTCGCCTACCACTTCCACGAACCGCTGGGTGTGGTCGGTCAGATCATCCCGTGGAACTTCCCGATCCTGATGGCCGTGTGGAAGCTGGCCCCGGCGCTGGCGGCGGGCAACACCGTGGTCCTCAAGCCGGCCGAGCAGACCCCGGCCTCCGTCCACTACTGGCTCGGTCTGGTGGCGGACCTGCTGCCGCCGGGCGTGGTGAACATCGTCAACGGCTTCGGTGAGGAGGCGGGCAAGCCGCTGGCGTCGAGCCCGCGCGTGGCGAAGATCGCCTTCACCGGGGAGACTGCGACGGGCCGGCTGATCATGCAGTACGCGGCCGAGCACCTGAAGCCGGTCACACTGGAACTCGGCGGCAAGAGCCCGAACCTCTTCTTCGACGACATCTGGTCGCAGGACGACGACCTGCGCGACAAGGCCCTGGAGGGCTTCACCATGTTCGCGCTCAACCAGGGCGAGGTGTGCACGAACCCGTCGCGGGCCCTGATCGAACGCGGCCGGTACGGGGACTTCCTCGACGCGGCCGTGGCGCGCACCGAACTGATCGTGCCGGGGCACCCGTTGGACACGGACACGATGATCGGGGCCCAGGCCTCGGAGGAGCAGCTGAAGAAGGTCCTGTCGTACGTGGAGATCGGCCGGCGGGAGGGCGCGAAGCTCCTCACGGGCGGACGGCGCCAGGAACTGGAGGGCGAGCTCGCGGGCGGCTTCTACGTCGAGCCGACCGTCTTCGAGGGCGACAACCACATGCGGATCTTCCAGGAGGAGATCTTCGGGCCGGTGGTGTCGGTGACCTCCTTCGAGGACTTCGAGGACGCGGTGCGCATCGCCAACGACACGGCGTACGGCCTGGGCGCGGGCGTCTGGACCCGGGACGTCAACACGGCCTACCGCGCGGGCCGTGCCATCCAGGCGGGCCGCGTCTGGACGAACTGCTACCACGCCTACCCCGCCCACGCCGCCTTCGGCGGCTACAAGCAGTCCGGCATCGGCCGCGAGACCCACAAGATGATGCTGGAGCACTACCAGCAGACGAAGAACATGCTGGTGTCGTACTCCCCGAAGAAGCTCGGCTTCTTTTAGAGCCGGAAAGACGGCGCCTGACTTGGGCATTCGCCGTCAGGTGCCGTCGGCTCGACCCGCTCGACACGGGTGTCGACTCGTTCTGTTCCTCCGGTTCATCCAGCCCCTCTCCCCACGGTCGAGGTACGCGTCAGCTGACCCGAAGACCGACCGCCAGCGTCAGCTCGAGGACCCGGTGTGGCGATGCGAGATCCGGAAAGAGCTCCCGCAACTGCGACATCCGGTACCGGACGGTCTGGGGATGGACGAACAACGCCGCCGCCACCTCGTCCCGCCTACCCTGGTGCAACAGCCACTCCCGCAACGTCTCCTCCAGCCGCCGTGCGGTCGCGACAGGCAAGGTCCGCAACGGTGCGAGGGCTCGGGCACGCAGGTCTGCGAGCACGTCCACGTCGGCGCTCAGCACCAGCTCGGGCAGGTGGTCCTCGGTGTCGCGGATATCGGAGGAGAGGGAGCGCGCGCGTGCGGCTCGTGCGTACGAGGCGGATGCACGAGTCCATGGCCGGGCCGGGCCGACCACGGCGGTGCGGTCGGTCAGCTGCCGCAAGAGATGTGACCGGTCGGCATCGGGGACGAGCAGCACACCGGTGGCGTCCGGCAGATCGTCGAGAACGAGGGTGCTCGGGTCGAGCGCGCGGTAGGCAGGCCGGGCCTGGGCGGCGGGCAGCAGGACCGCGGTCAGCGAAACCGGAGGCTGCCACCCGGCCCGTTGAGCAGAGGCCAGCAGCACGTCCGGGCTCGCGTCGGCAAGGAGGTCGCGGGCCAGGTGTTCCAGGTGGCGCTCGTGGTCCCGGCCCCGGGCGGCCAGTTCGTCGGCGTGGCCCGCGGCGCTCGCGGCGGAGAGCTCGTCGATGTAGGCAAAGGTCAGCTCGGCGAACTTGGCGACCTCGGCGGCGGGCAGACCTGCGGGTACCGCCCCCGCTGCCAGGCATCGCCAGGCCACGCGGGCGCCGACGCGGTAGGCGCTGAGCAGGGCGTCCATCGAACGCCCGTCGCGCACCTCGCCGCGGCCCAGCTCGTAAGCCGCGTCACCGCCATCGCCGCCCGTGGCGTTCCCGCTCGCGAGGTCCAGGTAGTGCCCGAGGGCGGTGCGGACGGCGCGGCGGATGGTGGCGCCCATGCGGCCCGAAAGGGCGTTGGCGTAGGGAGGGACCTCGTCGATGATCGCCTGGACGACCTCGCCGGCGGTGGTCTTCAGTGCGGCCCGAAGTACGGTGACCGTCGTCTCATCCAGGGCCAGCTCGCTGGCCCTCCGGGTTACATGGCTCACGTTTTTGTTCCCTGCGAACAATTCCGCCGATCAGATTCACGTCCTACGGTCAGGACCTTACGCCCTGAGGCGCAGCAAGCTGGAGCCATGACGAGTACAGCCCTCCGCAGTAGGGCGTGGAAACTGCTGGAGATGATCACGACGCCGCTGCTGCCGTCGGACTACCTCGACCTGGTCAGCCCGCTGCGTGCGGGCGCTGACCTGCGTGGGCGCATCGAGGCCGTGCACCCCGAGACGGGTGACGCCGCGACCATCGTGATCAGGCCGGGGAGGGGCTGGCGCGGTCACACGGCCGGTCAGTACGTGCGGATCGGGGTCGACGTCGACGGGAGGCGCCTGTGGCGCGCCTACTCCATCACCTCGCCGACGAACCGCCAGGACGGCCGCGTCACGATCACCGTGAAGGCGATCCCGGACGGCAAGGTCAGCAACCACCTGGTCCGCAGGGCGAAGCCCGGCACGCTGGTCCAGCTCGACCAGCCGACCGGTGACTTCGTACTGCCGGAGGCCAAGCCCGCCAAGGTGCTCTACCTGACGGCCGGCAGCGGCATCACGCCTGTGATGGGCATGCTGCGCGACATCGACTTCGACGACGTCGTCATGGTCCACTGCGCGCCACGGCCGCAAGACGTGATCTTCCGCAACGAACTGCACGACCTGGTCGCGGCCAAGAAGCTGCGGCTCACCGAGGTGCACACCGACACGGACGGCGTGCTCGACATCGCCCGTCTCGACGAACGGGTACCCGACTGGGCCGAGCGCGAGACCTGGGCCTGCGGGCCCGCGGGCCTGCTCGACGCCGCCGAAGAGTTCTGGAGCGAACACGGCGTCGAAGAGCGCCTGCACACCGAACGCTTCCGCCCCGGCATCGTCGTCGCCGGCGACGGCGACGGCGGCGAGGTCACGTTCAGCGCCACCGGCAAGACCGTCGACGCGGACGGCGCCACGCCGTTGTTGGACGTCGGCGAGGAGGCCGGCGTGCTCATGCCCTCCGGGTGCCGCATGGGCATCTGTTTCGGCTGCATAACGCCGCTCAAGGCGGGCGCCGTCCGCGACCTGCGCACCGGCGAGATCACCGAGGCCGAGCCGGGCGTCCTCATCCAGACCTGCGTGTCCGCCGCGGCGGGCCCCTGCGACATCGAACGGTAGGAGCACCTTGACCGCCATCGACCCCACCGCCCACCTGACCGCGGAGCAGATCGAGGAGCTCGGCCGCGAGCTGGACGCGATCCGGGATGAGGTGATCGCCAGCCGCGGCGAGAAAGACGCCGCCTACATCCGTAAGGTCATCTCGGCGCAGCGCAAGCTCGAGCTGGTCAGCAGGGGCGTGCTGCTGTTCTCGATCTTCCCGCCCGCGTGGCTGATCGGCACCGCCGGGCTGTCCGTGGCGAAGATCATGGACAACATGGAGATCGGCCACAACATCCTGCACGGCCAGTGGGACTGGATGCGGGACCCGAAGATCCACTCCACCACCTGGGAGTGGGATCACGTCTCGCCGGCCGACCAGTGGAAGCACTCGCACAACGAGCTGCACCACACGTACACCAACGTGATCGGCAAGGACAACGACCTCGGCTACGGCATCATGCGCGTCGACGAGGACCAGAGGTGGCACCCGTTCCACCTCGGCCAGCCGCTGTGGAACTTCATCAACGCCTGCTTCTTCGAGTACGGCATCGCAGCGTACGACCTGGAGCTCGGCAAGAACCTGCACAAGCGGCGCCGCAAGAACCCTGAGTTCCGCGCGCGGGCCAAGGCCGTGGGCCGCAAGATCCGCAAGCAGGTGCTCAAGGACTACGTGATCCACCCGCTGCTGTCGGGCCCGTCCTTCCTCACCACGCTCGCCGCCACGTTCACCGCGAACCTGGTCCGCAACATCTGGTCCCACTCGGTGATCATGTGCGGGCACTTCCCCGAGGGCGTTCAGGTCTTCGAGCGCCGGTCGATCAAGGGCGAGACGCGCGGTCAGTGGTACCTGCGCCAGATGATGGGCTCGGCGAACATCAGCGGCAGCAGGGCCATGCACTTCATGACCGGCAACCTGTCGCACCAGATCGAGCACCACCTGTTCCCGGACCTGCCGAGCAACCGGTACGCCGAGGTCGCGGTGAAGGTGCGCGCGCTGTTCGAGAAGTACGAGCTGGAGTACGTCACCGGGCCGCTGCCCAAGCAGGTGTTCTCCGCGTGGCACAAGGTCTTCCGGCTCTCGCTGCCGAACAAGAAGCCCAAGGTCAAGACGCCGGACCGCGAGCAGGAACTCGTCGCGGCCTGATTCCCGGTATCGGTTCAGATCTTTCGGCCGTACCGGCGGCACTGCCGGGTTCGGTGAGATGCCCTTCCAGTAGCCCTCGATCGCCTTCTTCAGCTCTCGGTTCCCGCCCTGGCGGGGGTAGCCGTGGGCGGTGGCACCTGCTGCCGCGGCTGGGGACGTGGTGGTCACGAACATCCCCGTCGCGGGATGGATCCCTGACACCCCGAGGGGACACGGAGGCGCGAAGGGATACCGGAGAAGGACGGCCACCGTCCATTATTCGGAGGAGCGAACGAGACGCGGGCGCCCGGAGCGCAGCTGGTCACCGAGCAGGGGGCGCACATGTGTTGCACGTGTGCCAGCAGGGGGCGAGATGAAGTACGTCCTGTCCGACCGCGTCGTCATCGGGATCGCCTCCAGCGCCCTGTTCGACCTCGCCGACTGCGACGCGGTATTCCGGGAGCAGGGTGAGGACGCGTACCGGAGGTACCAGGAGGCCCACGTGGACGACGTCCTGGACAAGGGGGTGGCCTTCCCCTTCGTCCGGCGCCTGCTGTCGCTGAACGACCTCGCGGAGCCCCTCGATCCGCTGGTCGAGGTCATCATCCTGTCCCGCAATGACCCGGACACCGGGCTCCGCAGGATGGATGCAGCTGCTGTACCACCAGGAGACCAAGAACTTGCTGGTCAGCTACTCGCCGAAGAAGCTCGGGTTCTTCTAGAGAACAGAAATCCGTTGCCTGGACGATCGATTCCGGTGCTGCCCTCATGGCTGCCGGGCCCTCCTTCCCTTTGGCAAGGGAACGGCCTGCGCGGCGCGTGGTCGGTCAGTGCGATCGGAGTCCGTCGAAGATCACATTGAAGATCCGTTGCCGGGACGCCGGGTCTGGTCCGAGGTGCTCCATCGTCGTGCTGGTGTCGGCCAGCAGGGCGAGCAGTTCCGGCAGGCCAAGGTCGGGGCGGACGGCTCCAGCCGGCTGCGGCACGTGCCTGGGCGAACTCGTTCTTGCCCGCGGACTGTTCGACAACCAGGCGGAAGCAGGCGAAAAGGCGTCGGCGGGCTCCATCTCGGCAGCCAGACGCGCGGTCTGGGCGGCGATCGCCTCAAGCCTGCGCACCAGCACGGCTTACAGCAGCGCTTCCTTGGTCGGTCTGGTCCGCTTGCAGCTGCAGCGAGGAGCCCGGTTCGCAGCATCCGTACGGCTGGGGAGGGCTGACCTCGGCGCGTGAGGAGCCGAGCCGGCGTGCGGCGAATCGCGGGCCCCACAAGATCTCGGTCCTCTGGTCAACGGCCTTGAACGGCCGGCTCCTGGCCTCCAGGCTGCCTGAACCGGTTGAGCACGGTGAGCCGGCGCCCAACCCGGCCGGAAGTCCCGCCACTGCGCTCCCGTACGGCGTCACCAGACCACCCCGTCGGCGAGGAGCTCGTGAACCCGACGAGAAGCGACCGACACGAATCCTCCGGGGGTCCGCCGACCGTCGGGCAGGGGCGGCACAGGCAGGGCACACAGCGCGCACGAGGCAACCGGGCGGCCACGCACAGAGTCGGCCCGGCGACCTGATCGCAAGAGCCTGGTCTGCGGACCGCCTGGCGTACGCGCCTCCGCCGGCGCATGCACGGCAACAGGGGCCTCGGAGCACAATCGGCGAGACAAGGGGACCTCAGCGTCCTGACCAGGATCCGGACCATTTCCGGACCAGCCTCCGCCAAAACCGAAACCACTGCCGTTTTCCCAGGTCATCATCGGTGTAGGTGCCGTACCACCAGGAGACGAAGAACCTCCTGGTCAGCTACTCCCCGAAGCGGCTCGGCTTCTTCTGGAGGGATGAGGTCCGGTGCGAGGACCGGACCTCACCTCCCCGGCAGACTCGTCGAAGTCCCCGGATGATCGGCCCGGTGCTCGCCGTGACGGCGTCAGGTGGATGTGTGGGCGGTCTTGCTCGTCCCGGTGCCGCCTTCGTCCTGGGTCTCCGGCACAGAGGGCTGCTGCGGTGGCGGGGTACGGATCAGCAGAGCGACCAGCACGGCCAGGGCCCCGATCACGGCGCCGATGCCGAATCCCCACCGGATGCCCGTGGCGAGGGCGCCGGTGGGGTCGGCGCCCTCGGCTGCTGCCGTGGCCGCGTGGCCCGACATGACACTGATGACCAGGGCCGTGCCGGCGGCGGCGGCGACCTGCTGGAGCGAGCCCAGGATGGCGGAGCCGTGGGGATAGAGGTGCGGCGGCAGGACGGACAGACCGGAGGTGAAGACGGGGGTGAAGACGAACGCCATGCCCGCACTCAAGGCCACGTGGAGGGCGAGCACCAGCCACGGCGAGGTCCGTTCGCCCGTGAGGGCGAACAGCGCAAGGCAGAGCGCCGTGAGTGCGGCTCCGGGTACGACCAGGCGTGGTGCGCCGAACCGGTCGTACAGCTTGCCGACCTGTGGTCCGAGCAGGCCCATGGTCAGGCCGCCCGGAATGAGGAGCAGCCCGGTCTGCAGTGAGGTCAGGCCGCACACCTCCTGGAGGTATATCGGCAGGAGGATGAACGCACCCATGAGGGCCATGAAGGACAGGCACATCAGGCCCAGTGCCATGGAGAAGTGACGAGACGCCAGTGCCCGCAGGTCCAGCAGCGGGGTGGAGGAGCGCTGAAGTGCCAGCTGGCGCCACACGAACAGGCCTACGAGCACGGCGCCGGCCAGGGTGATGGGCACCGGGGGTACGGCGGCCCGGGCCGCGTTCTCGGCACCGAGCCCGCTCAGGCCGTAGACCAGGGCGCCAAAGCCCGCTGCCGCCAGAGGGACCGACAACCAGTCGATCGGGGTGGCCTGCGGCTCGCCGATGTTGACCAGTTCACGCCGGCCGAATATGGCCATGGCACCGGCGACGGGAATCACGGCCAGGAACAGCAGGCGCCATGACCCCAGCTGCAGCAGCACACCGGACACGGCCGGGCCGAGGGCGGGTGCGACGGAGATGACGAGGGTGATGTTGCCCATGACACGGCCGCGGTCGCTCGGGGGCACGAGGGTCATCAGCGTCGTCATGAGCAGCGGCATCATGACGGCGGTGCCACTGGCCTGGATGACGCGGGCAGCCAGCAGGACGGGGAAAACGGGCGCGGCCGCGGCCAGAACCGTACCGGCGAGGAACAGTGCCATGGCGAGACCGAAGGCGGTTCGGGTCGTCACGCGCTGGAGGAACCACCCGGTCACCGGGATGACGACGGCCATGGTGAGCATGAATGCCGTCGACAGCCATCCTGCGGCGGCCGCGGTGACATCGAAATCGCGCATGAGCCGAGGGATCGCGTTGACCATGATCGTCTCGTTGAGGAGGACGACGAACGTGGACAGCACGAGAATCCGCAGCACGGCGGTGACGCGGTCGGGCGAGAGGGTGAGTGTTTCGTGTGGTGCGGCCATGGTGCCTTCCGTCTTGTGAGTGTCCTCCGCGCGTGGCGGTCACACTGACAGACTGCGGCGTCGGGAAGAACTCATCGGTCTTCTCCGATCCTGTCGGTGCCGGCGCCCGAGCTCAAACCATTTTGCAGACCCCGGAACGGCCACCGCGTGGCTTCTGGACCGGGCCGACACCGAACTGTCCGACGGGCCCGGACCCGGGCCTGCGCATGTGCCGGGGCAGGGGCCTGGGCATGCGCAGGACCGGGCCGGGGCCGGGGCATGCGCATGCACATGCGCATGCGCAGGGCGGGTGTCCGGATCTGACAGAACATGGTCATTGCGGCCCTCACAGCGGGGCGACATGATCGGGACATGCTTCCTCCGCACAGGGTCGTCATCGCCGCTTTTCCCGGCGTCGAACTGCTCAACGTCACGGGGCCGGCCGAGGTGTTCTCGGTCGCCACCCGGGTCGCGGGCACCGCACGGCCCGGGTACACCGTCCGCATCGCGACCGCCGGGGGTGAGCCGGTGGCCACCGCCGGCGGGATCCGGCTGATGGCCGACCTGACGCTGGACGAGGTGGCCGGCAACGTGGACACCCTGCTGGTGTCGGGTGCCGTCCACGTGCACGACCACGGAGTGGAGCCGGTGGTCGACGGCGCGATCGTCGACTGGCTGCGTGCGGTGGCACCCGGTGACCACCGGCTGGCCTCCGTCTGTTCGGGCGCGCACCTGCTGGCCGCGGCGGGCCTGCTGGACGGCCTGTCCGCCACCACGCACTGGCGGACGGCCGCGCGACTGGCCGCCGACCACCCACGTGTCACCGTCGACCCTGACCCGATCTTCATCCGGCAGGGCCGTCTGTGGACCTGTGCCGGCATCGCCTCGGGGATGGACATGGCCCTGGCCATGGTCACCGAGGACCACGGACCCGAACTCGCCCTGGCCACCGCCCGCACGATGGTCATGTACGTCAAACGTGCCGGCGGCCAGAGCCAGTTCAGCGTCCCGCTCGCGCTTCCGGCCGACCCCGGCGACCGGATCGACGATCTGCGCGTATGGATCGGTGATCATCTCACCGAAGACCTGTCCGCCGACGCCCTGGCCGCGCGGTTGCACCTGAGCGTGCGCCACTTCGCCCGGCTGTTCCGTCGGCGCACCGGCATCACACCGGCCGCCTACGTCGAATCCGTACGACTGGAGGCCGCCCGGCGGCTGCTCCAGGACAGCGGCCACACCCTGCCCGAGATCGCCGCCCTCAGCGGCCTCGGCTCCGTGGAGAGCCTGCACCGTGCCTTCCGCGGCCGCCTCGGCACCACCCCCGCCGAATACCGGCGCCGCTTCCGCTAGACCGCGATGTCCGTCCGACCGCCCGCGGACGACCGCGCGGCGGGGAACAGTCATGCCCGAGGAGAGAACGTGTCCCGAACGAAGGTCGTCCCGATCCCTGTCATGGGCCGGCACAACATCAACGCGTACCTGCTGCTGGGCCGTCGGCCCGTCATCATCGACGCGGGAACGCCCGGCAGCGGCCGAAAGATCTACGAGCAGGTCGCCGCCCACGGTGTAGACCCCACCGACGTGTCGCTGATCGTCGTCACGCACGGCCACATCGACCACTTCGGCTCCGCTGCCGAACTGCACCGCCTCACCGGGGCGCCGATCGCGGGACACGTCGCGGACCTCGGTCCGTTCCGTGCCGGCCGGGCCCGGGAACCGTACCTGCCCACCGGCCCGATGGGCCGCCTCATGGCCCGGAACAAGCACCTGCACATGCGGGTCGAACCGTTCGAACCCGAGGTGCTCGTGACCGGTGAGACCGATCTGGAGGACTTCGGGGTCACCGCACGCATCATGCCGACGCCCGGTCACACCGCGGGATCGGTCTCCGTCCTCACCGGCCGGGGAGACCTCGTCGCGGGCGACCTGATCGCCAACTCCTTCTTCGGTCTGGTCGGCGGCCGGCCGGCCAACCCCCCCTTCCACGACGACCCCCTGCTCAACCTCGCCAGCCTGCGGAGGATGCTCGCGCTGAACCCCAACCGACTCCACGTCGGCCACGGCACACCCCTCGACCCCGACCGCGTCCGGCGCTGGGCCTCCCGGGAACACCGGCGGCTGTCCCGACTCGAAGCGGCCGGCCGTATCCGCGCCCGTGCGGCGGACGCAGCGGCCTGAGCGCGCGCATGTCGGCGGCAGGCCGGCGGCGAAGGCCCGGCTCGCCCGCGCCGCGGACTTCGAGGCCTTAGCCGAGGACTTCGAGGACTTCGAGGACACCTGGCGGGCCCGGATCGCCCGGAGCGAGGACCTGTCGTCCCGGCACGCGTGACGAGCGGGTGCGGTTTGATGTACTCCGGTCGACCGGCGTTCCAGGAAGCGTGATCATCCACCGCGCGGGCGATGGATCACGGCAGAGAGTGATGAGGCTGCGATGAATGAAGCGACGAGGCCCGTGATCGAGCGTCCGGAAGGTGAGGCCCCCGAGGAGCTGACGGTCCGGGACCTCGTGGTGGGGGACGGGCCCGAGGCGAAGCCGGGCAGGGTCGTCCGGGTCCACTACGTCGGGGTCACCTTCGAGTCCGGGCGGGAGTTCGACGCCTCCTGGGACCGCGGCGAGCCGTTCAAGTTCGCCGTGGGCGGCGGCAGGGTCATCAAGGGCTGGGACCGGGGCATCCGGGGGATGAAGGTCGGCGGACGGCGCGAGATCATCGTTCCCCCGCGCCTCGGCTACGGCAAGCAGTCCCCCTCGCCGTTGATCCCGGCGGGTTCCACGCTCGTCTTCGTCGTGGACCTGCTTTCCGTTGTCTGAGCGTGCCCTCATGACCGTTCTGATCGTGGGTGGTTCCGGGTTCCTGGGTGCCGAGCTCGTCCGGCAGGCGGTGGCGGCCGGTCACCGGACGGCCGCGACCTACGCGACCGCGCCCGGGAGCACAACGGCGGTCGCCTGGCACGCACTCGACCTGCGGGATCCCGGACGCGCCCAAGCGGTCGTGGCCGAGGTCGCACCTCGTGCGGTCGTCAACGCATCCAGCGGTGGGGCGGACTGGGCGGTCACCGCCGAGGGACCCGTCCGCCTCGCGCTGGCCGCGGCGGCCTGCGGCAGCCGCTTGATCCATGTGTCCAGTGACGCCGTGTTCTCCGGCACTTCCGGCGTCCCGTACGACGAGTCCTGCCCGCCCGATCCCCTCACCCCGTACGGGGCGGCGAAGGCCGCGGCGGAGACGGGGGTCCGGCTCGTGCATCCGGGCGCCGTGGTGGCCCGCACCTCCCTGATCATCGGCGACGGGCAGTCCGAGCACGAGCGCGTGGTTCATCAGCTCGCCGCCGGCACGCGTGCCGGCGTCCTGTTCACCGATGACCTCCGCTGCCCCGTGCACGTCACCGATCTGGCCGCGGCCCTCCTGGAACTGGCGTCGGGCGATGCGACCGGAACGCACCACCTCGGCGGGGGCGAGGCTCTGAGCCGCCACGAACTCGGCGTACTCATCGCCCGGCGCGACGGGCTCGACGACTCTCGGCTGCCCATGGGTCTGCGGGCCGGAAGCTCGGTTCCCGGGCCCCTCGATGTCCGCCTCGACAGTAGGGCGACGCAGCGCGGGCTGAGGACCACCCTGCGCGGCGCTCATCAGTTCCTGTCCTCGGGGACCTGAACGGGCCCGTGGCGGCGATGGAGACCGCGGCTGTGGTGTCAGTGGGCTGACGTATTCTTCCGGCCACCGAACACCGACTCGGAGGACCCAGAGAATTGACCGGCTTGTCTGCTTTCCCGCTGCCCTTTCACGCTTCCCGTTCCCTGGCGTTCGCGACGCCCCGGACGCTGCGGGAACTCGAGATGATCGAGTGCAGCGCACACATTCGGGCGAAGCCGGGGTGGTTCGAGAAGATGAACGATGCCGGCATCGTCGCCACGTGGACGCGGGAGGCGGTCGCCCAGGGGCTCACCGAGGCGCAGGTCCGGTACGTGCTGGCCGAACTCGCGCACTACGCCGCGCTGCGGGACGAGCGGACCGGCGTCGAGGTGTCCGCCGTCGACGGGGTCTGGCAGTCGGACACGCTGGTCGACGACGAGCTGAGGTCCCGGCTGCGTGAGGCGGTCCGGGTCCTGGAAGAGGTTCCCGAGGCCGAGCAGGACTGGCACCCCGGATCGGACGGCCAGGTACTGGATCTGGTGCATCCGTCGATGTTCTGCCTGGTGAAGGAAGTGAGCGGCGCCCCCGAGGAGGCTTGGCGGAACCCGACGAACCGCTACTCCAAGTACGAGTTCTCGGAGCAGTTCCAGTGGCTGCCCACGGACGTCGACGTCAGTGAGGACGGCGATGTCGCCTTCCGCTCCTACGTCAACAACGTCCACCCCGAGACGCACCACGAGCTGGTCTCCGTCCTGCCGGACCTGTTCGCGCGGATGCTGCCGCTGTGGGAGAACGTGCTCACCGATCTGCGCCATCCGCGGCCCCTGCGGATCGAGGCCGATCCCTACGGGTGGTACGACTCGGAGCCGGAGTACCCGAACAAGTCCGACTACAGCGATCCCGAGGCCCACAAGGCGGCCATGCGCGAGTGGGAGGAGGCGCACGACCAGTGGTGGGAGAACCGCAGCCCGGTCGTCCCCGACGCCCCGGACTTCACCCCGCCCGGGTCGCCCGACGCCTCCACCCGGGTCGACCTGCGCGGCCGCCGCCTGCAGGTCATCGTCAAGCTCGCCACCATCCAGCTGACACCGGAGAAGCCGGAATACTCCGGCGGTTCCTGGCACGTCGAGGGGATGCTCAACGAGCGGATCGTCTCGACCGGCATCTACTACTGGGACAGCGAGAACATCACCGACAGCAGCCTGAGTTTCCGGGCGGCGCTCGACGACCCGGACTACGAGCAGAACGACGACGACGGGCTGCGGGAGGTCTACGGCCTGGAGGACGAGGATTCGCTGAACCAGCTCCTGGGATCGGCGCCGACACCGGCGGGCCGCTGCCTGGCGTTCCCGAACATCCTGCAGCACCGCGTCGGCTCGTTCCGCCTCGCGGACGCCACCCGTCCGGGACACCGCAAGATCCTCGCGTTCTTCCTGGTGGACCCGTCGGAAAGGATCGTCTCCACTTCCGATGTGCCGCCGCAGCAGCCGTGGTCCGAGACCTCGACCATGACGCTCGCGCAGGCGAAGGAGTTCCGCGAACAGCTCATGCAGGAACGCAAGTTCTTTGTCGACGAGCACAACGAGCAACTCTACGAACGGGAGTTCTCCCTCTGTGAGCACTGAATGACGCGGCGGGGGCGGCATCGCCCCCGCCCCCGTCACTGCCTCCACACCCTGTCTCTTATACACATCTGACCCTGCCGACGAATAGAGAGG